>NZ_JAFGYW010000486.1:0-428 GCF_017491595.1 Pseudomonas sp. 51_B
GTGTGGAGAGTTTGGATGCTCTGGAGTCTTTGGAGGATTTGTGGTCGTCCCAGTCGTCGTTAACGTTGTTGGCGTTCACAGGGGTCTTGCGGCTGCGGTAGAAGATGTAGCTAGCAGCGATAACGAGAATGATGAAGACGACAATAACGCCTAGAACTTCGTTATAAAGACCAATGTAGTGGCCTAGCAGGTAGGTAAGTGCACCAACAATGGCCGCGGCGGGAAGTGTAATAATCCAGGCGATGACCATTCTTCCGGCAACTCCCCACCGTACTTCCGCATTTTTGCGCCCAAGTCCGGTACCAAGAATAGAACCGGTGGCAACGTGTGTGGTGGAGAGGGCAAGGCCAAAGTGCGATGAGGTGAGGATAACTGATGCCGTAGCCATTTCTGCGGCCATACCTTGGGGGGATTCAATTTCGACGAGG
>NZ_JAFGYW010000487.1:0-428 GCF_017491595.1 Pseudomonas sp. 51_B
TCCCTATTCGCCTCACCGCGTGAACCGCCGAATCGTGTCGTCCTTCCTCGAGCGTTGCGCGGCCTGGCTCGCCGCCGCGAAGCCGCACGCCGCCGCCGTCCTGCACCGCCTGCGCCACCCGACGCGGCGCGGCGTGCTGCTCGCCGTCGCCGCTCTCCCCGCGCTGTGCGTGCTCTACGTGCTCGCGCTGATCCCGTTCACGCCGAGCATCGGCGACATCCGCAAGGCGCGCGTCGACGCGCCCGCGCAGATCCTGTCCGCCGACGGCAAGCTGCTCGCCGAGTTCAAGCCGTCGAACCGCGAATGGGTGCCGCTCGCCGACATCTCGCCGAAGATGGTCGACGCGCTGATCTCGACCGAGGACCATCGCTTCTACGAGCACCACGGCCTCGACTGGCGGCGCACCGCGGGCGCCGCCAGTCGAGGCC
>NZ_JAFGYW010000488.1:0-428 GCF_017491595.1 Pseudomonas sp. 51_B
CTGTACAACTGCGTGCCGCGCGGCACGACCACGGCCGCCGACATCTGCGCGGCGCGGCTCGCATCGATGTCGAACGACGCGATCGAGCACGACGGGAACACGCGCAGATAATGCGGGTACAGCACCTCGACGAACGCCTTCGTGAACTCGGAGTAGTCGTCGTCGATGTGCCGCGACGCGCGCGCGCCCGTCAGCGCGAATGATTCGAACAGCCGCTCGACCTGGGGATCCTCGCTGCTGCCGTCCGCGCCGCTCGCGAGCTGCATGCGGCTCGCGATCTTCGGATAGCGCTCGGCGAAATCGCGCACGTGCCGGCGCAGGAACGCCAGTTCCCGTTCGTAGTATGAGAGGAGTTCATCCATCAGCGGTTCTCGAAAGTGCCTTCGCACGCCGGCGGCCGATGCCGACGACACGGCGGGCCACGCGTG
>NZ_JAFGYW010000489.1:0-428 GCF_017491595.1 Pseudomonas sp. 51_B
GTGCAGCGGGTCAGTGCTGTAGACATCGAAACCCTTGCTCGCCGTCTGGTTCATCGACGAACCGGGCAGCCTCAAGTCGTACAGCCCCACGGCCGAACTCGGCGTGAAGCCCACCAAGACACTACCGTAGACGGTCGTGCTGTTTCCCATGTTGCCCGTGCCGCCGTCCGCCCACAGGAGGTCTCCACGGCCGTCGCCGTTGAAGTCGTAATGCGTCGCAAGCGCGCCGAACTCGGCGGCGAAGTTCGACGACACCCCTCGGCTGGTATAGGCTGAATCGCCGTGAACCGGAACGTAGAACTGCGTCATCTCGGGCCGCGTCAGCCCCGTCAGCGCTTGCTGGAAGCCGCCCGGGCCGACCGCATCGCTGTACAGAATGTTCGCAACGATCTCCGGATTACCTTGCGAAAATGGCCCCACGGTCTGAT
>NZ_JAFGYW010000490.1:0-428 GCF_017491595.1 Pseudomonas sp. 51_B
CACTCATAACGTCACTCCAAGAATTGAAATCGATTGAAACATCTTGACCACTGCGCGCGTTAAAAAAGCCGCAGGGATGGCAATTAATTGCTTTTCAAACGGCCAGCGTCCTACACAGCGGTATTTTTTCTTACGAAACAAGAGGAATCGGCTTAATTGACCCCGTCCGATCATTGGGTCACCGTGTGCCGGCAGCACCAACTTTCAACTCAATAACACAAGGATGTGCCGGTAATGAACGGATACCCCGCGATTCATTTCCATGAATCGAGCAATGGAATAATCAGCAAGCGTGCAGTTGCTACGACCAGCGAGTACTTCCATGCGCAACCATGAAACCAAGGCACCGGTGAGCCCGGTCGCCGCTCTCGCCGAAAGTCGTGCCAGCAAGAAACCAGACTTCTGTAACAGCGCCAAGACCCCTGGAG
>NZ_JAFGYW010000491.1:0-428 GCF_017491595.1 Pseudomonas sp. 51_B
GTGCCAGGGCGCGGGCGCGCTCAACGATCAATTCAATCTGTATCTGCCCGTCGTCGCGGCCACCAACGTCACGGCGGCGAACAGCAACCTCTGCGTGAGCGTCAATGGCGGATCGACGGCCGCCGGCGCATCGATCGTCCAGGGAACATGCTCGAATCAGGGCGCCACGGGCTGGTCGCTGCTGCCCGCCGGCAGCGGCTATCACGTCGTCTCGCAAGGCACCGGGCAATGCCTGAACGTATATGGCGGATACACGACGAGCGGCGCGCCGATCATCCAGTATCCGTGCCAGGGCGACGCGCAGACGAACGATCAATGGACGCTCGTGCCCGTCGGCTCGAAGTACCGGCTGATTTCGGTGTCGAGCGGCATGTGCCTGAACGTGAGCGGCGGCTCGCTGTCGCCGGGCGCGCCGCTGATCCAGTACC
>NZ_JAFGYW010000492.1:0-428 GCF_017491595.1 Pseudomonas sp. 51_B
GGCGAGCATCGCGTCCTTGAAGGCCAGCAACAGGCCGGTGCTCAGGCTCAACAGCGGGAAGGGCGCGGTGGCGATGGCCGCGACCCACTCAACGCTCGTCCAGATCAGGCCGGCGATCATTTCGGTACGACTGGTGGTGGTCGCGTGGACGTTGTCGATCCGCCGTTGCAGCTTCATGTCATAGAGCGCGGTGAGCAGGTCGCTGACGGCGTCGGCCGGTCGCATCGAGTCGTAGCGGGCGGGGCTGGGGGTGGTTTTGTTGAGGTCTTTGGGCAGCTTCTTGCGGATGTTGTCCAGGGGCGTGCGGACCCGGGTCTGGGCGCTGATACCCACGCGCGATGTGAAGTACTCGACCATGCCCGATTGCAGCAGCAGATAATTGAACAGGCGCGCTTCACGAAAACGCACGCCGTCCGGCGCGTCCGGCG
>NZ_JAFGYW010000493.1:0-428 GCF_017491595.1 Pseudomonas sp. 51_B
GGGACGAACTGCCCGCCGATGCCGACGGCGCACGCTATGCCGCTGATCCAGCGTGCCGCGCGGGCACGCGCGCCTTGCCGGCGGACGTTGCCGTCGCAGGCGAGGTCGACCGCCCATATCGGCCCCGCATAGTCGAGGCTCGCGCCGAGAATGGGGCCCAGCATGCGCGGCGTCGGATCGTGGCCCGCCTCGAATGCGAGGCTGACGACGAAGCCGTGGCCGGGATCGATTCTGTCGAACGTGACGATTTTCCGGCTCTTGTCCCGATTGAACGGATGGTCGCTCGCCAGTTTGACGCCGATCGCATTGACGCTTTCGAAGATCCTGACGCCGGTGATCGGCGCGGGCGCCAGTTGGAGCGTGAGCGGCTTCTTGCCGGACAGATCCGCCGCGACGATCGGCTCCTGGCCGCTGTTCCAGAAAAATAC
>NZ_JAFGYW010000494.1:0-422 GCF_017491595.1 Pseudomonas sp. 51_B
CGTGGCCGCAGGCTTCCCGCAAACGGTGACCACGCCTGAGGGCAATACCCTGACCGTCACCGGCTACGATTCCGCGACCGGTACTGTGAGCTACCGCTACACCCTGACTGGCAACGAGAGCCACCCCAACGGCGCTGGTAGCAACAGCATCGGCGAACACTTCGAAGTGGTGGCCAAGGATATTGATGGCAGCACTGCCACCGGTAGCCTGGACGTGAACATTGTCGATGACGTGCCCAAAGCCGTGGACGATAGCAACGCCGTGACCGCAACCGAACAGCAGATGGAGCTGACCGGCAATGTATTGACCAACGACGTGCAAGGCGCCGACCGTGTAGCAGGTGGGCCGGTGATTGCAGGCACCTTTAACGGTACCTACGGCACGCTGGTCCTGGCAGCCGATGGTTCCTACACCTACACAC
>NZ_JAFGYW010000495.1:0-382 GCF_017491595.1 Pseudomonas sp. 51_B
GTGCTGGGACCGTGATCGAGCCTTCGGTCAAACCTTTGCCAATGGTGATGACTTCACCATTGCTCAGGGTGATCTTCATCTCGCTACCGGCCGGATTGGTCAGGGTAGCGGTGTAGACGATGCTGCCACCTTCCTGGACGGTGCCGGTAGCGGACAAGGTGAGGCCAGTGCTGTCCAGCTTGGCTGGATCGTCGGTGACCGAAGTAGTTGGGTTACCCGCGGTTTCCAGCTTCTCGTAGTTGCCACCGGTGACGTTAGTGATGCTGTTGGTCAGCGGCGTGTTGGTGTTGTAGACGTTGTTTGGCGCAACGTAGTCAACCGAGCCGGAGCTTGCGTTGACCGGAATGGTAATGGTCTGGCCGTTGGCCAGGGTGATCACCAG
>NZ_JAFGYW010000050.1:0-3597 GCF_017491595.1 Pseudomonas sp. 51_B
AACTTAATGTTTTTATTTAAAATACCCTCTGAAAAGAAAGGAAACGACAGGTGCTGAAAGCGAGCTTTTTGGCCTCTGTCGTTTCCTTTCTCTGTTTTTGTCCGTGGAATGAACAATGGAAGTCAACAAAAAGCAGCTGGCTGACATTTTCGGTGCGAGTATCCGTACCATTCAGAACTGGCAGGAACAGGGAATGCCCGTTCTGCGAGGCGGTGGCAAGGGTAATGAGGTGCTTTATGACTCTGCCGCCGTCATAAAATGGTATGCCGAAAGGGATGCTGAAATTGAGAACGAAAAGCTGCGCCGGGAGGTTGAAGAACTGCGGCAGGCCAGCGAGGCAGATCTCCAGCCAGGAACTATTGAGTACGAACGCCATCGACTTACGCGTGCGCAGGCCGACGCACAGGAACTGAAGAATGCCAGAGACTCCGCTGAAGTGGTGGAAACCGCATTCTGTACTTTCGTGCTGTCGCGGATCGCAGGTGAAATTGCCAGTATTCTCGACGGGCTCCCCCTGTCGGTGCAGCGGCGTTTTCCGGAACTGGAAAACCGACATGTTGATTTCCTGAAACGGGATATCATCAAAGCCATGAACAAAGCAGCCGCGCTGGATGAACTGATACCGGGGTTGCTGAGTGAATATATCGAACAGTCAGGTTAACAGGCTGCGGCATTTTGTCCGCGCCGGGCTTCGCTCACTGTTCAGGCCGGAGCCACAGACCGCCGTTGAATGGGCGGATGCTAATTACTATCTCCCGAAAGAATCCGCATACCAGGAAGGGCGCTGGGAAACACTGCCCTTTCAGCGGGCCATCATGAATGCGATGGGCAGCGACTACATCCGTGAGGTGAATGTGGTGAAGTCTGCCCGTGTCGGTTATTCCAAAATGCTGCTGGGTGTTTATGCCTACTTTATAGAGCATAAGCAGCGCAACACCCTTATCTGGTTGCCGACGGATGGTGATGCCGAGAACTTTATGAAAACCCACGTTGAGCCGACTATTCGTGATATTCCGTCGCTGCTGGCGCTGGCCCCGTGGTATGGCAAAAAGCACCGGGATAACACGCTCACCATGAAGCGTTTCACTAATGGGCGTGGCTTCTGGTGCCTGGGCGGTAAAGCGGCAAAAAACTACCGTGAAAAGTCGGTGGATGTGGCGGGTTATGATGAACTTGCTGCTTTTGATGATGATATTGAACAGGAAGGCTCTCCGACGTTCCTGGGTGACAAGCGTATTGAAGGCTCGGTCTGGCCAAAGTCCATCCGTGGCTCCACGCCAAAAGTGAGAGGCACCTGTCAGATTGAGCGTGCAGCCAGTGAATCCCCGCATTTTATGCGTTTTCATGTTGCCTGCCCGCATTGCGGGGAGGAGCAGTATCTTAAATTTGGCGACAAAGAGACGCCGTTTGGCCTCAAATGGACGCCGGATGACCCCTCCAGCGTGTTTTATCTCTGCGAGCATAATGCCTGCGTCATCCGCCAGCAGGAGCTGGACTTTACTGATGCCCGTTATATCTGCGAAAAGACCGGGATCTGGACCCGTGATGGCATTCTCTGGTTTTCGTCATCCGGTGAAGAGATTGAGCCACCTGACAGTGTGACCTTTCACATCTGGACAGCGTACAGCCCGTTCACCACCTGGGTGCAGATTGTCAAAGACTGGATGAAAACGAAAGGGGATACGGGAAAACGTAAAACCTTCGTAAACACCACGCTCGGTGAGACGTGGGAGGCGAAAATTGGCGAACGTCCGGATGCTGAAGTGATGGCAGAGCGGAAAGAGCATTATTCAGCGCCCGTTCCTGACCGTGTGGCTTACCTGACCGCCGGTATCGACTCCCAGCTGGACCGCTACGAAATGCGCGTATGGGGATGGGGGCCGGGTGAGGAAAGCTGGCTGATTGACCGGCAGATTATTATGGGCCGCCACGACGATGAACAGACGCTGCTGCGTGTGGATGAGGCCATCAATAAAACCTATACCCGCCGGAATGGTGCAGAAATGTCGATATCCCGTATCTGCTGGGATACTGGCGGGATTGACCCGACCATTGTGTATGAACGCTCGAAAAAACATGGGCTGTTCCGGGTGATCCCCATTAAAGGGGCATCCGTCTACGGAAAGCCGGTGGCCAGCATGCCACGTAAGCGAAACAAAAACGGGGTTTACCTTACCGAAATCGGTACGGATACCGCGAAAGAGCAGATTTATAACCGCTTCACACTGACGCCGGAAGGGGATGAACCGCTTCCCGGTGCCGTTCACTTCCCGAATAACCCGGATATTTTTGATCTGACCGAAGCGCAGCAGCTGACTGCTGAAGAGCAGGTCGAAAAATGGGTGGATGGCAGGAAAAAAATACTGTGGGACAGCAAAAAGCGACGCAATGAGGCACTCGACTGCTTCGTTTATGCGCTGGCGGCGCTGCGCATCAGTATTTCCCGCTGGCAGCTGGATCTCAGTGCGCTGCTGGCGAGCCTGCAGGAAGAGGATGGTGCAGCAACCAACAAGAAAACACTGGCAGATTACGCCCGTGCCTTATCCGGAGAGGATGAATGACGCGACAGGAAGAACTTGCCGCTGCCCGTGCGGCACTGCATGACCTGATGACAGGTAAACGGGTGGCAACAGTACAGAAAGACGGACGAAGGGTGGAGTTTACGGCCACTTCCGTGTCTGACCTGAAAAAATATATTGCAGAGCTGGAAGTGCAGACCGGCATGACACAGCGACGCAGGGGACCTGCAGGATTTTATGTATGAAAACGCCCACCATTCCCACCCTTCTGGGGCCGGACGGCATGACATCGCTGCGCGAATATGCCGGTTATCACGGCGGTGGCAGCGGATTTGGAGGGCAGTTGCGGTCGTGGAACCCACCGAGTGAAAGTGTGGATGCAGCCCTGTTGCCCAACTTTACCCGTGGCAATGCCCGCGCAGACGATCTGGTACGCAATAACGGCTATGCCGCCAACGCCATCCAGCTGCATCAGGATCATATCGTCGGGTCTTTTTTCCGGCTCAGTCATCGCCCAAGCTGGCGCTATCTGGGCATCGGGGAGGAAGAAGCCCGTGCCTTTTCCCGCGAGGTTGAAGCGGCATGGAAAGAGTTTGCCGAGGATGACTGCTGCTGCATTGACGTTGAGCGAAAACGCACGTTTACCATGATGATTCGGGAAGGTGTGGCCATGCACGCCTTTAACGGTGAACTGTTCGTTCAGGCCACCTGGGATACCAGTTCGTCGCGGCTTTTCCGGACACAGTTCCGGATGGTCAGCCCGAAGCGCATCAGCAACCCGAACAATACCGGCGACAGCCGGAACTGCCGTGCCGGTGTGCAGATTAATGACAGCGGTGCGGCGCTGGGATATTACGTCAGCGAGGACGGGTATCCTGGCTGGATGCCGCAGAAATGGACATGGATACCCCGTGAGTTACCCGGCGGGCGCGCCTCGTTCATTCACGTTTTTGAACCCGTGGAGGACGGGCAGACTCGCGGTGCAAATGTGTTTTACAGCGTGATGGAGCAGATGAAGATGCTCGACACGCTGCAGAACACGCAGCTGCAGAGCGCCATTGTGAAGGCGATGTATGCC
>NZ_JAFGYW010000496.1:0-360 GCF_017491595.1 Pseudomonas sp. 51_B
AGGATGCCGATGGCGATACCAGCACGGCGACCCTGACGCTGAACGTCAACAACCTCGATGACCCGGTCACCCTTAACGGCTTGGATGTGCAGAGCGGTGAGTTGACCGTCTACGAGAAAAACCTCAGTGACGGTAGTGCGCCGGATGCCAATGCGCTGACCCAGCAAGGCACGTTCAAGGTCACCGCAGCAGATGGGCTGCAAAGCCTGACCGTGGGTGGTATTGCCGTGGTGACTGCTGGCGTGGCCGCAGGCTTCCCGCAAACGGTGACCACGCCTGAGGGCAATACCCTGACCGTCACCGGCTACGATTCCGCGACCGGTACTGTGAGCTACCGCTACACCCTGACTGGCAACGAGA
>NZ_JAFGYW010000497.1:0-354 GCF_017491595.1 Pseudomonas sp. 51_B
CCAAGGGCCTGAGCGAAGGCACCATCACCGTCGACGCACCGAAAAACACCGTGTACGTCGACGCCGGTAAGGTTGAAGCGACCATCACCGGCACGACCGGTGGTGACTTCGAGAAGCTCAACGTCAGTTCGACGCCGGCGGTTACTTCGGTCACCGACACCATCGACACCAGCACCGTGACCCTGAGCGCCACGCCATCGGCCGTCGAGGGTGGAGTGGTCACCTACACCGCTACCGTCAGCGCGCCGGTCACTGGTTCGCCATTGGTGATCTCCCTGGCCAACGGCCAAAGCATCACCATTGGCCTGAATCAGACCACCGGCTCCGTGGACTTCGTGGCACCTAACAACGTAT
>NZ_JAFGYW010000498.1:0-330 GCF_017491595.1 Pseudomonas sp. 51_B
TACGGCCGGTAACAACGGTACCACGACCCGAGATCGAGAATACGTCTTCGATCGGCATCAGGAATGGCTGGTCGATAGCACGAACTGGCTCAGGGATGTAAGCATCCAGAGTTTCTACCAGCTTCTTAACAGCGGTAGTGCCCATTTCGTTGTCGTCTTTGCCTTCCAGCGCCATACGAGCCGAACCGATGATGATCGGGGTATCGTCGCCTGGGAAGTCGTAGGTGGACAGCAGGTCGCGAACTTCCATCTCGACCAGTTCCAGCAGCTCAGCGTCGTCTACCAGGTCAGCCTTGTTCAGGAAGACCACGATGTACGGAACGCCTACCT
>NZ_JAFGYW010000499.1:0-330 GCF_017491595.1 Pseudomonas sp. 51_B
TACGGCCGGTAACAACGGTACCACGACCCGAGATCGAGAATACGTCTTCGATCGGCATCAGGAATGGCTGGTCGATAGCACGAACTGGCTCAGGGATGTAAGCATCCAGAGTTTCTACCAGCTTCTTGACAGCGGTAGTGCCCATTTCGTTGTCGTCTTTGCCTTCCAGCGCCATACGAGCCGAACCGATGATGATCGGGGTGTCGTCGCCTGGGAAGTCGTAGGTGGACAGCAGGTCGCGAACTTCCATCTCGACCAGTTCCAGCAGCTCAGCGTCGTCTACCAGGTCAGCCTTGTTCAGGAAGACCACGATGTACGGAACGCCTACCT
>NZ_JAFGYW010000500.1:0-319 GCF_017491595.1 Pseudomonas sp. 51_B
GGGTCGTCGGTGACCGTGGTGCTAGGAGTACCGGTGGTAACCAGTTTCTCGTAGTTGCCGCCGGTGACATTGGTGATGCTGTTGGTCAGCGGTGCATTGGTGTTGTAGACGTTGTTTGGCGCAACGTAGTCGACCGAGCCAGAGCTTGCGTTGACTGGGATGGTGATGGTCTGGCCATTAGCCAAAGTGATCACCAGCGGTTTCTCCGTCACAGGCGCGGTCACGGTGGCGGTGTAGGTCACAACGCCGCCCTCGGTCACGCTTGGGGTGGCCGTCAGGGTTACGGTGCTGGTGTCGATGCTGTCGGTCACGGCGGTTA
>NZ_JAFGYW010000501.1:0-317 GCF_017491595.1 Pseudomonas sp. 51_B
TAAGTACGGGATGAGCCGACAGGGTGGTGAGGATCAGGCGGAAGAGTGATTGAGCCTTTGGGGTGTATGCCTTGAGGTTGATGTTGGGGCGCAGATCGAGCGCCGCCCGCGCGGCGCATCGCGAGCTGCGCTCGCTCCTACGTTTGTTTCGGGCCAATTGATCCTGCGGGATTTGCGCGCGGACGCCTTGGTGCATGGCGCGAGATAGCGTCGTATGAACCAGGCGGTCGCGCGCGCCTGTCACAGGCGTCACTGGCCGAAAACAAACGTAGGAGCGAGCGTAGCTCGCGATGCGCCGCGCGGGCGGCGCTCGATCT
>NZ_JAFGYW010000502.1:0-313 GCF_017491595.1 Pseudomonas sp. 51_B
TGGCCATCGCCCAGGTGCAGGTGCCGCCGGGCAGGGCTTTTTCGGGGGCTACGCGGCTGTAGGTGCATGCCTTGAGAAGTTTGGCGCCTGTGAGACCGAGCGCCGCCCGCGCGGCGCATCGCGAGCTGCGCTCGCTCCTACGTTTGTTTCGGGCCAATCAATCCTGCGGGATTTGCGCGCGAACGCTTTGGGGCCTGGCGCGATATCGCGTTGTATGAACCAGGCGGTCGCGCGCGCCTGTCACAGGCGTTACTGGCCCGAAACAAACGTAGGAGCGAGCAAAGCTCGCGATGCGCCGCGCGGGCGGCGCTCG
>NZ_JAFGYW010000503.1:0-313 GCF_017491595.1 Pseudomonas sp. 51_B
AACAACGTCTACAACACCAATACGCCGCTGACCAACAGCATCACCAATGTCACCGGTGGCAACTACGAGAGGCTGGAAACCGCTGGGAACCCAACCACTTCGGTTACCGATGATCCAGCGAAGCTCGATAGCACTGGCCTCACCTTGTCCGCCACCGGCACCGTCCAGGAAGGCGGCAGCATCGTCTACACCGCTACCCTGACCAATCCGGCTGGCAGCGAGATGAAGATCACCCTGAGCAATGGTGAAGTCATCACCATTGGCAAAGGTTTGACCGAAGGCTCTATCACGGTTCCAGCACCAGCCAACACCG
>NZ_JAFGYW010000504.1:0-307 GCF_017491595.1 Pseudomonas sp. 51_B
CCCACTACCGCGACAAGGTAGCCAGCGCCAAGATCAGCCCGCGGGAGCGAACCCAGTTTCTGGATGCGCTGCGTTTGGGGTTGACCCGGTCCTCTTACCTTTCTTCGTGATTGGGGGTGTCCGGCGCGGCACCTTTTCCGCCGGTGAGATCGAGCGCCGCCCGCGCGGCGCTCGATCTCACCGGCGCTGCATGACTTTCGCCATACCCCCGCTCAACCAACCCACAGATCACGGCGCCACAACCGCCACCCAACCCACCCCAACGTCACTGCCCGCAACGCCATGAACCCGAGGAACGCCAACCACA
>NZ_JAFGYW010000505.1:0-300 GCF_017491595.1 Pseudomonas sp. 51_B
CACGGTGTGATTCATGACTGGGGTGAAGTCGTAACAAGGTAGCCGTAGGGGAACCTGCGGCTGGATCACCTCCTTAATCGACGACATCAGCCTGCTGATGAGCTCCCACACGAATTGCTTGATTCATGGTTGAAGACGTTGCACCTGATCGAATTCAGAAATGAACATTCGCGTCGAATGTTGATTTCTGGCTTTTGTCAGATCGTTCTTTAAAAATTCGGATATGTGATAGATATAGACTGATAGCCAGTTTCACTGCTGGGTATCAGGCTAAGGTAAAATTTGTGAGTTCTGCGCGTA
>NZ_JAFGYW010000051.1:0-3061 GCF_017491595.1 Pseudomonas sp. 51_B
CGCGCGCTTTTTCTTCTGGAGCCGAGTCGATCTTGTCGAACTCAACGACGGCCGAACCGAAAACTTCGGAGCAGACGCGAGTCAGAGCTGCGGTCAGAGTGGTCTTACCGTGGTCAACGTGGCCGATAGTGCCGACGTTAACGTGGGGAAGGGAACGATCAAACTTTTCCTTAGCCATCGATACAATCCTCCGCAGAAGAAATAGCATTACGCTGATAAAACAAAGGCAGATATTTTCATATCTGCCTTGTTTATATGGAGCTCTTGAGCGGACTTGAACCGCTGACCTCACCCTTACCAAGGGTGTGCTCTACCAACTGAGCTACAAGAGCGAAACACTATGCGCAAAATCCAGCAAACTTGGAGCGGGTAGCGGGAATCGAACCCGCATCATCAGCTTGGAAGGCTGAGGTTCTACCACTAAACTATACCCGCGGAGCTTGCGGCTCTCGCTAAAACTGGTGGAGGGAGAAGGATTCGAACCTTCGAAGCTCTCGCAACGGATTTACAGTCCGTCCCCTTTGACCGCTCGGGAATCCCTCCAGATGTGGCCGGCATTCTATGTGTCTGCCGTCCTAGTGTCAAGCGTTTTTTCCAATTTTTTTAATCAAATCTGAAACTTAGCTGCTTTGACACTCGCTTCCAGTTCTGCCACCTAAGTGGTGTTCCCTGTGAAGCGGGCGCCATTCTATCAAGCTATTCACCAGTTGCAATACCCTGGCAGAAAATAATTTTACGTTTTAAGTCTTTGAAATCATTAGAAAGTGCATCAAGCACGGTTTGGTCCAGCAAACGCTCGCTTTCCGGCGACACCTTGAGCCACAAACCATCAGCACCAGGCAATTGACCAGACACGGGAGCTGCATTGATATCCAGGCTCACCAACCGTTGACGCAGCGCCTCGAGCTGCTCGCGAGCCGAAACGCCGCCCACCACCAGGCACTCGTCGCGGCGCTGCCCTGCAGCAGTTGCGCCTGTTTCCTTAAGCAGACGAATTTCTTGCTGGCTGCCCTTGTACAAAGACAGCGGGGCGACGTCCTTGGCCCTGAGAGGAGCCTGCTGCTGGTTCCACACGTAATAGAAGGCATTGAGCACCAACAACAGCAAAAACAACCAACGCATAAACACCTCAGTCCAGCGGACAGGCCATTGCCAGGCCAACGAACACCAAGTCGGGGACCACCCTGGCCTGTGGCGCCGCCTCTCGTACCAGCGGTGCATCTCCACCTGTCAGGAACACTGAGAAATCATCACCCCATAAGGCACGCGCCTGCTCCAGCTGGGTGCGAGCAAATCCTTGCAGCATCAATACACACCCACGCTCTACCGCCTCTACAGTGGACCGGCCCGGTGAGAGACTACTCAAGGCACGTTCGGCCGATGCATCGTCATAACGGATACGGCGGGTGTGTGTACGCAGCTGGCTACGCATCAATGGCATACCAGGACAAATGTAGCCACCGAGGTGCTCTCCTGACGCAGAGACGAAGTCAGCCTTTGCCGCTGTCCCCAAGTCAATGACCAGACATGCACCTTTGGCAAGGTGAAAGGCGCCAAGCACTGCCAGCCAGCGATCCATGCCCAGGCGCTGGTAATCCTCATACCCGTTGTGCACTCCTGCCATTGCAGGGGCAGGCTCGGCAACTCGGGCAAGCACGGCAAACGCCTTGTCGATCAGCGCACATAGCGCCGAAGTTTCATCTTCGCTGCGCACACTGACGATTCGGCAACCGGTAAGCCGCAAGGAAGCCAGCGCCCTGACGTCATCGATCAGTGCCTGGTCGGAATCTACAATGCCGCCGCCTACGATGGTGGCGTCGGCAGCGTGAATGACACGCCACTTGATGAAGCTGTTTCCGCAATCGAGCTCAAGAATCATCACGCAACCTCAAACTGAGCTCACCACCACTGAAGCTCTTTTCCACACCATCGACGTCCAGACGCAATCCGCCCTGCCCATCCACACCCAAAACAACACCATCGATCTGGCTATTACCTGCAATCAGGGACACGTTACACCCCTGCCAGAGATGCGCCTGCTCCCACTCTTCCTGAAACGCCGCAAAACCGTAGCGCCGGTGCCTGGTCAATTCATGCTGCAGTTGCTGGTTGAGCGTGGCCACCAAGCGATTACGGTCGATCGTCGTACCTATTTCACGCCGCATCGATGTCCACTGCTGGTCGACCTGCTCGTTGACTTGCATATTCACATTGATGCCTATTCCGAGCACCACATGGCAAACGTCCGCAGGATCACCCACGAGCTCGAGAAGGATCCCCGTTATCTTCTGCCCGGCGACCAACACGTCATTGGGCCACTTCAAGCCCACGTCCTTGACTCCAAAACCTTGTAAGGTGCGCATCACCGCCAACCCTACAACCAAGCTGAGCCCCTCTAGCTGACGCACCCCGCCATCGACGCGCAACACCAGGCTGTAATAGAGGTTTTCCGCGAAGGGGCTCACCCACATACGCCCGCGGCGACCACGCCCAGCACTTTGACGCTCAGCCAGAACCAGGAATGGAGTGGATTGCCCCTTACTAGCAAGGCGCAGACCTTCAGCGTTGGTCGAGTCTATGGTGTCGTGGATGAAAACGGGCCAGGCCTCACCTTCGCTAAGCTCATTGATAAGCTGCGCATCAAGCAAGCTCAGGGGCGCAGCCAACTGGTAGCCACGCCCACGAACCTTATGAATGGTAAGGTTCAGCTCGGATTCCAGGTGTTGCAGCTGCTTCCAAACGGCGCTGCGACTCACCCCGAGGGCTGCCCCCAAGGCTTCTCCGGAATGGAATCGGCCATCCTTGAGGAGATTCAACAACTTCAGCATGCCAGTCTCGACTTGGAATAAGGCTGGCATGATAGCTATGGGTTGGAGGCTTGCATAGGCAAAGGGCGGCCGGTATCTGCCCGAAGCAGCACGGATTAGCACCAGAAAAGACAAAACCCCTACCTGCATACGCAGATAGGGGTTTTGCGAAATGAATCTTGACGATGACCTACTCTCACATGGGGAAACCCCACACTACCATCGGCGATGCATCGTTTCACTACTGAGTTCGG
>NZ_JAFGYW010000506.1:0-295 GCF_017491595.1 Pseudomonas sp. 51_B
TCACTGGTTCGCCATTGGTGATCTCCCTGGCCAACGGCCAAAGCATCACCATTGGCCTGAATCAGACCACCGGCTCCGTGGACTTCGTGGCACCTAACAACGTATATGCCACCAACCCGACGCTGACTAACAGCATCACGGGCGTAACGGGCGGCAACTACGAAAAACTGGTCACCGCTGGTACACCGACCACCACGGTAACCGACAACCCTGCCAACCTGGACACCACTACCGTCAGCCTCAGCGCCACCGGTACCGTCCAGGAAGGCGGCCAGATCACCTACACCGCCAAGCT
>NZ_JAFGYW010000507.1:0-293 GCF_017491595.1 Pseudomonas sp. 51_B
CGCCAAGCTGACCAACCCGGCCGGCAGCGCGATGACGGTGACCCTGAGCAACGGTGCAGTCATCAATATCGCCAAGGGCCAGAGCCAAGGTACTGTCACTGTCGATGCACCGAAAAACACCGTGTACATCGATGCCGGCAGCGTCAGCACGACCATTACCGGCACTACCGGCGGTGACTTCGAGAAGCTGAGCGTCAGCCCAACCCCGGCGGTAACCGCCGTGACCGACAGCATCGACACCAGCACCGTAACCCTGACGGCCACCCCAAGCGTGACCGAGGGCGGCGTTGTGA
>NZ_JAFGYW010000508.1:0-291 GCF_017491595.1 Pseudomonas sp. 51_B
CTTCGCTCAGGCCCTTGGCGATGGTGATGACCGCACCATTGCTGAGGGTGACCTTCATCTCACTACCGGCTGGGTTGGTCAGCTTGGCGGTGTAGGTGATTTGGCCACCTTCCTGGACGGTGTTGGTCGCCGTCAAGGTGACACCGGTGGTGTCCAGCTTCGCTGGGTCGTCGGTGACCGTGGTGCTAGGAGTACCGGTGGTAACCAGTTTCTCGTAGTTGCCGCCGGTGACATTGGTGATGCTGTTGGTCAGCGGTGCATTGGTGTTGTAGACGTTGTTTGGCGCAACGT
>NZ_JAFGYW010000509.1:0-280 GCF_017491595.1 Pseudomonas sp. 51_B
GGGGTGAGCGCTGGATGTTCAGCGGCCCTTTAACCTTGAAGAACTCGCCCTGATGGCCCAGGGTGTGCAGCTTGGCCGGGTCGAAAAACTCGCCGGTCTCTTTGTTGCGGGTAAACGCATCGTCCTCGTACGAATTCCAGAGACCTTGCACCACCCACAGGCCCTGAACTACCTGGACATGTTCCTGGGCCCGGGCATAGCGGGTATCGTAGTCGTAGTGCTCGTCCAACCCATAATTGCCCGCAGTGCCAGCATCGCCGCTGGTGACCACGTTCCAGCC
>NZ_JAFGYW010000510.1:0-276 GCF_017491595.1 Pseudomonas sp. 51_B
CGCTTGGGGTCGCGGTCAGAGTCACCGTCGAGGTATCGATGGTGTCGGTGATGGCGGTCACAGCCGGTGCCGGGCTGACGTCCAGCTTCTCGAAGTCACCACCGGTGGTGCCGGTGACATTCACACTGACATTGCCGGCATCGACATACACGGTGTTGGCTGGTGCTGGGACCGTGATCGAGCCTTCGGTCAAACCTTTGCCAATGGTGATGACTTCACCATTGCTCAGGGTGATCTTCATCTCGCTACCGGCCGGATTGGTCAGGGTAGCGGTGT
>NZ_JAFGYW010000511.1:0-268 GCF_017491595.1 Pseudomonas sp. 51_B
GCAATGTATTGACCAACGACGTGCAAGGCGCCGACCGTGTAGCAGGTGGGCCGGTGATTGCAGGCACCTTTAACGGTACCTACGGCACGCTGGTCCTGGCAGCCGATGGTTCCTACACCTACACACTCAACCCCGATGCACCGGGCTTCAAAAATCTGGGCGGTGGCGGCAGTGGCGTAGAGAACTTCGCCTACACAATCAAGGATGCCGATGGCGATACCAGCACGGCGACCCTGACGCTGAACATTAACAACCTTGATGATCCTGT
>NZ_JAFGYW010000512.1:0-267 GCF_017491595.1 Pseudomonas sp. 51_B
ATGTCACTGGCGGCAACTACGAGAAGCTGGAAACGGCTGGTAACCCAACCACTTCGGTTACGGATGACCCGGCGAAGCTCGATAGCACTGGCCTCACCCTGTCCGCTACCGGCACCGTCCAGGAAGGCGGCAGCATCGTCTACACCGCCACCCTGACCAATCCAGCCGGTAGCGAGATGACGGTTACCTTGAGCAATGGTGCCGTGATCACCATCGCCAAAGGCCAGACTGAAGGCAGCGTTTCGTTCGATGCGCCAGCTAACACCG
>NZ_JAFGYW010000513.1:0-267 GCF_017491595.1 Pseudomonas sp. 51_B
ATGTCACTGGCGGCAACTACGAGAAGCTGGAAACGGCTGGTAACCCAACCACTTCGGTTACGGATGACCCGGCGAAGCTCGATAGCACTGGCCTCACCCTGTCCGCTACCGGCACCGTCCAGGAAGGTGGCAGCATCGTTTACACCGCTACCCTGACCAATCCGGCCGGTAGCGAGATGAAGATCACCCTGAGCAATGGTGAAGTCATCACCATTGGCAAAGGTTTGACCGAAGGCTCGATCACGGTCCCAGCACCAGCCAACACCG
>NZ_JAFGYW010000514.1:0-258 GCF_017491595.1 Pseudomonas sp. 51_B
ATGACTGGGGTGAAGTCGTAACAAGGTAGCCGTAGGGGAACCTGCGGCTGGATCACCTCCTTAATCGACGACATCAGCCTGCTGATGAGCTCCCACACGAATTGCTTGATTCATGGTTGAAGACGTTGCACCTGATCGAATTCAGAAATGAACATTCGCGTCGAATGTTGATTTCTGGCTTTTGTCAGATCGTTCTTTAAAAATTCGGATATGTGATAGATATAGACTGATAGCCAGTTTCACTGCTGGGTATCAGGC
>NZ_JAFGYW010000515.1:0-255 GCF_017491595.1 Pseudomonas sp. 51_B
AACCACCTACGCGCGCTTTACGCCCAGTAATTCCGATTAACGCTTGCACCCTCTGTATTACCGCGGCTGCTGGCACAGAGTTAGCCGGTGCTTATTCTGTCGGTAACGTCAAAACAGCAAGGTATTAACTTACTGCCCTTCCTCCCAACTTAAAGTGCTTTACAATCCGAAGACCTTCTTCACACACGCGGCATGGCTGGATCAGGCTTTCGCCCATTGTCCAATATTCCCCACTGCTGCCTCCCGTAGGAGTCT
>NZ_JAFGYW010000052.1:0-2866 GCF_017491595.1 Pseudomonas sp. 51_B
TGCACACCCTGGGCCATCAGGGCGAGTTCTTCAAGGTTAAAGGGCCGCTGAACATCCAGCGCTCACCCCAGGGCCAACCGCTGATCTTCCAGGCCGGGGTGTCTGAAGACGGCCGCGATTTCGCAGCGCAGAACGCCGACGCAATCTTCGTCAACCCCGAGTCATACGCTGACGCACGCGCTTACTATCACGACCTGAAACGGCGCGCCGCCGGCCATGGTCGCGAACCCGACCAACTGTTCATTCTGCCGGGTATCCGCCCCATCATCGGCCGCGATGAAGCAGAGGTCGAGCGCCGCTACCAGCAGGCCGTGGAATTGGTGAGCGTCGAAGATGCCCTGGTCGCCCTTGGCCGACCGTTCAACGACTACGATTTCACCCAGCATGACCTGGACGCGCCCTTCCCCGACCTAGGAACACTCGGCGACAACAGCCATAAAGGCACTGCCGACCAGTTGAAACAACTGGCCCGCGAAGAGGGCCTGAGCCTGCGCGAAATTGCCTTGCGCTTCTCGCGCCCGCGGCGGGACTTCACAGGCACCCCCGAACAGGTTGCCGATGCCTTACAGGCTTGGTTCGAGGGCGGCGCCGCCGACGGTTTCATCATCAACTCGTTGCTGCCCGATGGTCTGAAGTACTTCACCGAACTGGTAGTACCCCTTCTCCAGGCCCGCAACCTGGTGCGCAGCGAGTATACAGGCAGCACGTTGCGCGACAGCTTTGGCCTAAGCGTGCCTACCAACCGCTACAGCCGAATCCGCAGCCAGACTGCTTGCGCCTGACCACTGCCCTTGCTAAAGGAGTTCCACCACATGACCCTTGAATTCATTGGCTTCATCAGCGCCCAGGAAAGCAGCGAATCCCAGGCTCCCCGAGGCCCGCTGGTTGACCTGGACTTCATCAAGGCTTTTGCCCAGGCCCAGGAATACGCAGGCTTCGATAAAGCCCTGCTGGCGGTTAACACCAGTGCCCCAGACTCGATGATTCTGGCCAGCTACGTCGCTGCACTGACAGAGCGCATCGGCCTACTTGTGGCGCACCGCCCCGGCTTCCAGGCCCCGACCTTCACCGCTCGACAGTTCGCCACACTCGACCAATTGAGCCGTGGCCGTGCCTCGATCAATGTGATCACCGGCGGCGATAGCGGCGACTTCCTCAACAAGGATGCGCGGTATGCGCGCACTGACGAATACCTAGAGGTACTGCACAATACCTGGACCCAGACCACTCCATTCGACCATCAAGGGGCGCACTACCGGGTGGAAGACAACCTGACCCTGGTCAAACCCGTGGGCAAGCTGCCAGTCTACTTCTCCGGGGCATCGGACGCGGCAGTGGAAGTCGCCGCGCGACATGCCGACGTATACATGATGTGGGGTGAACCACTGGAGCAAGTGCGCGAGCGCATCGCTCAGGTGCGCAAGGCGGCTGCCCGGTACGGGCGGGAGAATCATATCCGCTTCAGTCTCTCGTTACGCCCCATCCTCGGTGCCACGCAAGAAGAGGCCTGGGCGCGGGCCGAGCGCATCTTAGCCGATGCCCAGCAACGCATCAGCATCCGCCAGGGCAAGCGCCGCGAGAAAAATTTCGGTAAGAGCAACGCCGGCTCCGAACGCCTTGTGCAGTTGGCTGCAGAGCGCAAAGTACATGACACCCGGTTGTGGACCGAGATCGCGGCCTTGGGCGGCGGCGCCGGCAACTCTACCTCGCTGGTCGGCACGCCCGAGCAGGTGGCCGAGGCTGCGCTAGCCTATTACGAACTGGGCGTAAGCACTTTTCTATTTCGCGGGTTCGAGCAGTTACGAGACGCCGTGGAATATGGGCAAGAGCTGATTCCGCGGATTCGTGCGCTGGTTGCGCAGCAGCAAGGCGCTTGCATCACCCGCTCAGCCTAGTAGGTTCCCCCCCTGCTGAAACGCCCTATTGGGCGCATCACCGGCTATCCAGATGCGTAGCCTGCTGGGTTTGCAGGGGGTCAACAACGTCGGGCAGGCGACTTACAAACCTAGCGCATGCCGCGGGACTACTCGCCAGCCCCGCGAACCGACTAACCACCAAAGCGTGGGATGGGCAACCCCAGATTCTCGCGCAAGGTGCTGCCTTCATACGCCGTGCGGTAAACCCCCCGCTCCTGCAACAGCGGCACCACCTCTTCGGTGAAACGGCGGAACTGCCCGGGATGGCCGATGTAGATATTGAAACCGTCCAGCGCCCGGGCCTCGAACCACTCGGCCATCCTTTGCGCCACGGTCTGCGCCGAACCGACGAAGGCTCCCGGACGCAGCTGGCGACCGAACTCGACTGCCTGGCGCAGGCTAAAACCTTTGTCCCGGGCTTGGTCAGCGATACGCTTGGCGTTGGTGAAAAAGCTGCTGCGGGCGAACTCGAGGCTGGCCTGGGGAAACGGCTCATCAAGGTCGTACTGGCTGAAATCGTGCCAGCCAAAATTACGCCCAAATTCCTTCAGTGCCAGGTCGAAGCTATGATCGGTCTGATGATAGTGGCGTTCGATCTCGCGACCGTCCTCGTCGCTATCGCCCACGAAGATTTCCGCCCCTGGCATGACCAACAGCTGCTCCGGGTCACGCCCCCGCCGCGCGGCCCGAGCTTTGATATCGCGGTAGAACGCCTGGCCCTGCTCGACGCTTGCAGCGTGTGTGAACACTACGTCGGCAGTAGCGGCCCCGAGGTCGCGGCCCTGTTCGGAATCGCCGGCCTGGAAGATCACCGGCTGGCCCTGCGGCGAACGTTGTATGTTCAGCGGCCCGACCACCGAAAAGTACTCGCCCCTGTGATTGAGGGCGTGCAACTTGGCCGGGTCTAGGAAGCGGCCACTAGTGCGGTCCCGAGGGAAGGCATCGTCCTC
>NZ_JAFGYW010000516.1:0-255 GCF_017491595.1 Pseudomonas sp. 51_B
GACAGCTAGGAGGTTGGCTTAGAAGCAGCCATCCTTTAAAGAAAGCGTAATAGCTCACTAGTCGAGTCGGCCTGCGCGGAAGATGTAACGGGGCTCAAACCATGCACCGAAGCTACGGGTATCACCTCTGGTGATGCGGTAGAGGAGCGTTCTGTAAGCCTGTGAAGGTGAGTTGAGAAGCTTGCTGGAGGTATCAGAAGTGCGAATGCTGACATGAGTAACGACAATGCGAGTGAAAAACTCGCACGCCGAAAG
>NZ_JAFGYW010000517.1:0-255 GCF_017491595.1 Pseudomonas sp. 51_B
GACAGCTAGGAGGTTGGCTTAGAAGCAGCCATCCTTTAAAGAAAGCGTAATAGCTCACTAGTCGAGTCGGCCTGCGCGGAAGATGTAACGGGGCTCAAACCATGCACCGAAGCTACGGGTATCACCTTTGGTGATGCGGTAGAGGAGCGTTCTGTAAGCCTGTGAAGGTGAGTTGAGAAGCTTGCTGGAGGTATCAGAAGTGCGAATGCTGACATGAGTAACGACAATGCGAGTGAAAAACTCGCACGCCGAAAG
>NZ_JAFGYW010000518.1:0-255 GCF_017491595.1 Pseudomonas sp. 51_B
AACCACCTACGCGCGCTTTACGCCCAGTAATTCCGATTAACGCTTGCACCCTCTGTATTACCGCGGCTGCTGGCACAGAGTTAGCCGGTGCTTATTCTGTCGGTAACGTCAAAACAGCAAGGTATTAGCTTACTGCCCTTCCTCCCAACTTAAAGTGCTTTACAATCCGAAGACCTTCTTCACACACGCGGCATGGCTGGATCAGGCTTTCGCCCATTGTCCAATATTCCCCACTGCTGCCTCCCGTAGGAGTCT
>NZ_JAFGYW010000519.1:0-255 GCF_017491595.1 Pseudomonas sp. 51_B
AATCCCCTAAAGGGCCGTCGAAGACTACGACGTTGATAGGTTGGGTGTGTAAGCGCTGTGAGGCGTTGAGCTAACCAATACTAATTGCCCGTGAGGCTTGACCATATAACACCCAAGCAATCTGCAGTGCAGATTGTGGTGGTGAAGACGAAAGACCCGAAAATTCGCAACATCACAAATCGCATATCCGAATTCGCTGGGCTGTCCAACAGGACATTCTGGCTACAGAATTTCTTGACGACCATAGAGCATTGG
>NZ_JAFGYW010000520.1:0-255 GCF_017491595.1 Pseudomonas sp. 51_B
GATTGTGTAGGAGAAGTTCTCTATGCCAATGCCGCCACCGCCCAGATTTTTGAAGCCCGGTGCATCGGGATTAAGTGTGTAGGTGTAGGAACCATCGGCTGCCAGGACCAGCGTGCCGTAGGTACCGTTGAAGGTGCCTGCAATCACCGGCCCACCTGCTACACGGTCGGCGCCTTGCACGTCGTTGGTCAATACATTGCCCGACAGCTCCATCTGCTGTTCGGTTGCGGTCACGGCGTTGCTGTCGTCCACGGC
>NZ_JAFGYW010000521.1:0-252 GCF_017491595.1 Pseudomonas sp. 51_B
TGCCCAGCCAATTAGAACCGCGCCGACGTCGGCGCGGGCAGCCATGTTCTGCGGCAGCGAAAAGATCCCGCCACCGATCATCGAACCGACCACCAATGCGATCAGTGCGCCCAGGCGCAGCTTTTGTTTTCCCGAAGAATCAGACATTTAACAACTCCTGCCAGGAGAAAGTTGACGACAGCATAAATCCGTCGCCGTGGCCTTGAACTGACGTGAATCAGTTCTAGGCAAGGTGAAGGTAGGAAATTTCCT
>NZ_JAFGYW010000522.1:0-251 GCF_017491595.1 Pseudomonas sp. 51_B
AGGCATACACACCGCCGTCCAGGTCGGGCTTGCGGTTGGCCAGGGTCTGGAACACGAATGCCAGGGTCAGCATGCCCACTGCGGTGATTGCCCAGCCAATTAGAACCGCGCCGACGCCGGCACTGGCGGCCATGTTCTGCGGCAGCGAAAAGATCCCGCCACCGATCATCGAACCGACCACCAATGCGATCAGTGCGCCCAGGCGCAGCTTTTGTCCTGGTTCGTTCATGCTGTTCCTTGTTCACATTGCC
>NZ_JAFGYW010000523.1:0-251 GCF_017491595.1 Pseudomonas sp. 51_B
TGTCCAGTCGTCGTTGAGCCAATGCTCAAAGCGCAGCTGGGCCATGTTGTTGTCGTTATGCAGCAGGTTGTCGCTGCCTTTTTCCCAGATATTGGTATCGCGCGAAGCGCTGCCGCGTTGGCCGGGCTGGCGGGCTGCAGTGGCTGGACGGCTCGCTGCAAGGCAATGCGGTGGAGGCAAACGGCCTTCAGGCCGACGGCCGCACGCTGGGGCGCAACTTCAACTACCGCAAGTTGCAATGGCGCGATCGC
>NZ_JAFGYW010000524.1:0-250 GCF_017491595.1 Pseudomonas sp. 51_B
TGGCGTAGGCATAGACTCCCGAGTCCAGTTCAGGTTTACGGTTGGCCAGGGTCTGGAACACGAATGCCAGGGTCAGCATGCCCACTGCGGTGATTGCCCAGCCAATTAGAACCGCGCCGACGCCGGCACTGGCGGCCATGTTCTGCGGCAGCGAAAAGATCCCGCCACCAATCATCGAGCCGACCACAAGTGCAACTAATGCGCCTAGCTTTAGTTTTCCCGAAGAATCAGACATTTAACAACTCCTGCC
>NZ_JAFGYW010000525.1:0-250 GCF_017491595.1 Pseudomonas sp. 51_B
GTGGCAAAAAGAATTTCGGCGCACAACAATGCCCAGGACAGCAAGGCCCCAAGCAGCGACACCGCCAGCCCAATACTGATCAGCAAGCCCCCCCAAGGGCCGACGATATGCTCCAGCACCGAGGCCAGCGACGGGTTCTGCAGCTTGGCCAGCTCCGGCTGGGTCATGATGCCTAGCGAAAGCACGTTGACCAGCACCAGGAACAGCAACACGGTGATGAAGCCGATGACCGTGGCCTTGCCCACGTCGG
>NZ_JAFGYW010000053.1:0-2735 GCF_017491595.1 Pseudomonas sp. 51_B
TCAGCGCCTGGCAGGCGGTTCTCGACACGGCGGTTCTGCGGGCCGGCATCCGGTACGCGCAGGCCAACGGTGCGGTTTTCTTCGCCCCACTCCACGTTCACCGGCGCCGAGGTATCGGGCAGGAAGCGGCGGAACGAGTTGACGTTGGGGGCAAACAGCGGCAGCGCTTCGGGGATGAACTTCTGCAGGCCACCGATGTGGTTCAGGAACAGCTCGCTCATGCTGCCGTCTTCATTGCTGAAGATGTTCTTGCCCGTGGCCACATCGACCACGCTCTGGTGCAGGTGCATGGCGCTGCCCGGCTCGCCGGTCATGGGCTTAGCCATGAAGGTGGCAGCGACGTTGTGCTTGAGCGCGGCCTCGCGCATGGTGCGTTTGAACACCAGAATCTGGTCGGCCAGGTGCAGGGCATCACCATGACGGAAGTTGATTTCCATCTGCGCCGTGCCATCTTCGTGAATCAGCGTGTCCAGGTCCAGGCGCTGCAGTTCGCACCAGTCATACACATCTTCGAACAGCGGATCGAATTCGTTCGCCGCCTCGATCGAGAACGACTGGCGGCCCGTTTCAGGGCGCCCGGAGCGGCCGACTGGCGGTTGCAGCGGGAAGTCCGGGTCTTCGCTGCGCTTGGTCAGGTAGAACTCCATCTCTGGCGCGACGATTGGCTGCCAGCCCTTGTCGGCGTAGAGCTTGAGCACTTTCTTCAGTACGTTGCGCGGCGACAGCTCGACCGGGTTGCCCTTCTTGTCGTAGGTGTCGTGAATCACCTGGGCCGTCGGCTCGATGGCCCACGGCACGAGGAACACCGCATCCTGGTCAGGGCGGCAGATCATGTCGATGTCCGCTGGGTCGAGCAGGTCGTAATAGATGTCATCGTCGACATAGTCGCCGGTCACGGTCTGCAGCAGCACGCTCTCGGGCAGGCGCATGCCTTTTTCGGCGATGAATTTGTTGGTCGGCGAGATCTTGCCGCGGGTGATGCCAGTCAGGTCACTGATCAGGCATTCGACTTCGGTGATCTTGTGCTCTTTCAACCAATCGGTGAGCTGGTCGAGGTTGTTACTCATAAATACCTCAGGAGGTAAGGTGGTCCGCGCTCTGATTCTGGATGGAGTAGATTGCTAAAGCAAAAACCCACACGCAGGCGCACTGTGGATACACTGAAAACAAGCGTGTCCGTAGTGAAATCGAAGGGCAGATATACGAGAAGAGCAACGAAAAGGCGTTACGAGGTGTGGCCCTGGCACGCAAAGCGTCAATTATTGCGGCCATGCAGGCCACCGCTGGGCTGATGCCTACGGGAACGACAGGGATACCCGACTGCACTGCGCAGGCAGCGCGTTCAGGTCGCGACAAGCGGACCATGTGACCCTCGTATTATTGTGTTTTGGGTTGAGTCCGAGCTTAGCCTTGTTAATTTTTTTACACAACACCTCCGTAAAAAATAAAACACGGCTCGGCGAAGATAGCTCTTGGTAAGAGAAATAGCGGATAATGGCACGCCCCGATATGCAGCAAATCTGCCGTCGATGTGCCATTTCAGGGCATCATTGGGTTGGCTTGACATCAGTATGGCTTTTCGATTGACTGGGTCTGCAAGCCCCCCTTGATTGATATTTTTAACAACAAAGGTGTTGCATCATGTCGGTACCCCCGCGTGCCGTTCAGCTTAACGAAGCGAACGCGTTCCTTAAGGAACATCCTGAGGTTCTCTACGTTGACCTTCTGATTGCAGATATGAATGGTGTGGTGCGTGGCAAGCGCATAGAGCGCACCAGCCTCCACAAGGTTTACGAAAAAGGCATCAACCTGCCTGCCTCCCTCTTTGCCCTGGACATCAACGGTTCCACCGTCGAAAGCACAGGCCTTGGCCTGGACATCGGCGATGCTGACCGTATCTGCTACCCGATCCCCGGCACCCTCTCCAACGAACCCTGGCAGAAGCGCCCTACCGCCCAGCTGCTGATGACCATGCACGAACTCGAAGGCGAGCCGTTCTTCGCCGACCCGCGTGAAGTGCTGCGTCAGGTGGTGAGCAAGTTCACCGAAATGGGCCTGACCATCTGCGCCGCATTCGAGCTTGAGTTCTACCTGATCGACCAGGAAAACGTGAACGGCCGCCCGCAGCCGCCACGCTCGCCGATTTCGGGCAAGCGCCCACAGTCGACCCAGGTGTACCTGATCGACGACCTCGACGAATATGCCGACTGCCTGCAGGACATCCTGGAAGGTGCCAAAGAGCAAGGCATCCCAGCTGACGCCATCGTCAAGGAAAGCGCCCCGGCGCAGTTCGAAGTCAACCTGCACCACGTTCCCGATCCGCTCAAGGCCTGCGATTACGCAGTGCTGCTCAAGCGGCTGATAAAGAACATCGCCTACGACCATGAAATGGACACCACCTTCATGGCCAAGCCCTACCCGGGCCAGGCTGGCAACGGCCTGCACGTACACATCTCCGTGCTGGACAAAGATGGCAACAACATCTTCACCAGCGAGGATCCCGAGCAGAACGCCGCGCTACGTCACGCTGTCGGCGGTGTGCTCGAGACCCTGCCCGCGTCCATGGCTTTCCTCTGCCCGAACGTCAACTCGTACCGCCGTTTCGGCGCGCAGTTCTACGTGCCGAACGCGCCGAGCTGGGGCTTGGACAACCGCACCGTGGCCCTGCGCGTGCCGACCGGCTCGCCGGATGCCGTGCGTATCGAGCACCGTGTGGCCGGCGCTGACGCCAACCC
>NZ_JAFGYW010000526.1:0-249 GCF_017491595.1 Pseudomonas sp. 51_B
TCTGTTCAGCGCACTGAACCGCTCATTGAGCCAGCAGGACGCCAAGGCAGCTTAAGCTCAAGGGCGGCACTCAAGAGCCCGCATCCTGGATGCGGGCTTTTTTTTGTCCGACGTTAGGGGGCGGCGCCTGGGAGACCGAGCGCCGCCCGCGCGGCGCATCGCGAGCTGCGCTCGCTCCTACGTCTGTTTCGGGCCAGTAACGCCTGTGACAGGCGCGCGCGACCGCCTTGTTTGTACGACGCGATATTG
>NZ_JAFGYW010000527.1:0-249 GCF_017491595.1 Pseudomonas sp. 51_B
GGCTGATCATCTCGCTGCTCGGCGCCCTGTTGTCCTGGGTGTTGCTGTGCGCCGAGATCATGTTCGCTGCGGCCAAGGACCACACGATGCCGGAGTTCCTGCGCCGGGAAAACGCCAACCAGGTGCCTGCCAATGCGCTGTGGCTGACCAACTGCATGATCCAGGGGTTCTTGCTGATCACCCTGTTTTCGGCCGGCACCTATACCAGCCTGATCTACCTCGCCTCGTCGATGATTCTGGTGCCCTACC
>NZ_JAFGYW010000528.1:0-249 GCF_017491595.1 Pseudomonas sp. 51_B
GCTGCGAAATCGCGGCCGTCTTCAGACACCCCGGCCTGGAAGATCAGCGGTTGGCCCTGGGGTGAGCGCTGGATGTTCAGCGGCCCTTTAACCTTGAAGAACTCGCCCTGATGGCCCAGGGTGTGCAACTTGGCCGGGTCTAGGAAGCGGCCACTAGTGCGGTCCCGAGGGAAGGCATCGTCCTCGTACGAATTCCAGAGACCTTGCACCACCTGGACATGTTCCTGGGCCCGGGCATAGCGGGTATCG
>NZ_JAFGYW010000529.1:0-249 GCF_017491595.1 Pseudomonas sp. 51_B
TCATCGGCATCGAAGGCGCAAGCATCTTCTCGTCACGGGCGGAAAAACGCTCCGACGTGGGCAAGGCCACGGTCATCGGCTTCATCACCGTGTTGCTGTTCCTGGTGCTGGTCAACGTGCTTTCGCTGGGGGTCATGACCCAACCGGAACTGGCCGGTTTGCAGAACCCGTCGCTGGCCTCGGTGCTGGAGCATATCGTCGGCCCTTGGGGGGGCTTGCTGATCAGTATTGGGCTGGCGGTGTCGCTGC
>NZ_JAFGYW010000530.1:0-249 GCF_017491595.1 Pseudomonas sp. 51_B
GGTAAGGCACCAGGATCATCGAGGTGGCGAGGTAGATCAGCGACAGGTAGGTACTGTTGGAGAACAGCGTGATGACCAGGAAGATCTGCACCATCGCGTTGGTCAGCCACAGCGCGTTCGCCGGCACCTGGTTGGCGTTTTCCTTGGCCAGAAAGCGCGGCATGGTCTTGTCACGGGCCGTGGCAAAAAGAATTTCGGCGCACAACAATGCCCAGGACAGCAAGGCCCCAAGCAGCGACACCGCCAGCC
>NZ_JAFGYW010000531.1:0-249 GCF_017491595.1 Pseudomonas sp. 51_B
GGCTCAGCACATTGCCGAACTGCGGGTTGCTCTGGCCCCAAATATCGCGCGTGAAGATATCGGCGCGAAACGCGAAAGCGGCAATGACCACGAAGATCAGCAACGGCACGATTTTGGCCACGGTGGTGACCAGGTTGATGAAGGCTGCTTCCTTGATGCCGCGCAGTACCAGAAAATGCACGGCCCACAGCAGCACCGATGCAGCGATGATGGCCGCGGGGGTGTTACCTTCGCCGAAGATCGGGAAGA
>NZ_JAFGYW010000532.1:0-248 GCF_017491595.1 Pseudomonas sp. 51_B
TTCGGGGCGCGCACAGCGCCGGTCGGATGTCGGCAAGGCCACGGTGGTGGGGTTTCTCGGGGTGTTGGCACTGTTGGTGTTGGTCAATGTACTGTCGCTGGGGGTCATGACCCAACCGGAACTGGCCAAGCTGCAGAACCCGTCGATGGCTGCGGTGCTCGAGCATGTGGTAGGCCATTGGGGTGCGGTGCTGATCAGCGTCGGGCTGATCATCTCGCTGCTCGGCGCCCTGTTGTCCTGGGTGTTGC
>NZ_JAFGYW010000533.1:0-248 GCF_017491595.1 Pseudomonas sp. 51_B
GTTCGTGTTCCAGACGCTGGCCAGCCGTAAACCTGAACTGGACTCGGGAGTCTATGCCTACGCCAAAGCTGGCTTCGGCGAGTACATGGGGTTTTCCTCGGCATGGGGGTACTGGATCAGTGCCTGGCTAGGGAATGTCGGCTATTTCGTATTGCTGTTCAGCACTTTGGGCTACTTCTTCCCGATCTTCGGCGAAGGTAACACCCCCGCGGCCATCATCGCTGCATCGGTGCTGCTGTGGGCCGTGC
>NZ_JAFGYW010000534.1:0-248 GCF_017491595.1 Pseudomonas sp. 51_B
GACTACCCCTGCGCCATTGGCTCAGCCTTCGGTCTGATGGCTGAATGCCGGCCCTATGGGGTTCAATCTGAGCCTTTTAGCGCCTGTGAGATCGAGCGCCGCCCGCCCGGCGCATCGCGAGCTGCGCCCCACCGAAGAGCTAACGCCGAGCCCCAGCACTAGCCCCTATGTGGGCGGGTTCACCCATGAATGCGCTGATGACTTCACCATCGCCTTCGCGGGTAAATCCCCACAGTTGCAAGCTTGCT
>NZ_JAFGYW010000535.1:0-248 GCF_017491595.1 Pseudomonas sp. 51_B
CCGTGGCCAAAATCGTGCCGTTGCTGATCTTCGTGGTCATTGCCGCTTTCGCGTTTCGCGCCGATATCTTCACGCGCGATATTTGGGGCCAGAGCAACCCGCAGTTCGGCAATGTGCTGAGCCAGGTGCGCAACATGATGCTGGTCACCGTCTGGGTGTTCATCGGCATCGAAGGCGCAAGCATCTTCTCGTCACGGGCGGAAAAACGCTCCGACGTGGGCAAGGCCACGGTCATCGGCTTCATCACC
>NZ_JAFGYW010000054.1:0-2445 GCF_017491595.1 Pseudomonas sp. 51_B
CGCTTGGGGTCGCGGTCAGAGTCACCGTCGAGGTATCGATGGTGTCGGTGATGGCGGTCACAGCCGGTGCCGGGCTGACGTCCAGCTTCTCGAAGTCACCACCGGTGGTGCCGGTGACATTCACACTCACATTGCCGGCATCGACATAGACGGTGTTGGCTGGGGCATCGAACGACACGCTGCCTTGAGTCTGGCCTTTGGCGATGGTGATCACGGCACCATTGCTCAAGGTAACCGTCATTTCGCTACCGGCCGCATTGGTCAGAGTAGCGGTGTAGACGATGCTGCCGCCTTCCTGAACGGTGCCAGTGGCGGACAAGGTGAGGCCAGTGCTGTCCAGCTGGGTCGGATCATCGGTAACCGAAGTGGTTGGGTTACCCGCGGTTTCCAGCTTCTCGTAGTTGCCGCCAGTGACGTTAGTGATGCTGTTCGTCAGTGGGGTATTGGTGGTGTAGACGTTGTTCGGTGCGACGTAGTCGACCGAGCCGGAGCTGGCGTTGACAGGGATGGTGATGGTCTGGCCGTTGGCCAGGGTGATCACCAGTGGCGTACCGGTAACTGGCGAAGTCACGCTCGCCGTGTAGGTGACCACGCCACCTTCAACAGCGGACGGAGTGGCCGTCAGAGTCACTGTGGAAGTATCGATGGTGTCGGTAATAGCAGTCACAGCCGGCGTTGGGCTGACGTTCAGCTTCTCGAAGTCACCACCGGTAGTGCTGGTGACATTCACACTGACATTGCCGGCATCGACATAGACAGTGTTGGCTGGGGCATCGAACGACACGCTGCCTTGAGTCTGGCCTTTGGCGATGGTGATCACGGCACCATTGCTCAAGGTAACCGTCATCTCGCTACCAGCCGGATTGGTCAGAGTAGCGGTGTAAACGATGCTGCCGCCCTCCTGGACGGTGCCAGTGGCGGACAAGGTGAGGCCAGTGCTGTCCAGCTGGGTCGGATCATCGGTAACCGAAGTGGTTGGGTTACCCGCGGTTTCCAGCTTCTCGTAGTTGCCGCCAGTGACGTTAGTGATGCTGTTCGTCAGTGGGGTATTGGTGGTGTAGACGTTGTTCGGTGCGACGTAGTCGACCGAGCCGGAGCTGGCGTTGACCGGGATGGTAATGGTCTGGCCGTTGGCCAGGGTGATTACCAGCGGAGTACCGGTAACTGGCGAAGTCACGCTCGCGGTGTAGGTGACCACGCCACCTTCAACAGCGGACGGAGTGGCCGTCAGGGTCACCGTCGAGGTATCGATGGTGTCGGTGATAGCGGTCACAGCCGGTGTTGGGCTGACGTTCAGCTTCTCGAAGTCACCACCAGTGGTGCTGGTGACATTCACACTTACATTGCCCGCATCGACATAGACAGTGTTGGCTGGGGCATCGAACGACACGCTGCCTTCAGTCTGGCCTTTGGCGATGGTGATTACTGCACCATTGCTCAGGGTGACCGTCATTTCGCTACCAGCCGGATTGGTCAGGGTCGCGGTGTAAACGATGCTGCCACCTTCCTGAACGGTGCCAGTGGCGCTGAGGCTCAATCCGGTGCTGTCCAGCTTGGCTGGATCATCGGTAACCGAAGTGGTTGGGTTACCCGCGGTTTCCAGCTTCTCGTAGTTGCCGCCAGTGACGTTGGTAATGCTGTTGGTCAGCGGCGTGTTCGTGTTGTAGACGTTGTTCGGTGCAACGTAGTCAACCGAGCCAGAGCTGGCGTTGACCGGGATGGTAATGGTCTGGCCGTTAGCCAAAGTAATCACCAGCGGAGCACCAGTAACCGGTGCGTTGACGGTGGCGGTGTAAACCACGGTGCCGCCTTCGGTCACGCTTGGGGTCGCGGTCAGAGTCACCGTCGAGGTATCGATGGTGTCGGTGATGGCGGTCACAGCCGGTGCCGGGCTGACGTCCAGCTTCTCGAAGTCACCACCGGTGGTGCCGGTGACATTCACACTCACATTGCCGGCATCGACATAGACAGTGTTGGCTGGGGCATCGAACGACACGCTGCCTTGAGTCTGGCCTTTGGCGATGGTGATCACGGCACCATTGCTCAAGGTAACCGTCATTTCGCTACCGGCCGGATTGGTCAGAGTAGCGGTGTAAACGATGCTGCCGCCTTCTTGGACGGTCCCGGTAGCGGACAAGGTGAGGCCAGTGCTGTCCAGCTGGGTCGGATCATCGGTGACCGAAGTAGTTGGGTTACCCGCGGTTTCCAGCTTCTCGTAGTTGCCGCCAGTGACGTTAGTGATGCTGTTGGTCAGCGGCGTGTTGGTGTTGTAGACGTTGTTCGGTGCGATGTAGTCGACCGAGCCGGAGCTGGCGTTTACCGGGATGGTGATGGTCTGGCCGTTAGCCAAAGTAATCACCAGCGGAGCACCAGTAACCGGTGCGTTGACGGTGGCGGTGTAAACCACGGTGCCGCCTTCGGTCACGCTTGGGGTCGCGGTCAGAG
>NZ_JAFGYW010000536.1:0-248 GCF_017491595.1 Pseudomonas sp. 51_B
TGCTCGATAGCAGCTGGATCAAGAATGGTGACTGGGCACGGATCCAGGCCTGCAGCGCCGAGGCGATTGGGTTGCTGGACGCCAACTGAATTTGATTTGTTGTGTGCTTTACGGCTTATGGGGCGCTCGGTCTCCCAGGCGCCGCCCCCTAACGTCGGACAAAAAAAAGCCCGCATCCAGGATGCGGGCTCTTGAGTGCCGCCCTTGAGCTTAAGCTGCCTTGGCGTCCTGCTGGCTCAATGAGCGGT
>NZ_JAFGYW010000537.1:0-248 GCF_017491595.1 Pseudomonas sp. 51_B
TGCTGAACAGCAGCACGAAGTAGCCGACATTGCCCATCCAGGCACTGATCCAGTACCCCCATGCCGAGGAAAACCCCATGTACTCGCCGAAGCCAGCTTTGGCGTAGGCATACACACCGCCGTCCAGGTCGGGCTTGCGGTTGGCCAGGGTCTGGAACACGAATGCCAGGGTCAGCATGCCCACTGCGGTGATTGCCCAGCCAATTAGAACCGCGCCGACGCCGGCACTGGCGGCCATGTTCTGCGGC
>NZ_JAFGYW010000538.1:0-248 GCF_017491595.1 Pseudomonas sp. 51_B
GATGCCCAGCAACAGCAGGGCGCCGAGCACCCATAGCTCGTACTTCTTGATGCTGCCCAGCATGCCTTCGAGGATGGCGCCAAAATGGTAGGCGGCAAGGCCCAGCGCCAACGCCCAGACTGCGGCAAGGGGTACGCGTTCGGCCACCTCCATCAAGTAGCTGCCCAAAGCGATGTAAGCCAAGAACTGCACCGCAACGTACACCTGCCACGCCCGGCCCAGTGCTACTTCGAACTTGTGGAACAACG
>NZ_JAFGYW010000539.1:0-248 GCF_017491595.1 Pseudomonas sp. 51_B
CACGGTGGTGGGGTTTCTCGGGGTGTTGGCACTGTTGGTGTTGGTCAATGTACTGTCGCTGGGGGTCATGACCCAACCGGAACTGGCCGGTTTGCAGAACCCGTCGCTGGCCTCGGTGCTGGAGCATGTGGTAGGCCATTGGGGTGCGGTGCTGATCAGCGTCGGGCTGATCATCTCGCTGCTCGGCGCCCTGTTGTCCTGGGTGTTGCTGTGCGCCGAGATCATGTTCGCTGCGGCCAAGGACCACA
>NZ_JAFGYW010000540.1:0-248 GCF_017491595.1 Pseudomonas sp. 51_B
GCACGGCCCACAGCAGCACGGAGGCGCAAGCGATGGCAACCGGCGTATTGCCCTGGCCAAATACTGGAAAGTAGAAGCCCAGGGTGCTGAACAGCAGCACGAAGTAGCCGACATTGCCCATCCAGGCACTGATCCAGTACCCCCATGCTGATGAGAAACCCATGTAATCGCCGAAGCCTGCCTTGGCATAGGCATACACACCGCCGTCCAGGTCGGGCTTGCGGTTGGCCAGGGTCTGGAACACGAAT
>NZ_JAFGYW010000541.1:0-247 GCF_017491595.1 Pseudomonas sp. 51_B
GCCTTGAATGTGGCCATCGCCCAGGTGCAGGTGCCGCCGGGCAGGGCTTTTTCGGGGGCTACGCGGCTGTAGGTGCATGCCTTGAGAAGTTTGGCGCCTGTGAGACCGAGCGCCGCCCGCGCGGCGCTCGATCCCGCAGGCGCCAAAGATGTTGCGGCAAGCCCTCGGAGCCCTTCATTCACCCTGCCACCTGTTTAGTCATTATTGCCACTTTGACTGCCCCTCAGGGAGTGCTTCACTGGGCCTT
>NZ_JAFGYW010000542.1:0-247 GCF_017491595.1 Pseudomonas sp. 51_B
GCCCTTTCGCGACGCAGGCCCACCCATCAAGAGCAGGGCATTGAAATCTCGCAAACATCCTAATGCTGTTCACTTACGCCTAGAGGCTCGGCTTGAGCTCTTCGGTGGAGCGCAGATCGAGCGCCGCGCGGGCGGCGCTCGATCTCAAAGGCGCTAAAAGGCTCAGATTGTTAGACCCCAAGCCTGAACTCAAATGCTTAAGTGAACAGCATTACGCAAACACCCGGTTTTTTTACTGTCACCGCAT
>NZ_JAFGYW010000543.1:0-247 GCF_017491595.1 Pseudomonas sp. 51_B
GACTTTATATCGGCGGGTGCATGAGCATCGGATCGAAATGCCGCGAATGAAGGGCTAGCGTCGGGGCTGGCAGGTGTTCGCCGCAACATTTTAGCGCCTGTGAGATCGAGCGCCGCCCGCGCGGCGCTCGATCCCACAGGCGCCAAACCCCTAAAGCCAGGCCATAAAAAACCCCGGAACAGGTCCGGGGTTTTGTTCATCACGCTAACGCGATCACTCCTGGTTGGCCAGTTTGTGCTCGAGGTAG
>NZ_JAFGYW010000544.1:0-247 GCF_017491595.1 Pseudomonas sp. 51_B
CGGCGTCACCACGCTCACGCACGGCCTTGATGATGTCGAGCACGCGCTGGTTGACCGCGTCATCGGACACACTTTCCCAGCTCAGCAGATGATCCAGATGTCGGGCGAAATCCGGGTCAGCAGCGTTTCGACGGTGTTGACGCCAATTCCATCGATGATCTGATCCTGGGCCGTGAGCGCCTGGAACTGGCCCTGACCCGCATCACTGACGCTCAGCGCGAAGCGCTGGAAAAAGCCGCTACTCGCG
>NZ_JAFGYW010000545.1:0-247 GCF_017491595.1 Pseudomonas sp. 51_B
TATCGCGGGCGACTTTATATCGGCGGGTGCATGAGCATCGGATCGAAATGCCGCGAATGAAGGGCTAGCGTCGGGGCTGGCAGGTGTTCGCCGCAACATTTTAGCGCCTGTGAGATCGAGCGCCGCCTTTGCAGAAACCTTCATCACGCACCAGGTCACGGTGCAATGGGATGTTGGTCTTGATGCCGTCGACGACGATCTCGTCCAGGGCATTGCGCATGCGCGCCATGGCTTCGTCGCGGTCCTT
>NZ_JAFGYW010000055.1:0-2150 GCF_017491595.1 Pseudomonas sp. 51_B
TGCTGTTTGCGCTGATTTGCCTGTTCGCCTTCAAGCTCGAGGTGTTCACCGCCGACATCTGGGCCGTGGGTACTCCCGAGCTTGGCAGCGTGATGAACCAGGTGCGCAACATGATGCTGGTCACCGTCTGGGTGTTCATCGGTATCGAAGGCGCCAGCGTTTATTCGGGGCGCGCACAGCGCCGGTCGGATGTCGGCAAGGCCACGGTGGTGGGGTTTCTCGGGGTGTTGGCACTGTTGGTGTTGGTCAATGTACTGTCGCTGGGGGTCATGACCCAACCGGAACTGGCCGGTTTGCAGAACCCGTCGCTGGCCTCGGTGCTGGAGCATATCGTCGGCCCTTGGGGGGGCTTGCTGATCAGTATTGGGCTGGCGGTGTCGCTGCTTGGGGCCTTGCTGTCCTGGGCATTGTTGTGCGCCGAAATTCTTTTTGCCACGGCCCGTGACAAGACCATGCCGCGCTTTCTGGCCAAGGAAAACGCCAACCACGTGCCTGCCAATGCGCTGTGGCTGACCAACTGCATGATCCAGGGGTTCTTGCTGATCACCCTGTTTTCGGCCGGCACCTATACCAGCCTGATCTACCTCGCCTCGTCGATGATTCTGGTGCCCTACCTGTGGTCGGCGGCTTACGCGCTATTGATCGCGTGGCGCGGGGAAGGCTACCAGGGCCAGCGGGGCCTAAGGCGCAAAGACCTGATGGTGGCGCTGGTGGCGTTGATTTACGCAGTGTGGTTGCTATACGCCGGCGGCCTGAAGTACTTGTTGCTGTCGGCACTACTGTATGCGCCAGGCGTTATCCTGTTCGCTCGGGCCAAACATGAACAGGGCCAAACCCTGTTCACGGCATGGGAGAAGCTGATTTTCGCGGCTGTGCTGGCCGGCGCGGGGTTGGCTGCCTACCTGCTGTATTCAGGGTTGCTGAGCTTGTGAGCCTGCGGTGCAGGGCTGCTCCGGGCGCGACCAGATCCACAGATTGCCAAGTGTCATGCCGGCGATCGCCAGAAACACCGGCCAGTGGTGTTCGAGGAAAATCAGCATCAACCCTGCACACAACAGCATGCTGAGGGTGGCGCTGACCTTGGCGCGGCGCTGGATCACCTTGCCGTTGCGCCAGTTGTACAGGATCGGCCCGAACACCCGATGGTTCTCAAGCCACGCCGACAGCCGTGGCGAGCTGCGCGTGGCGGCCCAGGCAGCCAGCAGGATGAACTCGGTGGTCGGCAGGCCGGGGATGACGATGGCGACCAGGCCGATGCCCAGGCTTGTGTAAGCCAGGATGCCATACAGTAGGCGGGACAGTTTCGAGCGGGCAGGTCGGGTCATGGTCTCACTGCATTGAAAACGTCCGGCCACCGGTAAGGCGGCCGGCTGGAGCGAATCAGGCCAATGCCGTGTCTGCGGCGTAGGCATGCTTGAGCAGTTCGGTGAAGCGCTCGAAGGCGGCTTGCGCGCCGCGCTCGGCGGCGGCGTCTTGTTCGGGCGACAGCGCCAAGTCATCGAGAATGCGGGTGAACTGCTTCCAGCCTGCGGCGCGGCCACCTGCCGGCTCGCCAAGGTGGCGGGCACCAAAATTTTCGGACAACTCCAGGGCCACGGCACGCTTGATCAGAAACGCAGCGCCCAGTTTGGAGCCTTCGGAGACGAAGATCCAGCCCAGTGCTTCACCCAGGCTCGGGCTGCGCAGCGCCCCAGGCACACTCGCCGGCACTTCGGTATCAAGGTCCGCAAGGTCCAGGCGGGCTTGCTCGGCGCGGCAGCGCTGGGCAAGGTCCGGAACGATGGTGATCAGTTGCGGGTCGTTGTACAGGCTCTGCAGTTCGGCCTGGAACAGGTACTGGGCGACGACGAAACGGGCGAAATTTTCACGGCTGTCGAAGGGTGCGTGGGATTTGACCAGGGCATCGAGCTCGCTGTGCGCAGCTTGAGTGACTTGGTTCAAACGTTGCGAGCGCAGGGCTGGGCGATCGTTCATAGGGGTGTCCTTGGAAAATGAGGGCGTCTGGTGACAAGACGAAACAGCGATGCGGTGACAGTAAAAAAACCGGGTGTTTGCGTAATGCTGTTCACTTAAGCATTTGAGTTCAGGCTTGGGGTCTAACAATCTGAGCCTTTTAGCGCCTTTGAGATCGAGCGCCGCCCGCGCGGCGC
>NZ_JAFGYW010000546.1:0-247 GCF_017491595.1 Pseudomonas sp. 51_B
CCGTGTTCGTGTTCATCGGTATCGAAGGCGCCAGCGTTTATTCGGGGCGCGCACAGCGCCGGTCGGATGTCGGCAAGGCCACGGTGGTGGGGTTTCTCGGGGTGTTGGCACTGTTGGTGTTGGTCAACGTGCTTTCGCTAGGCATCATGACCCAGCCGGAGCTGGCCAAGCTGCAGAACCCGTCGATGGCTGCGGTGCTCGAGCATGTGGTAGGCCATTGGGGTGCGGTGCTGATCAGCGTCGGGCT
>NZ_JAFGYW010000547.1:0-247 GCF_017491595.1 Pseudomonas sp. 51_B
CAGTACGTGCATGGTGGAGCTCCCGCAGTGGTGTAGCTGGCATTGCACTATGAAGGGATTAAGGGGGGATTATGGACCTTTTTGTGTTCGCCGAAAGCCTTGCAGCGCCTGTGAGATCGAGCGCCGCGCGGGCGGCGCTCGATCTCACAGGCGCCCAATCCCTACAGCCATACCCTTCGCAGCACCACCCCCATCCCTAAAAACCCCACCACCAGCACCGCACCGATGAGTAAAGCCGTGACAGAAA
>NZ_JAFGYW010000548.1:0-247 GCF_017491595.1 Pseudomonas sp. 51_B
GTTGTTGCAGACGCCGCAGAACCTTAGCTATCAATTCGGTGGCCCCACCGCCATCCAACTACAGGCGCACATTCCCAACGACTGGGCAGATAACCTGATCGGCGCTCAATATCTGGAAATGCCCGAGCTTTGGTAACGACGGCAGCGCTGCTGAAAATCGCACTCGGTCAACACACCCTTGCCATCGTGATAGCGCAGCATGGCATTGGTGTAGGCAATCATCTCTCGACCGCTGTCGTAGTCGCGG
>NZ_JAFGYW010000549.1:0-246 GCF_017491595.1 Pseudomonas sp. 51_B
CGAACGCCAAGGCCAGCATGCCCACAGCGGTGATTGCCCAGCCAATTAGAACCGCGCCGACGTCGGCGCGGGCAGCCATGTTCTGCGGCAGCGAAAAGATCCCGCCACCGATCATCGAACCGACCACAAGTGCAACTAATGCGCCTAGCTTTAGTTTTCCCGAAGAATCAGACATTTAACAACTCCTGCCAGGAGAAAGTTGACGACAGCATAAATCCGTCGCCGTGGCCTTGAACTGACGTGAAT
>NZ_JAFGYW010000550.1:0-246 GCF_017491595.1 Pseudomonas sp. 51_B
TAGTGATGCTGTTGGTCAGCGGCGTGTTGGTGTTGTAGACGTTGTTTGGCGCAACGTAGTCAACCGAGCCGGAGCTTGCGTTGACCGGAATGGTAATGGTCTGGCCGTTGGCCAGGGTGATCACCAGCGGAGCACCAGTAACCGGTGCGTTGACGGTGGCGGTGTAAACCACGGTGCCGCCTTCGGTCACGCTTGGGGTCGCGGTCAGAGTCACCGTCGAGGTATCGATGGTGTCGGTGATGGCGG
>NZ_JAFGYW010000551.1:0-246 GCF_017491595.1 Pseudomonas sp. 51_B
TATTTGGCCAGGGCAATACGCCGGTTGCCATCGCTTGCGCCTCCGTGCTGCTGTGGGCCGTGCATTTTCTGGTGCTGCGCGGCATCAAGGAGGCGGCGTTCATCAACCAAGTGACCACCGTGGCCAAGGTCGTGCCGCTGGTGCTGTTTGCGCTGATTTGCCTGTTCGCCTTCAAGCTCGAGGTGTTCACCGCCGACATCTGGGCCGTGGGTACTCCCGAGCTTGGCAGCGTGATGAACCAGGTAC
>NZ_JAFGYW010000552.1:0-246 GCF_017491595.1 Pseudomonas sp. 51_B
TGGCGTAAAGCAGTGCGATGGCACCGATGATCAGGTCCTTCTTGCGTTCGGCCAGGGCCTGTTCGTATGTCTCGCTGCGCAGTGCCAGCAGGAAGGCATACGCCGCTGACCACAGGTAAGGCACCAGAATCATCGACGAGGCGAGGTAGATCAGGCTGGTATAGGTGCCGGCCGAAAACAGGGTGATCAGCAAGAACCCCTGGATCATGCAGTTGGTCAGCCACAGCGCATTGGCAGGCACGTGGT
>NZ_JAFGYW010000553.1:0-246 GCF_017491595.1 Pseudomonas sp. 51_B
CCGGTCTATATAGCGCTAAAAGATGGCGCACAGGGTTGTTTCAGTCTCTGGCAATGTGAACAAGGAACAGCATGAACGAACCAGGACAAAAGCTGCGCCTGGGCGCACTGATCGCATTGGTGGTCGGCTCGATGATTGGTGGCGGGATCTTTTCGCTGCCGCAGAACATGGCCGCCAGTGCCGGCGTCGGCGCGGTTCTAATTGGCTGGGCAATCACCGCAGTGGGCATGCTGACCCTGGCATTCG
>NZ_JAFGYW010000554.1:0-246 GCF_017491595.1 Pseudomonas sp. 51_B
TTGGGCTCAATATGTTGGGCGCTGTGCAAAGACGACACATGATGCACGGGCAGATCAGAACCAGCCCGAGGCTAATGCTGACCATTTAAGCCTAGAGGTTCGGCGTGAGCTCTTCGGTGGAGCGCAGCTCGCGATGCGCCGCGCGGGCGGCGCTCGATCTCACAGGCACTAAACGGCTCAGATTGAACCCAAAAAAAATCCGACACCAGACCCCTGGTATCGGATATTTCGACCCCAAGCCGGACT
>NZ_JAFGYW010000555.1:0-246 GCF_017491595.1 Pseudomonas sp. 51_B
TCGAGCACAAACTGGCCAACCAGGAGTGATCGCGTTAGCGTGATGAACAAAACCCCGGACCTGTTCCGGGGTTTTTTATGGCCTGGCTTTAGGGGTTTGGCGCCTGTGGGATCGAGCGCCGCCCGCGATATCCCTAACGCCCGTGCCGCTTCCGCTGGCTTCCAGCGGTGACGTATCAAAGCATCGAGCAGCAGTTGCCGCGCCGGGCTCGAAGCGCCCACAACAGCCGCAGGCACGACATCACCC
>NZ_JAFGYW010000056.1:0-1705 GCF_017491595.1 Pseudomonas sp. 51_B
TGGCGTAAAGCAGTGCGATGGCACCGATGATCAGGTCCTTCTTGCGTTCGGCCAGGGCCTGTTCGTATGTCTCGCTGCGCAGTGCCAGCAGGAAGGCATACGCCGCTGACCACAGGTAAGGCACCAGGATCATCGAGGTGGCGAGGTAGATCAGCGACAGGTAGGTACTGTTGGAGAACAGCGTGATGACCAGGAAGATCTGCACCATCGCGTTGGTCAGCCACAGCGCGTTCGCCGGCACCTGGTTGGCGTTTTCCCGGCGCAGGAACTCCGGCATCGTGTGGTCCTTGGCCGCAGCGAACATGATCTCGGCGCACAGCAACACCCAGGACAACAGGGCGCCGAGCAGCGAGATGATCAGCCCGACGCTGATCAGCACCGCACCCCAATGGCCTACCACATGCTCGAGCACCGCAGCCATCGACGGGTTCTGCAGCTTGGCCAGCTCCGGCTGGGTCATGATGCCTAGCGAAAGCACGTTGACCAGCACCAGGAACAGCAACACGGTGATGAAGCCGATGACCGTGGCCTTGCCCACGTCGGAGCGTTTTTCCGCCCGTGACGAGAAGATGCTTGCGCCTTCGATGCCGATGAACACCCAGACGGTGACCAGCATCATGTTGCGTACCTGGTTCATCACGCTGCCAAGCTCGGGAGTACCCACGGCCCAGATGTCGGCGGTGAACACCTCGAGCTTGAAGGCGAACAGGCAAATCAGCGCAAACAGCACCAGCGGCACGACCTTGGCCACAGTGGTGACCAGGTTGATGAAGGCTGCTTCCTTGATGCCGCGCAGTACCAGAAAATGCACGGCCCACAGCAGCACCGATGCAGCGATGATGGCCGCGGGGGTGTTACCTTCGCCGAAGATCGGGAAGAAGTAGCCCAAAGTGCTGAACAGCAATACGAAATAGCCGACATTGCCCATCCAGGCACTGATCCAGTACCCCCATGCCGAGGAAAACCCCATGTACTCGCCGAAGCCAGCTTTGGCGTAGGCATAGACTCCCGAGTCCAGTTCAGGTTTACGGTTGGCCAGCGTCTGGAACACGAACGCCAAGGCCAGCATGCCCACAGCGGTGATTGCCCAGCCAATTAGAACCGCGCCGACGTCGGCGCGGGCAGCCATGTTCTGCGGCAGCGAAAAGATCCCGCCACCGATCATCGAACCGACCACCAATGCGATCAGTGCGCCCAGGCGCAGCTTTTGTCCTGGTTCGTTCATGCTGTTCCTTGTTCACATTGCCAGAGACTGAAACAACCCTGTGCGCCATCTTTTAGCGCTATATAGACCGGCTTAAAATTAAACTCATGCCTGTAATGACGGAAGTAACTTATAAAATTCCTGTAACGCTAGCAGTTGTAACACAACAAGAAAAGAAACCTATAAAACGCACAATTTTTTGTGAAAAATTTGCGAAAACGGTGAAAGCAACTAGCTTCAGAGATCGCAGGTTAAACAGAGCGTTCGCTCTAGCCGTACATGGAGGTGCCAGCGCATAAGGCCTGCAGCTGAGCTGTTGGCACTCTCCAGGAGCGCGTGAAGGAAATTTCCTACCTTCACCTTGCCTAGAACTGATTCACGTCAGTTCAAGGCCACGGCGACGGATTTATGCTGTCGTCAACTTTCTCCTGGCAGGAGTTGTTAAATGTCTGATTCTTCGGGAAAACTAAAGCTAGGCGCATTAGTTGCACTTGTGGTCGG
>NZ_JAFGYW010000556.1:0-246 GCF_017491595.1 Pseudomonas sp. 51_B
GCTGGGCAATCACCGCTGTGGGCATGCTGGCCTTGGCGTTCGTGTTCCAGACGCTGGCCAACCGTAAACCTGAACTGGACTCGGGAGTCTATGCCTACGCCAAGGCAGGCTTCGGCGATTACATGGGTTTCTCATCAGCATGGGGGTACTGGATCAGCGCCTGGCTAGGGAATGTCGGCTATTTCGTATTGCTGTTCAGCACTTTGGGCTACTTCTTCCCGATCTTCGGCGAAGGTAACACCCCCG
>NZ_JAFGYW010000557.1:0-246 GCF_017491595.1 Pseudomonas sp. 51_B
TCAGCGGCAGGCGCAGGTTGCGGCGCTCGTAGCCACGGCCCTGAACCGGCGCGCTGGCTTCGATGCCTTCGACCATGCCGATGTAGCCGCACAGCAGGCTCGCGGCGATGGCCAGGTAGGGGTTGGCGTCAGCGCCGGCCACACGGTGCTCGATACGCACGGCATCCGGCGAGCCGGTCGGCACGCGCAGGGCCACGGTGCGGTTGTCCAAGCCCCAGCTCGGCGCGTTCGGCACGTAGAACTGCG
>NZ_JAFGYW010000558.1:0-246 GCF_017491595.1 Pseudomonas sp. 51_B
GGCTCTGCTCCAGCTGCTCATACGAGTTGCCTTCGATCGGCTCGCCTGGCTCGATCTTGTTGGTCAGGCCATGGTGCACGCCCGCCAGCACGGCAGCCATCATCAAGTATGGGTTGGCGTCAGCGCCTGGCAGGCGGTTCTCGACACGGCGGTTCTGCGGGCCGGCATCCGGTACGCGCAGGCCAACGGTGCGGTTTTCTTCGCCCCACTCCACGTTCACCGGCGCCGAGGTATCGGGCAGGAAGC
>NZ_JAFGYW010000559.1:0-246 GCF_017491595.1 Pseudomonas sp. 51_B
AAAGCCCCCCACAGCATTTGCTCTGCCGGGCCCTTGGGCGCAGCAGCAGACAACGGCATGGCCAGCAGGTTGAGCAGCACTGCAAGGCAGGCGATCCAGGCAATGTGCCGACGTGGGGGCATGGAGAACCTGGCCAGCAGCAACAATGCGAAGCTGGTGGTATTGCCAGCGGATTTGCAAGAGACGGTGCGGGGCTTGATGGGCCGCACCAAGGCCTGAGCCAGGCGGGGGCGGCTTTGCAGCCCC
>NZ_JAFGYW010000560.1:0-246 GCF_017491595.1 Pseudomonas sp. 51_B
TCTGGAACACGAACGCCAAGGCCAGCATGCCCACAGCGGTGATTGCCCAGCCAATTAGAACCGCGCCGACGCCGGCACTGGCGGCCATGTTCTGCGGCAGCGAAAAGATCCCGCCACCAATCATCGAGCCGACCACAAGTGCAACTAATGCGCCTAGCTTTAGTTTTCCCGAAGAATCAGACATTTAACAACTCCTGCCAGGAGAAAGTTGACGACAGCATAAATCCGTCGCCGTGGCCTTGAACT
>NZ_JAFGYW010000561.1:0-246 GCF_017491595.1 Pseudomonas sp. 51_B
AGGTAACACCCCCGCGGCCATCATCGCTGCATCGGTGCTGCTGTGGGCCGTGCATTTTCTGGTACTGCGCGGCATCAAGGAAGCAGCCTTCATCAACCTGGTCACCACTGTGGCCAAAATCGTGCCGTTGCTGATCTTCGTGGTCATTGCCGCTTTCGCGTTTCGCGCCGATATCTTCACGCGCGATATTTGGGGCCAGAGCAACCCGCAGTTCGGCAATGTGCTGAGCCAGGTGCGCAACATGAT
>NZ_JAFGYW010000562.1:0-245 GCF_017491595.1 Pseudomonas sp. 51_B
TGGTCACCGCTGGTACACCGACCACCACGGTAACCGACAACCCTGCCAACCTGGACACCACTACCGTCAGCCTCAGCGCCACCGGTACCGTCCAGGAAGGCGGCCAGATCACCTACACCGCCAAGCTGACCAACCCGGCCGGCAGCGCGATGACGGTGACCCTGAGCAACGGTGCAGTCATCAATATCGCCAAGGGCCAGAGCCAAGGTACTGTCACTGTCGATGCACCGAAAAACACCGTGTAC
>NZ_JAFGYW010000563.1:0-245 GCF_017491595.1 Pseudomonas sp. 51_B
TCTGTTCAGCGCACTGAACCGCTCATTGAGCCAGCAGGACGCCAAGGCAGCTTAAGCTCAAGGGCGGCACTCAAGAGCCCGCATCCTGGATGCGGGCTTTTTTTTGTCCGACGTTAGGGGGCGGCGCTCGGTCTCCCAGGCGCCAAAAATCTGCAGGCAAAAAAAAGAGGCGCCGACCAAGCGCCCCATAAGCCGTAAAGCACACAACAAATCAAATTCAGTTGGCGTCCAGCAACCCAATCGCC
>NZ_JAFGYW010000564.1:0-245 GCF_017491595.1 Pseudomonas sp. 51_B
CCGGAGCTGGCCAAGCTGCAGAACCCGTCGATGGCTGCGGTGCTCGAGCATGTGGTAGGCCATTGGGGTGCGGTGCTGATCAGCGTCGGGCTGATCATCTCGCTGCTCGGCGCCCTGTTGTCCTGGGCATTGTTGTGCGCCGAAATTCTTTTTGCCACGGCCCGTGACAAGACCATGCCGCGCTTTCTGGCCAAGGAAAACGCCAACCACGTGCCTGCCAATGCGCTGTGGCTGACCAACTGCAT
>NZ_JAFGYW010000565.1:0-245 GCF_017491595.1 Pseudomonas sp. 51_B
GGACATGTTCCTGGGCCCGGGCATAGCGGGTATCGTAGTCGTAGTGCTCGTCCAACCCATAATTGCCCGCAGTGCCAGCATCGCCGCTGGTGACCACGTTCCAGCCGGCGCGGCCTTTGCTGATCAGATCCAGCGAGGCGAACTGGCGGGCCACCTGAAAAGGCTCGGTGTAGCTGACGGTGACCGTGGCCACCAGGCCGATGTGGGAGGTAACAGCTGCCAGCGCTGAAAGTATCGTTAGCGGC
>NZ_JAFGYW010000057.1:0-1581 GCF_017491595.1 Pseudomonas sp. 51_B
CGAGCTTCGCTGGATCATCGGTAACCGAAGTGGTTGGGTTCCCAGCGGTTTCCAGCCTCTCGTAGTTGCCACCGGTGACATTGGTGATGCTGTTGGTCAGCGGCGTATTGGTGTTGTAGACGTTGTTCGGTGCAACGTAGTCGACAGAACCCGAGCTGGCGTTGACCGGAATGGTGATGGTCTGGCCGTTGGCCAGGGTGATTACCAGCGGAGTACCGGTAACTGGCGAAGTCACGCTCGCGGTGTAGGTGACCACGCCACCTTCAACAGCGGACGGAGTGGCCGTCAGAGTCACTGTGGAAGTATCGATGGTGTCGGTAATAGCAGTCACAGCCGGTGTTGGGCTGACGTTCAGCTTCTCGAAGTCACCACCTGTGGTGCCGGTGACATTCACACTGACATTGCCGGCATCGACATAGACGGTGTTAGCTGGCGCATCGAACGAAACGCTGCCTTCAGTCTGGCCTTTGGCGATGGTGATCACGGCACCATTGCTCAAGGTAACCGTCATCTCGCTACCGGCTGGATTGGTCAGGGTGGCGGTGTAAACGATGCTGCCACCTTCCTGGACGGTGCCAGTGGCGGACAAGGTGAGGCCAGTGCTGTCCAGCTGGGTCGGATCATCGGTAACCGAAGTGGTTGGGTTACCAGCAGTCTCCAGCTTCTCGTAGTTGCCGCCAGTGACATTGGTGATGCTGTTGGTCAGCGGGGTGTTGGTGTTGTAGACGTTGTTTGGCGCAACGTAGTCAACCGAGCCAGAGCTGGCGTTTACCGGGATGGTGATGGTCTGGCCGTTAGCCAAAGTAATCACCAGCGGAGCACCAGTAACCGGTGCGTTGACGGTGGCGGTGTAGACCACGGTGCCGCCTTCGGTCACGCTTGGGGTCGCGGTCAAGGTCACCGTCGAAGTATCGATGGTATCGGTGATTGCGGTCACAACCGGCGCTGGGCTGACGTCCAGTTTCTCGAAGTCACCACCGGTGGTGCCGGTGACATTCACACTCACATTGCCAGCATCGACATAGACGGTGTTGGCTGGGGCATCGAACGACACGCTGCCTTCAGTCTGGCCTTTGGCGATGGTGATCACGGCACCGTTACTCAAGGTGACCGTCATCTCGCTGCCAGCCGGATTGGTCAGAGTAGCGGTGTAAACGATGCTGCCGCCTTCCTGGACGGTACCGGTGGCGGACAAGGTGAGGCCAGTACTGTCGAGCTTCGCCGGATCGTCAGTAACCGAAGTGGTCGGATTACCAGCAGTCTCCAGCTTCTCGTAGTTACCGCCAGTGACGTTAGTGATGCTGTTGGTCAGCGGCGTGTTGGTGTTGTAGACGTTGTTCGGTGCAACGTAGTCAACCGAGCCAGAGCTGGCGTTGACCGGGATGGTGATGGTCTGGCCATTGGCCAGAGTGATCACCAGAGGAGTGCCGGTAACTGGCGAAGTCACGCTCGCGGTGTAGGTGACCACGCCACCTTCAACAGCGGACGGAGTGGCCGTCAGAGTCACTGTGGAAGTATCGATGGTGTCGGTGATTGCAGTCACAGCCGGTGCCGGGCTGACGTCCAGCTTCTCGAAGTCAC
>NZ_JAFGYW010000566.1:0-245 GCF_017491595.1 Pseudomonas sp. 51_B
CCGGAACTGGCCGGTTTGCAGAACCCGTCGCTGGCCTCGGTGCTGGAGCATATCGTCGGCCCTTGGGGGGGCTTGCTGATCAGTATTGGGCTGGCGGTGTCGCTGCTTGGGGCCTTGCTGTCCTGGGTGTTGCTGTGCGCCGAGATCATGTTCGCTGCGGCCAAGGACCACACGATGCCGGAGTTCCTGCGCCGGGAAAACGCCAACCAGGTGCCGGCGAACGCGCTGTGGCTGACCAACGCGAT
>NZ_JAFGYW010000567.1:0-245 GCF_017491595.1 Pseudomonas sp. 51_B
GGCGACCGAAGTCATAGCTCAGGTAGCCGATCAAGCCGCCTGCGAAGGGTAGCTCGAGGCCTTCGGGCAACGTAGCATCGCCTAGCTGGGCAAGGCTGTTGCGCAAACGCTCGAGAAACTCGCGGCCGACGACCTTGAGCTGCCCGACGCGCAACTGGGCCTGTACGCCTGGGCCATGGTCAGCGATCACCAGATGGGCACCAGTCAACTGGTGTTCCACCCAAGCCTGGCCAAAGCTGAACGGG
>NZ_JAFGYW010000568.1:0-245 GCF_017491595.1 Pseudomonas sp. 51_B
TCCAACGCCAGGCAATCGCCGAACCCGCCGTCGCCTGGGCGGCGCAGGCTATAAAGCTGCACGGACAGGCCCCAGAGGCGTGCAGGTGGCTCAGCCACAGCATCGGCCAAGCTGTAGCAGCGCGGCGCAGACGCCCTGGCCATCAGCCCGATCCATGCGCTGTCGATGATCGATCAGCAGCACTACAGCCCCTATTCACCGTCCAGCCGCCTGCTGCTCAACACGCTGTACGCCAGCCCAGCCGC
>NZ_JAFGYW010000569.1:0-245 GCF_017491595.1 Pseudomonas sp. 51_B
CCAAACGTACACCGCGCAACAAGAAGCTGCAGCTCAAACTCAAAGGCGCGCGTGGCAACAACCTGCAGAACGTTGACCTGGAAGTGCCGATCGGCCTGCTGACTTGCGTGACCGGCGTATCGGGCTCTGGTCGATGTCCACAACCTTGTCCAGGTGCTGCAAGCCGTCCATGCTGCTGTGCGGCGCGGCTTCCAGGCTGCTCGCGCCGTTCAGGGCAGTGGCTGCCAGGGGGAACAGGGTGTTGT
>NZ_JAFGYW010000570.1:0-244 GCF_017491595.1 Pseudomonas sp. 51_B
TGCAGAACCCGTCGCTGGCCTCGGTGCTGGAGCATATCGTCGGCCCTTGGGGGGGCTTGCTGATCAGTATTGGGCTGGCGGTGTCGCTGCTTGGGGCCTTGCTGTCCTGGGCATTGTTGTGCGCCGAGATCATGTTCGCTGCGGCCAAGGACCACACGATGCCGGAGTTCCTGCGCCGGGAAAACGCCAACCAGGTGCCGGCGAACGCGCTGTGGCTGACCAACGCGATGGTGCAGATCTTCCT
>NZ_JAFGYW010000571.1:0-244 GCF_017491595.1 Pseudomonas sp. 51_B
CTGGGCTTCTACTTTCCAGTATTTGGCCAGGGCAATACGCCGGTTGCCATCGCTTGCGCCTCCGTGCTGCTGTGGGCCGTGCATTTTCTGGTGCTGCGCGGCATCAAGGAGGCGGCGTTCATCAACCTGGTCACCACTGTGGCCAAGGTCGTGCCGCTGGTGCTGTTTGCGCTGATTTGCCTGTTCGCCTTCAAGCTCGAGGTGTTCACCGCCGACATCTGGGCCGTGGGTACTCCCGAGCTTG
>NZ_JAFGYW010000572.1:0-244 GCF_017491595.1 Pseudomonas sp. 51_B
TGCAGAACCCGTCGATGGCTGCGGTGCTCGAGCATGTGGTAGGCCATTGGGGTGCGGTGCTGATCAGCGTCGGGCTGATCATCTCGCTGCTCGGCGCCCTGTTGTCCTGGGTGTTGCTGTGCGCCGAAATTCTTTTTGCCACGGCCCGTGACAAGACCATGCCGCGCTTTCTGGCCAAGGAAAACGCCAACCACGTGCCTGCCAATGCGCTGTGGCTGACCAACTGCATGATCCAGGGGTTCTT
>NZ_JAFGYW010000573.1:0-244 GCF_017491595.1 Pseudomonas sp. 51_B
TTTGAGTGCGCATTTCGATGAAACGACACTGCAACGCATCCTCGATATCAGCGCCACCGAGCAAAGCACCTTACGCCGGGTGCTCGCGCAGAATCTAAGGCTGCCGGCGTTGCTCGAAGACACGCTGGATGAGCTCGCCGTGAAGGGGCAGGGATGGCTGAAGACGCTCGTAGGCCTGGGTGAACAGTGCAGGCAAGGCTGGGTTGCCTGGCGTCTGACGCACGCCCTGGTCGAGCTTGAAGCG
>NZ_JAFGYW010000574.1:0-244 GCF_017491595.1 Pseudomonas sp. 51_B
GCGCCAGCGTTTATTCGGGGCGCGCACAGCGCCGGTCGGATGTCGGCAAGGCCACGGTGGTGGGGTTTCTCGGGGTGTTGGCACTGTTGGTGTTGGTCAATGTACTGTCGCTGGGGGTCATGACCCAGCCGGAGCTGGCCAAGCTGCAGAACCCGTCGATGGCTGCGGTGCTCGAGCATGTGGTAGGCCATTGGGGTGCGGTGCTGATCAGCGTCGGGCTGATCATCTCGCTGCTCGGCGCCCT
>NZ_JAFGYW010000575.1:0-244 GCF_017491595.1 Pseudomonas sp. 51_B
TTGCGCACTAGACAGCTTTATTGGCAATCACCTTTGCGCTGGAGGCACAAATGGAATACTACGGTCGATCCGGGGAAATGGAGGTGTTCTGCAAGGTGGTCGAAAGCGGCAGCCTGTCGGGCGCCGCGCAGATAGGCCTCACCCTCGGTGGTCAGGTTGATCGCGCGTGTGGTGCGCAGTAGCAGGCGAGTCCCCAGGCGCTGCTCGGCACGGGCAACGATGCGGCTCACCGCTGACGGTGTAA
>NZ_JAFGYW010000058.1:0-1317 GCF_017491595.1 Pseudomonas sp. 51_B
TTTGTAACCCATCGGAAAACTCCTGCTTTAGCAAGATTTTCCCTGTATTGCTGAAATGTGATTTCTCTTGATTTCAACCTATCATAGGACGTTTCTATAAGATGCGTGTTTCTTGAGAATTTAACATTTACAACCTTTTTAAGTCCTTTTATTAACACGGTGTTATCGTTTTCTAACACGATGTGAATATTATCTGTGGCTAGATAGTAAATATAATGTGAGACGTTGTGACGTTTTAGTTCAGAATAAAACAATTCACAGTCTAAATCTTTTCGCACTTGATCGAATATTTCTTTAAAAATGGCAACCTGAGCCATTGGTAAAACCTTCCATGTGATACGAGGGCGCGTAGTTTGCATTATCGTTTTTATCGTTTCAATCTGGTCTGACCTCCTTGTGTTTTGTTGATGATTTATGTCAAATATTAGGAATGTTTTCACTTAATAGTATTGGTTGCGTAACAAAGTGCGGTCCTGCTGGCATTCTGGAGGGAAATACAACCGACAGATGTATGTAAGGCCAACGTGCTCAAATCTTCATACAGAAAGATTTGAAGTAATATTTTAACCGCTAGATGAAGAGCAAGCGCATGGAGCGACAAAATGAATAAAGAACAATCTGCTGATGATCCCTCCGTGGATCTGATTCGTGTAAAAAATATGCTTAATAGCACCATTTCTATGAGTTACCCTGATGTTGTAATTGCATGTATAGAACATAAGGTGTCTCTGGAAGCATTCAGAGCAATTGAGGCAGCGTTGGTGAAGCACGATAATAATATGAAGGATTATTCCCTGGTGGTTGACTGATCACCATAACTGCTAATCATTCAAACTATTTAGTCTGTGACAGAGCCAACACGCAGTCTGTCACTGTCAGGAAAGTGGTAAAACTGCAACTCAATTACTGCAATGCCCTCGTAATTAAGTGAATTTACAATATCGTCCTGTTCGGAGGGAAGAACGCGGGATGTTCATTCTTCATCACTTTTAATTGATGTATATGCTCTCTTTTCTGACGTTAGTCTCCGACGGCAGGCTTCAATGACCCAGGCTGAGAAATTCCCGGACCCTTTTTGCTCAAGAGCGATGTTAATTTGTTCAATCATTTGGTTAGGAAAGCGGATGTTGCGGGTTGTTGTTCTGCGGGTTCTGTTCTTCGTTGACATGAGGTTGCCCCGTATTCAGTGTCGCTGATTTGTATTGTCTGAAGTTGTTTTTACGTTAAGTTGATGCAGATCAATTAATACGATACCTGCGTCATAATTGATTATTTGACGTGGTTTGATGGCCTCCACGCACGTTGTGATATGTCTGT
>NZ_JAFGYW010000576.1:0-244 GCF_017491595.1 Pseudomonas sp. 51_B
CGCCCAGCGCCTGGTACAACACGAAGAAATCGTTCATCAACAGTGAACGGCACCAGGCATCGATGAGGATGTGGTGGTTGCTCATCATGAACCAGTAGCGCTCGTCAGCGACCCGCACCAGGCGCAGTTGCCGGTGCCGCCGCGCTATCGCGACTATATCGGTTGGCTGCAACGTCAGGACATGGACCAGGCACGCGCCTGGTGGCAGGCCAACCTGGCCGGCTTCGAGCGCGCCACGGCGCTG
>NZ_JAFGYW010000577.1:0-244 GCF_017491595.1 Pseudomonas sp. 51_B
AACTGTTCGGCGATTACAAGCGGCGCGTGGTTGGGCAGCATGATCCCGCCTGAACCGACGCGAATGGTCGATGTGCCGCCTGCCAAGTAGCCAAGCAAAACCGAAGTGGCCGAACTGGCGATGCCGTGGGGAGCTTCCTGGGCCTTGCGATGATCGGCAGCCCGCAGAAGGTCAGAGCCAAGGTGGAGGTACTGCTAGAGCAGACGGGCGCGGACGAGCTGATCTTCACCTGTGATCTGTACGA
>NZ_JAFGYW010000578.1:0-244 GCF_017491595.1 Pseudomonas sp. 51_B
GCGCAAGCATCTTCTCGTCACGGGCGGAAAAACGCTCCGACGTGGGCAAGGCCACGGTCATCGGCTTCATCACCGTGTTGCTGTTCCTGGTGCTGGTCAACGTGCTTTCGCTAGGCATCATGACCCAGCCGGAGCTGGCCGGTTTGCAGAACCCGTCGCTGGCCTCGGTGCTGGAGCATATCGTCGGCCCTTGGGGGGGCTTGCTGATCAGTATTGGGCTGGCGGTGTCGCTGCTTGGGGCCTT
>NZ_JAFGYW010000579.1:0-244 GCF_017491595.1 Pseudomonas sp. 51_B
TATGGCGGATAGCACCCTCGGTGAAGATCGCGATATCGGTGGTGCCGCCGCCGATGTCCACCAAGCACACGCCCAACTCTTTCTCGTCATCGGTCAGCACCGAGTAGGCCGAAGCCAGCTGCTCGAGTGTCTGGGCATCCCCTATACCGGCAGCGGCATCCTCGCTTCGGCACTGGCAATGGACAAACTTCGTACCAAGCAGGTATGGCAGAGCCTGGGTATTCCTACCCCTCGCCATGCAGTA
>NZ_JAFGYW010000580.1:0-243 GCF_017491595.1 Pseudomonas sp. 51_B
TTTGCCTGTTCGCCTTCAAGCTCGAGGTGTTCACCGCCGACATCTGGGCCGTGGGTACTCCCGAGCTTGGCAGCGTGATGAACCAGGTACGCAACATGATGCTGGTCACCGTCTGGGTGTTCATCGGTATCGAAGGCGCCAGCGTTTATTCGGGGCGCGCACAGCGCCGGTCGGATGTCGGCAAGGCCACGGTGGTGGGGTTTCTCGGGGTGTTGGCACTGTTGGTGTTGGTCAATGTACTGT
>NZ_JAFGYW010000581.1:0-243 GCF_017491595.1 Pseudomonas sp. 51_B
AAAGCACGTTGACCAGCACCAGGAACAGCAACACGGTGATGAAGCCGATGACCGTGGCCTTGCCCACGTCGGAGCGTTTTTCCGCCCGTGACGAGAAGATGCTTGCGCCTTCGATGCCGATGAACACGAACACGGTGACCAGCATCATGTTGCGCACCTGGCTCAGCACATTGCCGAACTGCGGGTTGCTCTGGCCCCAAATATCGCGCGTGAAGATATCGGCGCGAAACGCGAAAGCGGCAA
>NZ_JAFGYW010000582.1:0-243 GCF_017491595.1 Pseudomonas sp. 51_B
GCGGGATCTTTTCGCTGCCGCAGAACATGGCCGCCAGTGCCGGCGTCGGCGCGGTTCTAATTGGCTGGGCAATCACCGCAGTGGGCATGCTGACCCTGGCATTCGTGTTCCAGACCCTGGCCAACCGTAAACCTGAACTGGACTCGGGAGTCTATGCCTACGCCAAAGCTGGCTTCGGCGAGTACATGGGGTTTTCCTCGGCATGGGGGTACTGGATCAGTGCCTGGATGGGCAATGTCGGCT
>NZ_JAFGYW010000583.1:0-243 GCF_017491595.1 Pseudomonas sp. 51_B
GCGGCGAACGTTGTATGTTCAGCGGCCCGACCACCGAAAAGTACTCGCCCCTGTGATTGAGGGCGTGCAACTTGGCCGGGTCTAGGAAGCGGCCACTAGTGCGGTCCCGAGGGAAGGCATCGTCCTCCCACGAGTCCCACAGGCCCTGAACTACCTGGACATGTTCACGGGCAATGCGGTAGCGCACGGCATGAGGCGGGTGCTGGTCCTTGCCGAAGTTATCCGCGGTACCCGACAGCCACG
>NZ_JAFGYW010000584.1:0-243 GCF_017491595.1 Pseudomonas sp. 51_B
CGTTTCGCGCCGATATCTTCACGCGCGATATTTGGGGCCAGAGCAACCCGCAGTTCGGCAATGTGCTGAGCCAGGTGCGCAACATGATGCTGGTCACCGTGTTCGTGTTCATCGGCATCGAAGGCGCAAGCATCTTCTCGTCACGGGCGGAAAAACGCTCCGACGTGGGCAAGGCCACGGTCATCGGCTTCATCACCGTGTTGCTGTTCCTGGTGCTGGTCAACGTGCTTTCGCTAGGCATCA
>NZ_JAFGYW010000585.1:0-243 GCF_017491595.1 Pseudomonas sp. 51_B
TGGCAGATGTGGCCATAGGGATTACTGGGGGCGCGTCCTACTCTGTGTGAATGAACTAAGAGAGCGTTGCCCATGGATCTGATTCTGCTGGCCGTGCCGTTCTTCTTCGTGTTGATTGCGCTGGAGCATATCCGTCGCCATCCGGACATCTGGGTGCTGAGCTTTCGCTTCGTCTACGGCCTGCGCACGGTCATGCCGGTAGCCATCGGCCTGTCCGGTTACTCGCCGCGCCGTTACTTGCTG
>NZ_JAFGYW010000059.1:0-1273 GCF_017491595.1 Pseudomonas sp. 51_B
GTGTAGGTGACCACGCCACCTTCAACAGCGGACGGAGTGGCCGTCAGAGTCACTGTGGAAGTATCGATGGTGTCGGTGATTGCAGTCACAGCCGGTGCCGGGCTGACGTCCAGCTTCTCGAAGTCACCACCAGTGGTGCTGGTGACATTCACACTTACATTGCCCGCATCGACATAGACGGTGTTGGCTGGTGCTGGGACGGTGATCGAGCCTTCGGTCAAACCTTTGCCAATAGTGATGACTTCACCATTGCTCAGGGTGATCTTCATCTCGCTGCCAGCCGGATTGGTCAGGGTAGCGGTGTAGACGATGCTGCCGCCTTCCTGGACGGTGCCGGTAGCGGACAGGGTGAGGCCAGTGCTATCGAGCTTCGCCGGATCATCCGTAACCGAAGTGGTTGGGTTACCAGCCGTTTCCAGCTTCTCGTAGTTGCCGCCAGTGACGTTAGTGATGCTGTTGGTCAGCGGCGTGTTCGTGTTGTAGACGTTGTTTGGCGCAACGTAGTCAACCGAGCCAGAGCTGGCGTTGACCGGGATGGTGATGGTCTGGCCGTTAGCCAAAGTAATCACCAGCGGAGCACCAGTAACCGGGGCGTTGACGGTGGCGGTGTACACCACAGTGCCACCTTCGGTCACGCTTGGGGTCGCGGTCAAGGTCACCGTCGAAGTATCGATGGTATCGGTGATTGCGGTCACAGCCGGCGCTGGGCTGACGTCCAGTTTCTCGAAGTCACCACCGGTGGTGCCGGTGACATTCACACTCACATTGCCGGCATCGACATAGACGGTGTTGGCTGGTGCTGGAACCGTGATAGAGCCTTCGGTCAAACCTTTGCCAATGGTGATGACTTCACCATTGCTCAGGGTGATCTTCATCTCGCTGCCAGCCGGATTGGTCAGGGTAGCGGTGTAAACGATGCTGCCGCCTTCCTGAACGGTGCCGGTGGCGCTGAGGCTCAAGCCAGTGCTGTCCAGCTTGGCTGGATCATCGGTAACCGAAGTGGTCGGGTTACCCGCGGTTTCCAGCTTCTCGTAGTTGCCGCCAGTGACGTTAGTGATGCTGTTGGTCAGCGGCGTGTTCGTGTTGTAGACGTTGTTTGGCGCAACGTAGTCAACCGAGCCAGAGCTGGCGTTGACCGGGATGGTGATGGTCTGGCCGTTAGCCAAAGTAATCACCAGCGGAGCACCAGTAACCGGTGCGTTGACGGTGGCGGTGTAAACCACGGTGCCGCCTTCGGTCACGCTTGGGGTCGCGGTCAGAGTCACCGTCGAGG
>NZ_JAFGYW010000005.1:0-265067 GCF_017491595.1 Pseudomonas sp. 51_B
TTGCGCACTAGACAGCTTTATTGGCAATCACCTTTGCGCTGGAGGCACAAATGGAATACTACGGTCGATCCGGGGAAATGGAGGTGTTCTGCAAGGTGGTCGAAAGCGGCAGCCTGTCGGGCGCCGCACGGGCGCTGGGCCTTACACCGTCAGCGGTGAGCCGCATCGTTGCCCGTGCCGAGCAGCGCCTGGGGACTCGCCTGCTACTGCGCACCACACGCGCGATCAACCTGACCACCGAGGGTGAGGCCTATCTGCGCGGCGCCCGGCGCATCCTGGCAGACCTGCTGGAGGTCGAAGAGGCGATCACCGACCAAGGGGTACCACGGGGGCGTTTACGGGTCAGTGCGGCACTCGGCCACGGACGCCAGACCCTAGTGCCCTTGCTGACGGCATTCAGCGCCAAGTATCCACAGGTGCTGGTGGACCTGGCCCTGAGCGATGAAATCGCTGACATCCATGGCGGGCAAGCCGATGTCGCGCTGCGCTTTGGCCAGCTGCCAGACAGCTCGCTGACTGCACGTTACATAGGCCACACTGGCCAGGTAGTGGTGGCATCGCCCGACTACCTGGCACGCTGCGGTACGCCACAAGTGCCTGAGGACCTGGAAAAGCACAACTGCCTGCGCTTCAACTTCCGGCGCGCGGCGCCGGATTGGCCTTTTCGCCGCGGGCAAGCGCATTTTTCAATGAAGGTAACGGGTAACATCGAGTGCAACAGTGGCGAAGCGCTCGCGCAGTTGGCCAGGTTGGGGGCAGGCATCGCCCGGATTGGTACATTCACCGTGGCAGATGAGTTGAAAAGCGGCCAGCTGGTGGCGCTTCTTGAGGACTACAACCCTTGCGACCAGGAGCCTTTGCACGCCGTGTTCGTGGGCGGGTCGGCGATGCCAGCGCGGGTGCGGGTGTTCGTGGACTTTCTGGTGGAGCACCACAAAGCCTGGCCCCAGGCATTGGGCTGAGTAAGCTGCCCTTTGAACGCGCCATCGGCCGTAGGCGGTCATGGTTGACTTCTGTGTGGCAGAACCGCAACTCTCAGCACCATCGCCACGACCAACCCCAGGGCCTACGACAATGCGCATTGCCATTCCAGACGACTATCAGGACGTGATCCGCACACTCGATTGCTACAAGCGCCTGGCAGGGCATGAGGTGAGCGTGTTTCACGATAGGCAGCCTGCCTCACTGGAGGCATTGGCTGCACGTCTGGCCAACGCCGACGCCCTGGTGCTGACCCGTGAGCGCACCCGTATCGACGCAGCCCTGCTCGAGCGCTTGCCCAATCTCAAGCTGATCAGCCAAACCGGCAAGGTCGCGGGGCACCTTGACCTTCAAGCGTGCACCGCCCGCGGCATCGTCGTCACCGAGGGGCGTGGCTCGCCGGTGGCACCGGCTGAGCTGGCTTGGGCGCTGATCCTCAATGCCCGGCGCCAACTGGTGCCGGCGATCGAAGCCTTCAAACAAGGCCAATGGCAGGTCAATCTGGGCCAGGCAGTGGCCGGCCAGGTACTGGGCATCTGGGGTTACGGCAAGATTGGCCAGCGCCTGGCCCGCTACGCCCAGGCATTCGACATGCCGGTACTGGTGTGGGGCAGCGAAGCCAGCCGGGCTGCGGCACAGGCGCACGGGCATCGGGCGGCGGCGTCGCGCGAGGCCTTTTTCGCCGAGGCCGATATCCTCAGCCTGAACCTGCGTTTGTCAGATACCACGCGCCATGCTGTGACCTTCGCCGATTTGTCACGCATGAAGGCCGATGCCCTGCTGGTAAACATCAGCCGTGCCGAACTCATCGCTCCGGGGGCACTGCTGCAGGCGCTCGAAGCCGGCAGGCCAGGCTTCGCAGCAGTGGATGTCTTCGAGCAGGAACCGATCCTAGCCACTGACCATCCGCTGCTCACCCACCCCCGGGTGCTAAGCACACCGCACCTTGGCTACGTGGAAAGGAACGGCTACGAGCTTTATTTCGGCGATGCGTTCGACAACCTACTGGCCTTTTTCCAGGGCACTCCGAAGAACGTGGCCAATCCCCACGCACTCAACATATCTCGCCCTGGGCCTTAACTCGCGGGGGCCTGAGATGACTGCGCCGTTGCCTGGTGCTTGGCAGCGGCGCCGAACGATACATAGTAAGCAAGGCCCACGAAAATCGCCCCACCCACCGCGTTGCCGAGAAATACCGCCACCAGGTTGTGCAGCAGGGCGGCCCAGCTCAGGTAACCGGCGAAGATTGCAGCAGGGATGAGGAACATGTTGGCCACCACATGCTGAAAGCCGATGGCCACAAACGCCATGATCGGGAACCAGATGCCCAGGACCTTGCCACTCATCTCCCGGCTTGCGTAGGCCAGCCAAACCGCCAGACACACCAGCCAATTGCAACCGATGCCGGAAACGAAGGCATGTACGAAGTCGGCGCTGGCCTTGCTCGTGGCCCCGGCCACCGTCTTGTCCAGGTAGGCACCTTCGGTAAGGCCCAGCAGGTGGCCGAAGAAGTAGGCCACGAACAAGGCCCCCAGCAAGTTGGCCAAAGTCACCCAAAGCCAGTTACGCGCGACGGCCGCCACGCGGATACGCCCGGCGAACATGGCTAAAGGCAGGCTCATCATGTTGCCGGTCAGCAGCTCACCTCCGGCCAGGATCACCAGAATCAGGCCGATGGGAAACACTGCCGCACCCAGCAGGTTGCCCAGCGAGGCCCACTGCCCGGGAATCATGGCGCTGACATGGATGGCCAGGATAAAGCCCATCGAAATGAAGCCGCCGGCGAGAAACCCCAGAATCAGCAAGGCACGGGCGGGCAACTGGGCTTTCTTGGTACCGGCCTCGATAACGAGTTCGGTGATCTGGGAGGGTGCATTGACAGACATTTGAAAGGCTCGAACGCAGGGACGACAGCGATGCCAGAAGGCATGCCGAAGATCGTGAATTTACGGTTTGCGGGGGTGTGGCGGCGGTAGGTCAGGAGGAAGGCAAAGCGGATGATCTCTGGGTTGCAGCGAACAGCGGGGCAAGTTACTGAGGCAGGTTGTCGCAGTCAAATTGATAGCGTGGATGGGTTGATAGACAGCGTTGATGACTCAGCCGAGCGGGCCAGGGCCCGTCGCGATCTGGATGGCTCGCCCACCGTCATTTAGCACCGGCGGCGCAGCGAGCAGCGCCGATATGAAATCGCCCATCCTGGAGGGGCATTGGCCTATGATTGAGCATGTTGCCGTTTTTCCCAGGACAATCCATGCCCTACCCCATCGAGCAGAAACTCGTCGTCGGCGTCGCCTCCAGCGCTCTGTTCGACCTGACGGTGTCCGACGACATTTATCAAGCCGAAGGCGTCGAAGCGTACCGCCTGCATCAGGAACAAAACCTCGACGTGCCCTTCCCCAAAGGCGTGGCGTTTCCGTTCATCCGGCGTTTCCTGAGCATCAACCAAGCCTTCCCCGAACAACTGCCGGTCGAGGTGGTGCTACTCTCGCGCAATTCCCCAGAGACGGGGCTACGGGTGTTCCGCTCGATCAACCACTACAACCTGGATATCACCCGGGCAGCGTTCATGTCCGGGCGCTCACCCTACGAGTACATCCCCGCGTTCAACGCTTCGCTGTTTCTCAGCGCCCACGAGGGCGACGTGCAGCGCGCCATCGATGCCGACTACCCTGCTGGCCTTGTGCTGCCCACGCGCATCTATGATGACGAAATCGACTCCGAATTACGCGTGGCCTTCGACTTCGATGGCGTCATCGCCGATGACGAGGCAGAGAGTGTGTACAAACAGCACCTTGATCTGGGTGAGTTCCAGGCCCATGAGCGCGACCGCAAGGCCATCCCACACCAACCTGGGCCCCTGGCAGACCTGTATCGCAAGCTCTCGCTGATACGCCAGCTCGAAGACCGCAAGCTGGCAGAAGACCCGCAGTACAAGCGGATTCTGCGTATCGCGATCGTCACGGCGCGTAACGCTCCAGCCCATGAGCGGGTGGTGACAACACTGAAAAACTGGGGCGTTTCGCCAGACGAGTCATTCTTCCTCGGCGGCATGGAGAAGGCTCGCGTGCTTCAGATCTTGAAGCCACATATGTTCTTCGACGATCAACGCAGCCATTTGTTCTCGGCCGCAGGTGACCTGCCAATGGTTCATGTGCCGTTTGGCATAGCGAACAAGGTGCCTGCCGCCCCGCCATTGGCCCCAAGCAGGCGCCACAACGATTCGCTCGTCGAACAGCGACCTGAAGATCGGTTTGCCCCAGGCACGCAGTTACAGCCTCAGGGCGACTGACGCGGCATGCACTTTTCCACCAAGCTATCCCGGCTGGGATTGTTGGGCAGCGTTTTCAGCCGATCGGGCTGGCAATGCTCATCGGAGACTGCGTAGTGGGAGGAGTCGTCGCCACAGGCCGCCAACAAGGCAGCGGCGACCAGCATTAGCAGGTAGCTGCGAATCATCTGCGCACTCACTCAATGGACGGGGGCAAAGGCTGTAGAACAAAGCATCGCTGCCCAAAGCGTAGCGCGCCGTTTCGCGAGTTCAATGCCAGGCCAGCACGGTTCGGCCGGTGCTAAGCTCAGTGGCTTACAACTGCAAGAGGTGCCCCATGCCCTTGATACCCAACCTTGATGGCCAAGCCAATGTGCTGCTAGCAGGCGCCAGCCGTGGCATCGGTTTGGCCCTCTGCAGCACATTGCTGGCAAGCGATGAGGTGGCCAGGCTCTGGGCCATCTCGCGCAATGCGACCCACAATGACGCGCTGGCACGCCTGGCCACGCAGCATGGCAAGCGCTTGGTGCTGATTGATTGCGATGCCCGCGAAGAACAGGCACTTGCAACAATGGCCACTGAGCTTAAGGCGCAATGCGACCACCTTCACTTGGTCATCAGTACGCTGGGCACCCTCCACCAGGACGGCGCCAAGCCCGAAAAATCACTGGCCCAGTTGGATTTGGCCAGCCTGCAGGCGAGCTTCGCCAGCAACGCCTTCGCTCCCATACTCCTGCTCAAACACCTGCTACCGTTCTTGCGCAACAACCCGGCAACCTTCGCTGCACTATCGGCCAGGGTGGGTTCGATCGGCGATAACCGCCTGGGCGGCTGGTACAGCTATCGGGCCAGCAAGGCTGCGCTCAACCAGTTGCTGCACACCGCAAGTATCGAGCTGCGGCGCCTGAACCCGGCAGCCACGATAATGGCGTTGCATCCTGGCACAACCGACACCGATCTATCGCGCCCATTTCAAGGCAATGTACCGGCGGGCAAGCTGTTCGACCCGGCATTCGCCGCACAGTGCGTGATCGAACAGGTACAAAGATTTGGGCCCGCAGACAGCGGGGGCTTCTGGGCATGGGACGGGCAAGCGATCGAGTGGTAAGGCTTGGGTCAGTGCTTCGCGCAGGGCTACCGATAGGCGCCAAAGGCAGGCTCTGAAGCGGCCCGAACCTATCAAAAAAGTTACCCAAGGGCACCGCGCCTTCACGTGACTTTCCTCTGCCTGTGGCCGACCCTTTGGGCACATTGAACTGTCACCCACCTGAACCATACTGGCTCATGTGATGGCACCGGCCCCTCCCACACCCTGACGCTCGAGATTCGTACATGGCCCGCCTGTTCAACCCGTCGCCAGGCCTGCGCAATGGCGTACCGAATCGCTGGGACTGGGTTCTGCTGCCACTGGTGCTGGTGGTGCTTGTGCTTGCCGCGTATGCCGCCATGCAGATGAGTCGGCCGTTCGTGGTCGGCCAATCGCTGCCAATTTCACTCGATCCGGCCTACCTGCCCTACTACTTGATGCGGACCATCGTGCGGATGTTCATCGCACTGGGGATCTCGCTGCTGTTCGCCTTCGTGTTCGCCACGCTGGCCGCCAAGTACCGAGCCGCTGAAAAGGCCTTGATTCCTTTGTTGGACGTACTGCAGTCGGTGCCCATCCTGGGCTTTCAGGCCATCGCCATTGCCCCGTTCATCGCGCTGTTTCCGGGAAACCTGCTGGGCGTCGAGTGCGCGGCGATCTTCGCCATCTTCACCTCTCAGGCGTGGAACATGGCGCTGAGCCTTTACCAGTCGTTGCGAAGCGTGCCGGCGGAGCTGAACGAGGCGGCACGTGTCTTGCGGCTCTCGGCGTGGCAGCGCTTCTGGCGCCTGGAGCTGCCGTTCGCGATGCCGAGCCTGTTGTGGAACATGATGATGTCGATGTCCGGCGGGTGGTTCTTTCTGGTAGCCGCCGAGGCCATCTCGGTGGCCGGGCAGGATATCAAGCTGCCTGGCATCGGCTCCTACATCGCCGTGGCCATCGACCAACGCAACCTGGGCGCCATTGCCTGGGCCATCGGCGCGATGCTCACCGGCATCGTGCTCTACGATCAGCTGTTTTTTCGCCCCCTGCTGGCCTGGGCCGACCGCTTTCGCTTCGAAGACACACAAGGCGACACCGCGCAGCGCTCATGGGTGCTCGACGCTGCCCGGCGCAGCCGTTGGCTGAGCGCATTGAGCGAGTGGTTAGCCAAAGGCATACAACAGGCTACCGGCGCATTCCCTGTGCGCCGCGACGGCAGTACAGCGCCGCGCCGGTGGCTGCGCCTGCCGGGTTGGGGGCCGCAGGCCTGGGACGTCATCTTGGTGCTTGCCTGTGCATTGGCCTTCGCGCGCTTGGGGCTGTTCGTGCACCAGGATGTCGGCTGGGGCGAGGCACTGCATGTACTGGGCCTGGGCTTGATCACCCTGTGCCGGGTCATGCTGCTGATTGCCCTTGCCTCATTGATATGGGTGCCGCTGTCAGTGTGGATCGGCCTGCGCCCGCGCTACTCGCAGAAAGTCCAGGCGCTGGCCCAGTTTCTCGCTGCCTTCCCGGTCAACCTACTATTCCCCGTGGTGGTCATGGCACTGGTGCACTTTCAACTCAGCCCAAACATCTGGCTGAGCCCGCTGATGGTTTTCGGCACCCAGTGGTACATCCTGTTCAACGTGGTCGCCGGCGCGACGGCCATCCCTTACGAACTGCGCCTTGCCGCAGACAACCTGGGTTTGCGTGGCTGGCTGAAGTGGCGCCGTGTGTACCTGCCGGCGGTGCTCCCCAGCTTCGTAACAGGCGCCATGACTGCCAGCGGCGGCTCGTGGAATGCCAGCATCGTCGCCGAGTATGTCAGCTGGGGCGACACTTCTTTGGTCGCCGACGGCCTGGGCAGTTACATCAAGCAGATGACCGACGCCGGTGACTTTCACCGCATTGCCTTGGGCATAGGGGTCATGTGCATCTATGTGATGCTGCTGAACCGGTTTTTCTGGCGCCGCCTGTATGTGCTTGCCGAGAGCCGCCGCTGAGGATTTGCCATGAAACCACTGCTAATCGAACTCAAGGGCGTGAGCAAGGCCTTCCGGGCCAGCGATGGCACGCCGCGGACCATTCTTGAAGGCGTCGACTTCCAACTGCGCGAGCATGAGATCGTCGCCCTGCTCGGCCGCTCCGGTTCCGGTAAATCGACGCTGCTGCGGATCATCGCCGGGTTGGTTGGCACCGACCGCGGTACCGTCAGCTACCGCGGCCAGCCGATCCACGGCCCGGTCGACGGCGTAGCCATGGTCTTTCAGACTTTTGCGTTGTTCCCATGGCTGACCGTGCAGCAAAACGTCGAGCTTGGCCTGGAAGCCCAGGGCGTGAACCGAGCTGAGCGCGAGCGCCTGGCCAACGCTGCACTGGAGCTGATCGGCCTGTCCGGGTTTGGTGGCGCCCTGCCCCGTGAGCTGTCTGGCGGCATGCGCCAGCGCGTGGGTATCGCCCGTGCCTTGGTGATGAACCCAGAAGTGCTGCTGATGGACGAAGCGTTCTCGGCGCTGGATGTACTCACCGGCGAAACCTTGCGCGACGACATGCTCGAACTCTGGGAAGAGCGCCGCATCACCACTCGCGGCATTCTGGTGGTGTCGCACAATATCGAGGAGACCGTGATGATGGCTGACCGCATCCTTATTCTCTCCAGCGACCCAGGGCGCGTTCGCTCCGAGCTGCACATCGACCTGCCCCGGCCGCGCAACGCTGACTCGGCCCAGGTTCGCGGGCTGGTCGACGAGGTCTATGCACTGATGACCCAACGCCCCGAAGAAATAGCTGCCGCAGGCGCCCCGTCAACCGTTGAACTGGGCTACCGGCTACCTGATGCCGACATCGCGCGCATGGAAAGCGTGCTGGAACTGATTGCTGGCGAGCCGTTCAACGGCGAAGCCGACCTGCCTCACCTGGCCGAGGAAGCCGAGCAGCCTGACGAGGCGCTGTTCCCGATCTACGAGGCCCTTGGCCTGCTCGGCTTGGCCCAGGTCGTCGAGGGCGACATCCGCCTTACCCGCCAAGGGCGCAACTACGTCACTGCACGCCAGGCACGGCGCCAGGATTTGTTCGCGCGCCAGTGCAAGGGCCACGTGAGATTGATCGGCTATATCCTCGACAGCCTGCGCCTGGAGCCTGCGGGGTTGCTGGAAAAAGCGGTGCTCGAACGCCTGGCAGAGTCGATGGATGCCGAAGAAGCCGAACGCGTACTCAAAGTAGCCATCGAGTGGGGGCGCTATGCTGAATTGTTCGAGTACGACTTCCATACCCGCCGTCTAACCCCCGCACGCGAAACGCTCGGTGAACCGTAAGCGCCAGCGCGATCATCGACCTTTGGTCATCACCGTACTTGAGATAGCACGTAGGTGGCATAACGTTAACGCTGCTGCGCCCCGTCCTTTGCTCAATGGGAGACAATCATGAAGCTTTATTACTCACCAGGTGCCTGTTCACTCTCGCCACACATCGTGCTGAACGAACTGGGCTTGCCTTACACCGCCGAAAAAGTCGACCTCAAGGCTCATACCACAGCTAGCGGGGCCGACTTCTATTCGGTCAATGCCAAGGGCTATGTACCAGCCCTGCAACTGGATGACGGCCAAGTGCTCACCGAGGGCCCTGCCATCGTTCAGTACCTGGCCGACCAGAAACCCGAGGCCAACCTGCTGCCCCCGGCGGGTTCACTGGAGCGCGCGCGGGTGCAGGAATGGCTCAACTTCATTGGCACCGAACTGCACAAGACGCTTGCTGCGCTGTTCAACCCAGGCATCAGTCCCCAGGCCAAGCAAAAAACCCTGGATACCTTCGGCAAACGCTTGGGCCTGGTAAACACGGCCCTGCACAGCCAGGCGTTTTTGACAGGACAACACTTCAGCGTGGCCGACGCCTACCTGTTCACCATCGTCAACTGGGCGCCGATGTTAGGCATCGACCTGACACCTTGGCCGGCGGTCGCGCAATTTCACAAGCGGGTAGCCAGCCGGCCGGCCGTGCAGAAAACCCTACAGGCCGAAGGGCTGAGCTGACCGGCATGCGCAAGGGGTGGCTTGGGGTTGGCTGGCCCAGAGCAAGCCAACTCGTGGCCTAGGCATGGCATGCCTGGCATGAAAAGATCCGTTGGCGATCGCACCCCGTATGCCGCGGTGCCCGTCGCCCGGTCACTCAATCGCTTCGGGCTCTGAAGACGCAGGCTTGTAGCCCAGGCTTCGCATCAGGTCATTTGCCGCTTCAAAGAACATCGCTCTGAGGCTCTCGGCATAGTCTTCCGTCAAACGGCTGGCCGGCCCGGAAATCACCAGCGCCCCCATGAGCTTCTGCTGCGCGCCGTAGATGGGCAGGGCCATTGAAGCGGCATGCGGATCGGTCGCGCCTTTGGAATAAAATGGTTTATCCAATGTGATTCCGACCGGGTAAGGCGCACGTAATGCTTGGGCGCCTGCGGCCTCATCCATAGGCCGCATATCGCCGGGCTGAAGATTCAAGCGCAGCCGATGGGAAGAGTTGACTCGGTATTGGCACATCCGATACGCGCCATGGCGCACATAGAAGGATGCTGTCTCACCCGACTGCTCCGCCAAGTGGTGCAGACGTGGCATCACGTGTTTTTCCAGGTCGAGCGCCTCCTGGTACACGGTGTTCAAACGCATGACCTCGCTCGCCAACTGGTATCTGCCATCGGCCATGCGAGTGATGAAACCATGATTTTCCAGGGACACCATCAAGCGCATGATGGTGCTCTTGATCAACCCAGTCCGCTCGACCAGCTCTACAAGGCTGAGCGCTGAATCGCCTATCTGAAACGCCGTCAGCACAGTCAAAACACGGTCTGCCGATGCCACTCCATTCACCGCCGGACGCGGCCGCGCTTTAACCATTTTTGCAAAACCTCACAGATTGACACCCTCAATTCAGGGCAAGGGCCCAAAAACAGCATTATCCGTCAATGGCCTGCCCCCGCCAACGTAGCATGCGCCATCGCACGGATAAAAAACCAGGAAGGCTCGGGAGATGAATTGGCGTACGCACTTGCCAACCGCAACTGCCAGGCAGCGCGGCCGCTGCTGGCGGGCGAATTCCGACTGGCGCTTATCAGCAAAACGCTGATCAGAAAGGCACGACTGGTATGGTTTTTTTGAAATGCCATTTCCATTATTCGTCAAGCGGTAACTCAAAATGTACAGCAGGCAGCGGATAACGAGAAAAAATCGGGCTTAAAATTGAGTTTATGCTTCACCTCACGTCCGATTATGGTTTATTTTGCAACGGCGTTGCATTAAACAAGTCACAACAATAATTGGACGCTTAGCCGCCCACCCAGACCCCAGGAGCGCTTATGAGCTTCTTCGCTGCCCCGCCCACCGTGGAAACCACGGTTTTTACCCGCCTACCTGACCAATTTCGCGACCCGCGACCTACTGCCTGGGCCAATGCCAACCGCCAAGGCCGAGCCATCGACTCGTTCCTGGAAGGCCCATCGTTTGATCGTCAAGGGCGCCTCTACGTCACCGACATTCCCAACGGCAGAATTTTTCGCATCTCACCGCAGGGCGACTGGGAAATGGTCTGCCAGTACGATGGCTGGCCCAACGGCCTGAAAATTCACCAGGACGGGCGCATCTTCATCACCGACTATAAGCGCGGGATCATGCAGCTGGACCCAGAGACCGGCGCCATCGAGGCCGTGCTCGACTCGGCAGGTTCCGAAAGCTTCAAAGGGGTCAACGACCTGGTATTCGCACCCAACGGCGACCTGTACTTCACTGATCAAGGCCAGACTGGGCTGCAGGATGCCAGCGGCCGCGTCTACAAGCTTGATGCAAGCGGCAACCTGACCTGCCTGCTGAACACCATCCCAAGCCCTAATGGCATCGTCTATGACCCACACCTCAACCACCTGCTGGTGGCAGTGACAAGGGCCCAACAGATCTGGCGCATCCCGCTGGGCAACGGCTCGATCGTTGGCAAGGTAGGTGTCTTCGCCCAGTTGCACGGCGGCCTTGGCGGGCCTGACGGCCTGGCGCTCGATGCCAACAGCAACCTGTACATCGCCCATACCGGATTCGGCTCGGTGTGGAAGCTGTCGAAAGTCGCCGAACCCTTGCAGCGCATCGTTTCGTGCGCAGGTATCAGCAACACCAACCTGGCCTTCGGCGGCGACGACGGGCAGACCTTGTACATCACCGAATCGGAAACCGGCAGCATCCTGCAGGTACGCACCACTGCGCCTGGGCTGCCCATGTACTCCCACAGCTGACCCAGCCCCCCTGTCAGGGCACACAACAACTACAAAAGAGTGACGACATGACCCACGAAAACCCCGCAGCCCAGGCGCCGCTAAGCGATGCCGAGGGCGAACGCCTGATGCGCCGCCTATTGTGGCGCCTGGTGCCGTTCATTTTCATCTGCTACGTGATCAGCTACCTGGATCGCACCAATGTAGGCTTCGCCGCCATCAGCATGAACCAGGACCTGGGCCTGACCGCAACGATGTTCGGCTGGGCAGCCGGCCTGTTCTTCTTCGGCTATTTCATGTTCGAAATCCCCAGCAACCTGCTGATGCAGCGCTTCGGCGCGCGGGTATGGATTGCGCGGATCATGATTACATGGGGGTTGATCTCCATGGCGACCGCCTTCGCCACGGGGCCGATCAGCTTCAGCATCGCGCGCTTTTTGCTAGGGCTTGCCGAAGCAGGCTTCACACCGGGCGTGTACCTGTACTTCACCTACTGGTTCCCCGGCAAATGGCGGGCAAAAGCCACTGCAGCGTTCCTGCTAGGTATTCCTGTGGCCAACATCGTTGGCTCACCCCTGTCTGGCTGGTTGATGCAGCAACATGACGTATGGGGGCTGAAAAACTGGCAACTGCTACTGGTCACCGAATCGATGCCAGCTGTGCTGCTGGGCATCGCGTGCCTTTTCATCTTGGTCGACACCCCTGCCAAGGCCAAGTGGCTGAGCGTGCGCGAGAAAGCGTGGCTCAACCAGCGCCTTAGCCAAGAGCAGCAGTCGATTGGCGCATCCCACGGCAACACACTGCGGGCTGCTTTGACCAACCCCAAGGTGTTCACCCTGGCAGCCATCAATTTCTGTTGCATCGTCGGTTCGATCGGCATAGGGATGTGGCTACCGCAGATCATCAAAGGGCTGGGCATCGATAGCGGCATTGTGGGCTTTGTGGTTGCACTGCCCTATGTGGTTGGCGCCCTGTGCATGACAATCTGGGCACGCCTGGCCAACCGCAGCACTCATCGCCTGCCTTACGTGGTCAGCGCCTTGGCCTTGGCCGCGGTGGCCTTGGTAGCAGCCGCCCTGCTCGACCAGCCAGTGCTGAAAATCGCCAGTTTGTGCGTGGCAGTGGCAAGCATCCTGTCATTCCAGGCCACGTTCTGGGCCATACCCTCGACCATCCTGACCGGGCGCGCCGCCGCCGGGGGCTTGGCGATGATCGTTTCGATCGGCAACCTGGGCGGCTTCACCGGCCCGTTCCTGATAGGCCTTATCAAAGACAGCACTCAGAGCTTCAGCATGCCCTTCTTCGCCGTGGCATCCATTCTGCTGGTAGGCACCTGCCTGATGCTCTGGCTGGGCGATCCGGCAAAGAAACAGACCCTGCAAGGCCAAGGCCAGCCGGCCTGACGCTCAGCCACCACGGCGCGTGCTGTATTGCCCCAACAACCCCACTACCAGAACCCCGCCAGCGACCCCCAAGGTCGCTGGCGCCCCCCAGCGTGCCGCAACCAAGCCCGCAGCCATACCGCCCAAGGCCTCGAAACCAAAGCGCATGGCGATATAGAACGCGATCACCCGGCCACGCAAATGGCTGGGGGCGCCACTTTGCAATTGCATGTTGGTGCTGACGTTGCTAAGCGTGATCCCAAAACCCAATACACCCAACGCAAACAGTGCCAGTGGCAGTGCTCCGGCCATACACAGGCCGAGCAGCGCAAACGCGCACAGCAGTGCCCCTGCATCGGTGAATTGCCGCAGACGAGACAAGGCACCCCCGAACGCCAGCACCAGTGTAGCCACGAATGCGCCAGCGCCAGCCGCCCCCCATAACCAGCCCAGCACTCGCGCATCACCAGCGAAAACAGCCCTGGCCAGGATGGGCAACAATGCTGCGTAGCAGGACGCCAGCAGGTTGACCATGATCACATTGACCAGCAACTGGCGAACACTGCGGGTTTGCCACAGATACACCAGCCCTTCGCGAAACACTTGGGCGGTTGAACCGCTGGCTCTGGGGGCAGCTGTGCCGCGCACCTTCAGCAACCCCCCCAGCAAGGCTAGAAAAGCCACAGCTGTGAGGGCGAAACAGGCGGCCTCACCAGCTAGCGCAATCAGCCCGCCAGCCAGTGGCGGGCCCACAAACCGTGCAGCATTGATCAGCATGGCATTGAGCACCAGCGCGTTCGGAAGGTCGGCTGGATCGTCGACGAAACTGCCGATCAGTGCCTGGCGCAAGGGCGTTTCCAAAGCATTGAGCAAGCCGAGCAACAACGCCATGGCCGCAATGAGTGGACCGTCGATCAAGCCCAGCCAAGTAGCGACCGCCAGTGCCACGGACTGACCGATAAGGACCATTTGCACGATGATCAGCAGCCGACGCTTGTCGTGGCGGTCGATCCAGGCGCCGGCCAAAGGACCGACCAGCAGTTGCGGGGCCAGCGATAGAAAGGTGATCAACCCGAGCAAGACGGCAGAACCAGTCAAGTGATACGCAAGCCAGGCCAACGCAACCTGCTGCACCCACTTGCCCAGCGTAGAAACCCCCTGGCCGACGAAATAGATCTGAAAGTTACGATGAGCCAACGCCCGCACAGCGGCGGGCCAGCGTTTGCGATGCGGTGAAGATGAATCGTACAAGTCTGCGAACCTCAATAGACCCGCGACCGGCACCGAGCTTTCAGCCGCTGCGCACCCCATCGCAAGGTGCGCAGCGCATGGAAGATCAGCCTGGAAGCAGGCAGCCTTTTTTCTTCAAGGAGTCCAGAACCCAGGAACGGTCATTGGTACCTTGGGCAATTTTTTCCATCTGTGCGGTTTCGGCAGTGTGCTTGGCGGTGGCCGCGGCATATACCTCAGCGACATGGTCATAAGGCACGCACAGCAGGCCATCGTCATCACCAATCACCAGGTCGCCTGGCTGGACCACCATACCATCAATGGCAATCGGCACGTTGATCTCGCCAGGGCCGTCTTTGTAAGGGCCACGGTGCGAAACCCCGGCCGCGAACAACGGGAAGTCACCCGCGCTGATATTGGCAGCATCGCGGATGGCGCCGTTGATCACGATGCCGGCCACGCCACGCTTGACTGCGTAAGCCACCATCATTTCGCCGATCAGTGCATTGGTCAGATCGCCGCCGGCATCGACCACGATCACGTCACCTGGCTGAGCAATGTCGAGCGCGTAGTGCAGCATCAGGTTGTCACCTGGACGCGCCTTGACAGTCACCGCCGGGCCGCACAGCACCCCTTCTCGGTGCATAGGACGCAGGCGGGCACCGCCTGCCGTCATGCGGTTCATCGAATCGCTGACATTGGCAACCGGCACCTCGCGGTACCGTGCAACCCACTCATCGCCGACTTTACGTGCGCGCTCAAGCACTTGGAAGCCAATGCTCATGTGACATACCTCTATTGGATTTATTCGATGTCATCGACTGCTGCCGAATCTATTTTTAGAATGTCATTTCATAATTGTCGTTGCAATCACTTTTTACACACGCCAAATGCGTTCTATCGTTGGCTGAAATTTTATTATTGCAACAGCGTTTCATTATGCTAGGGTTCCAATCATGCCGCTATGGCGGCTGACTGCCCCCACAAGAACAAGGTATTCACGATGTCACGAACCATTGTGCTGACCGGCCCCGAGCTCGCTGCTGAGGCTATGAACCTGGCTGCCGAACAAGGCATTAGAGTCGTTCCCACCACCCCGTACCTGCCGGCCGAAGAGCTGGAAGCCATCATTCGCGCAGAGCAGCCCGATGCCATCGTGGTCCGCCAGGGCGCGTTGACCCGCGCCATGATCGACGCTTCGGCTAACCTGAAGGTGATCGCCAAGCACGGTGTGGGCTACAACACCATCGATATCCAAGCCGCTGCAGACCGCGGCATCCCGGTCTCGATCGCCGTAGGCGCCAATGCGCAGTCTGTGGCAGAGCTGGCCTTCGCGTTGATGTTCAGCGTGGCCCGTCAAACCGCATTGCTGGATGCGCGTATGCGTGATGGGCACTGGGACAAATCCTCGGCCAACGGCATCGAGCTGGCTGGCAAAACCTTGGGCCTGGTTGGCTTAGGGTCCATTGGCGGTATCCTCATGGACCTGGTGGCGCCACTGCGCATGAAGGTCAAGGTATTTGACCCCTACCTCAAACAGCTGCCGGAGCGCCCGCACGTCGAACGTGAAGCGGATTTCGATCGCCTGCTCGCTGAAAGCGATATCATCAGCCTGCATTGCCCGCTGACCGAGACCAATCACAACCTGATTGGCGCAGCCCAGCTTGAACGTATGCGCCCCAGCGCCATCCTGATCAACACTGCCCGTGGTGAGCTGATCGACTCCAACGCTTTGGTCAAAGCGCTTAGCGAGCGACGCATCGCCGGTGCTGGCCTTGACACCTTCAGCCCCGAACCGCCGCCTGCCGACAGCCCACTGTGGGGCTTGCCCAGTTTGGTTGCCACCCCGCATGTGGGCGCCAATACCAGCGAGGCCCGTGACCGGGTGGCCCTGGTGGCATTGAACCAGATCCTGGATGTCTGGGCGGGCAAAGCTCTGGACCCGCGCTGCGTGGTCAATCGCCATCTGTTCGCCAGCTGATTGCATGCCCCGGCTGCCCCCGTGCGCCTGGGGGCCTTCACTACGCGTCACTCCAGAAAAACAACAATTGGAGAGCATCATGAATTCAGCAACGTCCTTGCCGGATGAACTCGAACGCAGCACCATGCGCCGTGTCGCCTGGCGCCTGCTGCCTTTTCTGATCATCTGCTACCTGATCGCGATCATCGACCGCGGCAACATCGGCATGGCCTCGCTGCAGATGAACGAGGACCTGCAGCTCACGGCCAAGGTATTCGGCTTCGCCAGCAGCCTCTTCTTCTTTGCGTACTTTCTGGTCGAAGTACCCAGCAACCTGGCCATGCAACGTTACGGGGCCCGTATCTGGATCGCCCGCATCATGATTACCTGGGGCCTGATCTCGGCAGGCACAGCCTTCGTTCAGGGCTCCAATTCCCTCTACGTAATGCGGTTTCTGCTGGGCGCAGCCGAGGCTGGGTTCTTCCCAGGTGTCCTGCTGTACCTCACCTACTGGCTGCCGTCGGCTTACCGGGCACGGATGGTGGCGCTGTTCATGGTGGCAATTCCTGCTGCCAATTTCATCGGATCGCCGCTGTCGGGCTTGCTGCTGAGCCTGGATGGCTGGATGGGCATGCGCGGCTGGCACTGGCTGTTCATCCTCGAAGGTATCCCTGCCGTCTTTCTAGGTATCGCCTGCCTATTCGTCCTCACCGATCGCCCCGAGCAGGCCAAATGGTTGACTGACGAGCAACGCGGCTGGCTCACCAAGCGCTTGGCGGATGAGGCGTCGAAGAAAACCGCCATTGGCCATATCTCGTTGTGGAAGCTGCTGCGCCACAAAGATATCTGGGTATTGGCGCTGATCTATTCGGGCGCCTCGGCTGCTGGCAGCACCATGAGCGTGTGGGCTCCTCAACTGCTGAAAACCTTCGGCCTGAGTGCCATGGAAATCGGCATGGTCAATGCCATTCCTTACGGCATCGCATCAGTGCTGATGATCATCTGGGGCCGCAGTTCTGACCGTACCGGCGAGCGTCGCTGGCACACGGCAATGACCATGCTGCTGATCGCGGCAGGGCTGCTGATGACGCTGTTCACCTCGTCGCTACCGGCGACTGTGGTGATGCTGACCATGGTGCTGGTGGGTGCGTATTCGATGAAAGGGCCGTTCTGGGCACTGGTATCAGGCTGGTTGTCATCCTCTACCGCCGCAGCTGGCCTTGCTGCCGTAGGCGCCATGGCCAACTTGATCGGGGGAGGTCTGATGGTCAATGCCTATGGTGCGATTCACGACGCCACCGGTAGCTACGCCTTGGCGCTGATGCCCTTGGCCGCACTGTGCTTGGTTGCCGGGGTGGCCGTACTGGTGATCGGCCGCAAGCGCCAACACCAACAAGCTGAAACGGCCGGAGTCGTCGGCGCGAAATAATCCGTAAGTGCAGCACCTCGATGCCCACTTCCTGCCTCAGGAATGTGGGCATCGTCGTTTCACGGCATCACACTCGGCAAGATCCATGTCGAGCTTTCGTCATCGAACCCTCCCAGGCGCCGATCTGAACGGCTGCAGATCGGGCCACATGCAGGCGGCCTGCCCAACACTTGGCCATCGATTTGTGATCTCTGCCGCCGCGCTTGCGTCTGAGATCCTACCCCGGCAGTCATGCTGGGAAGTGACAAGAGAGCCCGCCATGCAAACGCTGTTGAACGAGATTCTCGAAGAAGTACGCCCCTTGATCGGCAAGGGCAAAGTCGCTGACTACATACCCGCTCTGGCCGACGTGCCGGCGCAGCAACTGGGCATTGCTGTCTACGGCAACGATGGCAGCTACCACTGCGCAGGCGACGCCTTGGTACCGTTCTCGGTGCAGAGTATTTCCAAGGTCTTCAGCCTGGTCCAGGCGATCGGCCATTCAGGCGAAGCCATTTGGGAGCGACTGGGCCACGAGCCCTCGGGTCAACCTTTCAACTCCCTGGTACAGCTGGAGTTCGAACGCGGCCGCCCGCGCAACCCTTTCATCAATGCCGGCGCACTGGTGATCTGCGATATCAATCAGTCGCGCTTCGCCGCGCCCACCCTGTCGATGCGCGATTTCGTAAGGCGGTTGTCGGGTAACCCGCATATTGCAATCGACGCACGCGTGGCCGATTCGGAATACCAGTTCCGCGCGCGTAACGCGGCCATGGCTTACCTGATGCAGTCATTCGGTAACTTTCACAACGAAGTCGAAACGGTGCTGCGCAGTTACTTCAGCTACTGCGCGCTGCAGATGAGCTGCCTGGACCTGGCGCGCGCCTTCTGCTTCCTGGCCAACGACGGGTTCTGCAAGCACAGTGGCGAGCAGATCCTCACCCGGCGTCAGACTCAGCAGGTGAACTCGATCATGGCCACCAGCGGGCTTTATGACGAAGCCGGTAACTTTGCTTACCGGGTGGGCTTGCCCGGCAAAAGCGGCGTGGGGGGCGGGATCGTAGCCATCGTTCCGGGGCAGTTCACCGTGTGTGTCTGGTCGCCTGAGCTGAACTCGGCAGGTAACTCCTATGCGGGCATGGCCGCGCTGGAGCTGCTCAGCTCGCGCATCGGCTGGTCAGTCTTCTGACACTGGCCGCAAGGGTCAGGGTTCGAGGCGCGATCCCCCCATCAAGCAAAAGCACATTGTTGCAGGAGCGGGTTCATCCGCTCCAACAGGCCTATCGGCAATGGACGCTCTGAGCAGCGCCCGTTGCGCGACGGTCAGCGTGTTGACACCGACATAGCCACCCAGTCTGCACGGCTCATCTCCCATATTTCGACGGCCATCTGCCCAGCCACGAAGTCGCCTTCCCTGACGTCTACCAAGCGCATGCCCTCATGTTCCGACACCTTGCGTGATGCGTGGTTGGCAACCGCTTTGGGAACCTGCATGACCGGGCGAGCCAGGGTCTGGAACCAATACGCGTTGATAGCCCTGCAGGCCTCGCGCATGTAGCCCCTGCCCCACCATTGTGGTGCGAGCCAGAACCCCCTGTTGTTGCCCGGCTGGTCATACAAACTGATGCTGCCCAGGGTGCAATCGGCATCGTCGCGCATGCGGATCATCCAATGCCACTCACGTCCCTCTGCCATCCCCCGCAGCGCGACGTCTCGTACGTAGGTCAGTGCCCCATCATCGGGATACGGCCATGGCACACGCCGATCCAGATAGCGAACAACCTCCCAGCAAGGGAAGAGCTGCTGAATGGTGTCGGAGTCCTCCAGCTGCAGCGGCGTCAATAGCAGGCGGTCTGTAGTCAATGTTGCAAAGCGATCCATGTCGGTCGTTCCTGGCCATCCGTGTGAGGTTTCGATTATGTGTACTGAAGTTTTATTGTGTCGATCGTTTCGCGGCTGGCCAATCTGAACCTCCGCTGCGGGCAATGGATTCAGCTAGGGGTGCGCCAAGCACCCGATCAATAGCTGAATTTCAACGCAAGCTCGCAGTCTCAAAAGCACACAGCCTCCGAGTACGCACCATGATCAGGTTAGCCTTACGCATCGGTTTAGTTGGCGCACTGCTGGGCCTGTTGGTGGGCTGTTCACCTCTGAAAGTGTTGAACCTCCTTACCCCAGACGGCACCTACACCAAAGCATCCAACCTCAAATATGGTAACGACCCGCGCAACCAACTGGATGTGTACACGCCGGTCAACCTCACCAGCGACGTACCGGTGGTGGTTTTCTTCTATGGCGGCAGCTGGACCCGCGGCTCACGCAGTGACTACGGTTTCGTCGGTGAGGCTCTGGCAGCGCGTGGCATCGTTGCCGTGATAGCCGATTATCGCCTCTACCCGCAGGTTCACTATCAGGGCTTTCTTGAAGACAGTGCGCAGGCGGTTGGCTGGACCCGCCAACATATCCACCAATACCGTGGCGATCCCAAGCGGCTGTATGTGATGGGGCATAGCGCAGGCGGTTACAACGCCGCCATGATCGCTCTAGACCCTCAATGGCTAGCAGCGGTGAACATGCAGCCGTCAATGCTCAGTGGCTGGATCGGTCTAGCCGGGCCGTACGACTTTCTGCCCATTGAAAACCCAGAAGTGAAACCGATTTTCTTTTTCCCGGACTCCCCACCTGACTCCCAACCGATCAACCATGTTGGCCCCAAGTCGCCCCCTGCACTGTTGATGGCGGCGCAGGACGACTCGCTGGTCAATCCCCAGCGCAACACCGCAGGCATGGCTCGGCGCTTGCGAGAGCAGGGTGTGTCGGTGCGCGAACTCTATTTTTCCAAGCCTGGGCACGGGACATTGGTGGCAGCGTTCGCGCGCCCGATGCGTTGGCTGGCGCCGGTTTTGGATGAAGTGGTGACATTCATCAATGGGCAAGATCCAGCGCCGATAGATTTTCACGAGCGATGAGGCAGTGTGCCCAGGCTACGTTACAGCGCGCCAGCGCCTGCGTTTGCGCGGATTAGCTTTGTAGCGAACGCAGCCGATATTTTTTTCTCTTTGAGTGCATCCAATCCTGGCGCTGGCGGGTATTGCTAATGGGCGGCTTGTGACCGCCCTGCCTAATGACCTGTCAGGAGCACTCCCAATGACTCGCAAACTTTCTGCCTGCCTGCTTGCCTTCAGCATCGCCCTGGCGTTGCAACCCGCACATGGCCAAACCGAGCTGCCAGATGCGGTCAAGGTGCCCGATGGCCATCGCGTTCTGCTCGAGACCGTCGGCGTGGGCGAGGTCACTTATGAATGCCGCGACAAGAGCAACAGCCCCGGCCAAACCGAATGGACCTTCGTCGGTCCCAAGGCCGTGCTCAATGATCGTGCCGGCAAGCAGGTAGGCGAGTACTTCGGCCCACCCGCTACCTGGCAGGCCAAAGATGGCTCGAAGGTCACCGGCACTCAGCTTGCGGTAGCGCCAGCGGACAAGGGCGCCTTGCCCTACCAACTGGTCAAGGCCAACCCTGCCGAAGGCAAAGGCGCCATGCAGGGCGTGAGCTATATCCAGCGCCTGGCCACCCGCGGCGGCGTGGCTCCAGCCAGTGACTGCACCGTACAAAACAAAGGTGCCAAGCAGGTGGTGCAGTACCAGGCCGACTACGTGTTCTGGACACATAAGTAATACGTTGAACAGACACCTTGCTATTGTTCATCTACGCTCGTTGGCAAGCCCCCGGCTTCAAGGCCGGGGCACCTTGCATGACACAAGGAAGCCACAGACGTTGAACTCGCCGGTCACCCCTTTTGACTTCGGTCGTTGCCTGCAGGCCTGTGCACAGGGCGACCGACGAGCCCTGCAAGCGCTATACGACCACGAAGGCGCGCGGCTACTGGGCGTCGCCCGGCGTATCGCCCGTGACAATGCAACTGCTGAAGACATCGTCCACGATGCTTTCATCCGCATCTGGACCCGTGCGGGTAGCTTCGACCCTGCGCGCGGTTCGGCACAGGGCTGGATCTACAGCATCGTGCGCCACTTGGCCCTCAATGCCATTCGCGATTCCCGGCGTGAAACCGTGCTGGACGATGGGGCCGTCGATATCTCAAGCAGCTTGCAAAATGGCCTGGATGACATCGACCTGTGGTCCGGCTCAGCGAAAATATATCGTTGCCTGGAACAATTGCAGCCCGCACCACAGCGCTGCATCCTGCACGCTTATGTGGACGGTTGCAGTCACGCCGAGATCGCTGCCCTGTTGGGCGCCCCACTGGGCACCGTCAAAGCCTGGATCAAGCGCAGCCTCCAGGCGCTGCGGGAGTGCCTAGGATGAAACCGGATACTGCCCAAGCAATGGATACCTTGGCCGGCGAGTTCGTCCTGGGTACCTTGTCATCAGAGCAACACGCCGCAGTGCTCCAGCGCCTCGAGCACGATCCGGCCTTGCGCGCCATGGTAGATGACTGGGAGGCGCGTCTGCTCGAGCTGACCGCACTAGCTACACCTCACCCACCGAGCGCCCGCCTTTGGGGCCGTATCCAACGCAGCCTGAATGAACGCATCACCCCCCAGGTCTTGCCACGGGTCAAGTGGTGGCAACGCCTTGGCATGTGGCAAGCGCTGAGCGCTACGGGGCTGGTCGCAAGCGTGTTGCTGGCGTTCACTTTGCTCACCACGCCGCCGCCCACTCCTCAATTTATGGTAGTGCTGGTGGCCCCGAGCACTCAGGCGCCCGGTTGGGTGGTACAGGCCAGCGACAGCCGCATGATCGAGCTGATTCCGCTTGGCAATGAGGCGATCCCCGAAGGTATGGCCTTACAGTTCTGGACCAAGGGCAACCAGTGGCGCGCACCGGTTTCGCTGGGCCTAGTCAAGCCTGGAGAGCTTTACCGGCTACCGCTGCAGAGCCTGCCGCCGCTGGAGGCCAACCAATTGTTCGAGCTCACCCTGGAGAAGGCCGGCGGTTCATCCACCGGGCTTCCGACGGGGCCAGTGAAGTTCATTGGCCGTGCTGTGAAAGTGATCTGAGCCGCACACAAATCATGTTTAGCGCGAGCATCCTTGCTGCACCAGAATCACAATCAAGCACCCGGCCCTTGCGCACTCAAACGCTGCGGGTAACACCGCCGTCTACTTTTATGTTCTGCCCGGTAATGTACGCAGCTCCTTGGCTGGCGAGGAAGGCGATGGTGGCGGCGATTTCCTCACTGGAGCCATAGCGTTTGAGCGGCACAGCGTCGCGGCGCTCCTGCGTGGCTGGGAGGCTGTCGATCCAACCCGGTAGCACATTGTTCATGCGAATATTGTCACCTGCATACTGGTCAGCGAAGATCTTGCTGAACGACGCAAGGCCTGCGCGGAACACTGCCGATGTCGGGAAAAGCTCGCTTGGCTCGAATGTCCACGCACTGGAAATATTGATGATCGCACCACCGCCCTGACGCTGCATGTATGGCGTGACCAGACGGGTTGGGCGAATCACATTGAGCAGGTAGGTTTCCATGCCCTTGTGCCAATCCTCGTCGCTGATGTTCAGTATCGGGGCTCGGGGGCCGTGGCCCGCGCTATTTACCAGGACGTCTATGCGCCCCCACTTCTGAATGACTCTGTCAACCAGACGTTGCAGGTCTTCGTTGGACTGATTACTGCCAGTGATGCCGACGCCTCCCAGCTGCTGCGCCAGCGCTTCGCCCTTGCCCGAGGATGAAAGAACACCGACTTTGAACCCCTCAGCCGCCAGCCGACGTGCCGCCGCTGCACCCATGCCGCTACCGCCGGCGGTAACGATTGCAACCTTCTCTACTGACATATATCCCCCTGAAATGCTGTTGAACGATGTACGTGATCAGCCTAGCAATACCCATTCACCAGAGAGAGACAACAACGCTTCTATCAGCCAGTAGATTTTATGCAGGCCTTCATTAAGCGAACTTCTTCGCTCCGGCAACGCAGACCACAGCCCCGAGGGTTACAGCAAGCATTATCGGGCTGACGTGCTCTCCCAACAGCAGCGCCGCCAACCCCAGCCCCATGAACGGCTGCAGCAGTTGCAGTTGGCCTACGGCCGCAATCCCACCCTGCACCAGTCCTCGATACCAGAATACGAAGCCGATCAGCATGCTGAACAACGAAACGTAGCCAAAGCTTAACCAGGCGGCGCCGCTAGCCTTGGTCAAGGCTTCAGGAGCTGGAAGATTGACTATCGTCAGCACCAGCATCAATGGCAACGCTACCAGCAACGCCCAACAGATCACTTGCCAACCGCCCAATCTGCGCGACAGGCGCGCACCCTCGGCATAACCCAACCCGCATACCACTACGGCTGCCATCATCAGCAGGTCACCCAGGACCGAACCGTTGCTCGCGCTCAACCACGCATAGCCCGCCACCAGCCCGGCACCTGCAACTGAAAATAGCCAGAATAACGGCCCAGGGCGTTCACCGCCGCGCAGTACGGCGAACCCTGCAGTGCACATTGGCAACAAACCGACAAAAACGATGGAATGCGCCGAGCTGACATGCTGCAAGGCCAAAGCGGTGAGCAGGGGAAAACCTATTACCACGCCAAGTGCAGTAACTGCCAGCGACGCCACATCCGAGCGCTTGGGCCGAGGCTGGCGCAGCACCATCAAACAACACGCGCCCAGCAAGGCGGCGATGGTCGCCCTGGCACAGGTCAGAAACGTGGGTTCGAAAGCGCTTACCGCCATGCGAGTTGCTGGCAATGAGCCGGCGAATATTGCCACGCCCATAAAGCCATTGAGCCAGCCACTGGTTGTCTTTTCCATCAATGAGTCCTCTGCCTGTCAGTGCTCAGTACAGCACTGACAGGCAGACCAGGACCATGTACAGTCCAGTACGGTTCAACCGAACTGTTATGCATTTGAATCCAGCACAGTCGAGGGTGTAATGAAGCGCGACGGCACGCGAATCAAAGCGGTCATGGGAGTGATACAGGCCAGGATCGCCTCCCGGACCTATACCCCTGGCACCCGCATCCCGTCGGTGCGGGCGATGGCCCAGGCCATGCAGGTCTCGGTGTCTACGGTCCTGGAAGCCTATGAGCGCTTGATGGCAGAAGGTGTACTGACCTCGCGGCCTGGCTCAGGTTTTTTCGTGGGAGGGCCAGTCGCACCTTTGGCCCTCACCGAGCTTGGCCCAAAACTCGATCGTGAGGTGGACCCACTCTGGATCTCACGCCAATCGCTGGAAACCAGCAGTGACGCCCTGAAGCCGGGGTGCGGCTGGCTGCCGGCTTCCTGGATGTACGAAGCCGGCGTGCGCAAAGCGCTACGTGTGGCTGCCCGCTCCGACACCATGAATCTGGCTGAGTATGCGCAACCACTTGGCCATATCCCGCTCAGGCAATTCTTGTCGCGACGGCTGGGCGGGATCGGGATCGATGCCCCGCTTGAGCAGGTCATGCTGACCGAGTCTGGTACTCACGCCATCGACCTGATCTGCCGCTTTCTGCTGCAGCCCGGTGACACGGTTTTGGTCGATGACCCCTGCTATTTCAATTTTCACGCTTTGCTCAAAGCCCACAGGGTGAATATCGTCGGTGTCCCTTACACCCCGACAGGCCCGGACACCACTGCATTCGGTGCAGCACTGCTCGAACACGAGCCTCGTCTGTACATCACCAATTCCGGTATTCACAACCCAACCGGCGCTAGCCTGTCTGCGGTCACGGCTCATCGGCTGCTGAAGCTGGCCGATGCCACTAACTTGGTGATCGTGGAAGACGATATTTTCGGTGATTTCGAGCATACCCCTGCCCCACGGCTATCGGCCTTCGATGGCCTGGAGCAAGTGATCCAAATCGGCAGTTTCTCAAAGACCATCTCGGCGTCGATCCGCTGCGGCTACATTGCCGCGCGCTGCGACTGGATCGAAGCGCTGGTAGACCTCAAGATCGCCACGACGTTCGGCGGCGGGCGCATGGCCGCAGACATCGTTCATCACGCTATCACCGATAGCGGCTACCGAAAGCACATGGAGGGCGTGCGCCTGAGGTTGACCGAGGCAATGGATGAAACAGTGGTGCAGCTACAAGCCATCGGCATCAAACCTTGGATCGTGCCCCGAGCCGGAATGTACTTGTGGTGCCAATTGCCAGAAGGCACGGATGCGGCAATGCTGGCCAGAACTTGCCTGCGAGAAGGATTGGTCCTGGCACCTGGCAACGCGTTCAGCCAGGCCATGGCGGCAAAGGACTTCATGCGTTTCAATGTTGCTCAGTCAGCTGACAGCACCATTTACGAGGTGTTGAAACGGGCGCTCAACGCGTAGATCGCACCGGCACTGCGCGGCCTCGGCTCATCTGAGACTTGGTTGATACTTTTCAGGTCAACCAAAATGAACGTTTACCGCTCCCGGCGACTCAATCTACCGTCGCGCGTTTCTCGAGCGGCGAAGGGCAGGATGGATTCTGCAGAATTTTCATGGAGCGAACGGTCATGAGCGTTACGTTGAGATGCCTCAAATGCGAAGGTGAGGAGTTCACCAAGCCGCGACGGTTGTACAGGAAGTCTGTCCTGACATGCCACCGCTGCAACACCATCGCACTCTATGGCGACCTGCTCGAAGCAGCAGGCCAGCGTTTGATGGCCGACCTCAAAGTCCAGCTATCGCAACTGAAAACCGGCTAGTAGCCTTAAGCGCCGGCTTGCAGATGCCAGGGTCAAACACCTTGCCCTGGCCCTGAACATACTGCGGCCCTGTGCCAGCGAAGACGCAGGGCCGAGCGCGAAAACCAACTTAGTCTGCCGCCTGCTCTACAGGGTTTTGAACGGCCGGTGCAGGTTCCGCCGCTTTCGCCTTGGCGCGGTTCTTGCGAGCCTGGCCGCGCTGGCGCGAGGCTTGTTGCTTGGCATACAGTGCCTGGCCTGCCGTAACTACACCAGCAGGCTGGCCGTTAAGGTCCAGACGCGGGGCATTCTCGACCATGCTGGACCAGTAACGGTTGCCTCGGCACCACGTCGAAATGCCAAGCTTAAGCTGCTCGCTGGTGATACCCAGCAGTTCCAGGTGTTGCTCGGCATCCTTGAAGATGCCCTCTTTGAGCGGAACCTTCGGAGCCGGGTTCACCGGGAAAGCCAACGGGAAATGCTTTTGCAATGGCCAGATGGCCTCCACCGCCGGGTCCTGCTCGCGCACCTTGGCCTGGGAGGCAGGCTTACGCTTGGCGGGGCGCGGGGTGTCGGCTTTTGCCTGCTGCGCTTTTTCAGACCGCAGGCGGTCACGTAATTCAGCTAGTTGTTCAAAACCCATCGTTAATTCACTGCTTCTACGTTGATTGCGTGATGCAAGGATAAGCCATGCAGCGCTTTCGAGCAGCAGAAAGAGTATGAATTGTCCGTGATTTCGTGCCTGAGCATGACTGATACAGGCAAAACCACTGTGAATATCACCTGCCAAGGCCGCCATGCCGCCCAAGCTGGCATTGCTGCCATTACCCCACGAGGTGAAATTTCACTTCACCCGTTCCACTAAGACATTTCTTAAAAATGCCGCCGACACCTGATTTTCGTTGCATGCCTCGCCAGGGAAATCTAGGCTCTGTGTCGCTGTCGCCCCACTGCGCTCATCAAGCCCGATCGCATACCTGCGCCTACGTTATCAACGTATCGACTGGAGCACCGATGCTCACTACGCTCGCCATCGCCAACTACCGCTCGATCAAGCACATGGTAATGCCCCTGGGCCAACTCAATTTGGTGACTGGCGCTAACGGCAGCGGTAAATCCAACCTGTACAAAGCACTTCGTCTACTGGCCGAAACGGCCCAGGGGGTTGTCATCGAGGCACTCGCCCGTGAAGGCGGGCTTGGTTCGACCTGGTGGGCCGGGCCCGAAATGAGTGCACGGATGCAGCGCGGTGACGTCCCCATACAGGGTCAGCAACCGAACGAAGCCAAACGCCTGCGCTTAGGCTTTACCACTGAGGATTTCGGTTTTGCCATTTCGCTTGGCCTGCCCATACCCGTACCCTACCCCACTGCATTCATGCTCGACCCCGAGATCAAGAGCGAAGGCATCTGGGGAGGCGGGGCTTATCGGCCAGCCTCGTTGCTGGTCGAGCGCAGAAACGCCATGGTGCGCGCCCGTGATGGGCACGGCTGGACAGTGCTCGATCAACATGCCGATAGCTGCGAAAGTTTTTTCAACATCGTAGGGCGAACCCGGCAAGCACCGGAGATCGGCGAGCTGCGGGCGTTCATCAACGGCTGGCGGTTTTACGACCACTTTCGAATCGACCGGGATGCGCCATGCCGCCACCCGCAACTGGGTACCCGTTCCCCAGTGCTGCACCACGACGGCCGTAACCTAGCCTCCGCGCTGCAGACCATCATCGAAATCGGCGATGTGGAAGACCTATTCGCCGCCCTGGAAGATGCGTTTCCAGGCAGCCGCCTAGCGATCGATGCGCCAGCGGGCGGCCTGTTCAGCGTGCGGCTGCACCAACACGGTTTGCTGCGCCCGCTTAGCGGGGCCGAGTTGTCGGATGGGACACTGCGTTATCTGCTGCTGATGGCCGCGCTGCTGACGCCGCGCCCGCCATCGCTGATGGTGCTCAACGAACCGGAAACCAGCCTGCATACAGACCTGCTCCCAGCACTGGCTCGCCTTATTATCCGTGCATCACGGCGTAGCCAGGTATGGGTGGTGTCACACAGCCGAGTGCTCATTGACGCGTTGACGGCGTGCGAAGGATGCAATGTGCTGGAGCTGGAAAAGCACCAAGGGCAAACCCAGCTACGAGGCGTTGGACTGCTGGACGAACCGCTGTGGCGATGGATGGACTGAAGGCCAGCACTCGCAAACAGGCGCCGCTCAACACGCCACGAGAAGCCGCTCGGCATTCGTCCCGAACGAATACCTGTAACCTCTGCAGAAGGCCTCCCATTCTTCATTCCCCCACCCGGATCGACGCTTGACCTGCCTTAAATCATGCCTGCTGGCTTTCACAGCGGTCAGCCGCCGGCGGGCTTTCTCGAAATCGAGAAACGCAACCTTGATGTTCGGCTCGCTAAAGTCGATGAAGACATGTTTGAGGTACAGGCAACCATGCTGCCATCGGCCAGAATTCCACTTAGCCAACAGGCTGCCGTAGGCTTCCAACACTTCGTGATAGCGCCGCTGGCCGATGGACTCACGCATGCCTTGCGCATAAAAATCTTCTAGCGACACATAGCCTTCGAGTGCTGCAGTCACCATTACCGCTTTCCATTCGCCATGGTCCTTACGGACATCGCTGTGCAGCAAGGACGGCGTGGCTACGCCCAGCGATGCTGCGGCACGCATAGCCTTCGCCTCACGAGCCACCGTTGGGTAGCCGAAAGGATGGCGCAAGCTGCGATAGACATGCCCTACCTGCTGCTTTTTGTAAAAGGTCAAACCCTGAAGCTCCACCTTCAGAACGCCGCTTTCACCACCTCTACGGATATTGGGGGGCTCAACCCACACCCCTGCTGCGTCGAGAATATCCTTCATTTCCGGCTGGCCAGGCCCTGAGTCGTTCGAATTATTGTAAGTCATGGGGAACCTGCTGGTTGGGTGGCTAATTAGCCTGAAGTCTCAGAATATAGTAAGCAAATTGCCGAAAATACCTTTTTTATCTGCATTTGCGCTGCTTGCCTCGAATAGGCATCCCTCGCAGAGGTTCAGGAAGAGGGTTCAACCTTTGATCGTCCACAGCTGATCGATCCGCGTGGTATAGGACTGGCTCATCATCTCGCGCTTCATCCCCCAATCTGGGGCCGCCGGTACCGTAGCGGCACGCATCGTTCCGCTACCCCAGCGCTGGTTGATGTCATCCATTACTTGCATCAGTCGGTCACAAGATACCGGCTGCTTAAGGGCAAACAGATCTTGCGAGAATTCACCCGGCTGCCTCAGGTCCAGTAGCAGCACCTCAGCCTTGCTGTACCGGTAGCCGGGGCGAAAAATGCGCGCGACGGCATCTGTAGCCAGCCTTGTCATCAGCAACGTGTCACTTGTGGGGTAAGGCAACTCCACCAGAGCGCCCTGAGCGTGGTGGGCTTCATCCGGATTGAACATACCCGTGCGGATGCTTACTCGCATACGCTTGCACACCGAACCCTGGGCCCGTAGCTTTTCAGCGGCTCGGCCTACGTAGGTGGCCACTGCCTGCTTGATGGGCGCCAGCTCGCTCAAGCGCTTGCCGAACATTCGACTGCTGCAGATTTCCTGCTTGGGCGGCTCGACTTCATCGAGGTCCAGGCAAGCGGTGCCGGCCAGCTCCCGCGCGGTCTTCTCAACCACCACGCTGAATCTCTGTCGCAGCGTCCAGGCATCCGCCTTGGCAAGGTCCATTGCCGTGATGATCCCCATGGCTTCGAGGTGCGCGGTCATCTTTCGGCCGATACCCCATACCTCCTTGACCTTGGTGTTGCGCAGAACCCAATCCCTTTTTACCGGCTCGGTAATGTCGACCACCCCGCCCGTGTGGCTGAGCAGCCGCTTGGCGGTATGATTGGCCAGCTTCGCAAGCGTCTTGGTACGCGCGATGCCCACCCCTACCGGAATGCCCGTGCGTTGCATAATGCGTAAGCGCAGGCCATGGCCAAAGTTGGTCAAGTTCTCTTGAATGCCGGACAGATCCGCAAAGCATTCGTCGATGCTGTACACCTCGGTGCCCGGTACCATCGACTCGATGAGCGTCATGACGCGTTCACTCATGTCGCCATACAGCGCATAGTTGCTGCTGAACGCCACGACTCCATGACGGCGGAGCTTCTCCTTGGCCTGAAAATACGGCTCACCCATTTTCACGAAAGGCTTGGCGTCGTATGACCGGGCAATCACGCAGCCATCGTTGTTGCTCAAGACCACGATAGGCGTCTTGGCGAGGTCTGGGCGGAATACGCGCTCGCAACTGGCATAGAATGAGTTGCAGTCGATAAGCGCGAACACCTGATCATTGCGCATGATCACGCACGCTGTAACGCACCACGCCCCACACCATCAGGTCGTCACCTTCCATCACATAGCGCGGGGGGTAGGCGGTATTCTCCGATTTAAGGATCACCACGCCATCGCGCCGATGCAGGCGTTTGCACACCGGCTCGCTATTGATGGCTGCGATCACGATATCGCCATGCGCGGCCTCCCTGCTGCGGTCCACAATGACCAGGTCGCCAGAATAGATACCGGCACCCTGCATACTGTCGCCTTCCACTCTCACCAGATACACATGGGGCGCGCGGATGTCGAATAACTCATCAAGGGAAAGGTGGCCTTCCAGATGGTCCGCTGCAGGCGAGGGAAAGCCGGCTGGAACATTGAAGCCGTATAACGCATGGGATTCAGAGCCTTCAGGCGGCGTACTAAAAATTGTGATGGTCATGGGAGGAAGTCCGATGCAAACTGTATGCATATACAGTTAATCGTTCATCGCGCAGACGGTCAATGCTGAACAATGAGATTTCAGACGGACGAGAGGTGAAAAATGTGCGGGCGCTACTCGATCTATGAATCCATGGACCACTACTTGAAGCAGCTGGCCCTCGATCTGGTGGTCATCAATGGATATGACCATGAACCGATCAATCGCTTCAACGTCGCGCCGGCAACCCGTGTCGAGCTGATTCACCAGGTCGAGCAGGGCTTGCGGGTGGATCGAGTCAAGTGGGGATGGTCACCCATATGGGCAAAGAGCAAACGCCCTGCCCCCATCAATGCCAGGGCAGAAACGGTGATGACAGGGCGGTTTTTCAAAGAGCTGTGGCCATTCTCCCGGACCCTGGCGCCAGCCAATGGGTGGTTCGAATGGGTATCTGCCCCCGGCAACCCCAGGCAGAAACAGCCCTACTACATCACCAGGGTGAACGGCGAACCACTTTACTTCGCAGCGCTGGCACAGGTGCAGCCGGGCATCGAAGGCAACGAGCGCGATGGTTTCGTGATCATCACGGCCGCAGCGGACCAAGGTTTGATAGACGTGCACGACCGCAAACCATTGGTGCTCACGGCCGACCTGGCCAGAGAGTGGCTGGACCCCGCCACCGCGCCCGCCCGCGCAGCGCAGATAGTGGCATCGGGCTGCAGCCCAGCCACGGACTTTCGCTGGTTCCCCGTTGCCAAGGCCGTGGGGAACGTGAAAAACCAGGGTGCCGACTTGATCGAACCGCTCGATGACGCGTATCAACAGGGCACACTCGAGTTTTGAGCGCGATAGGCTGTAAAAAAATTGAATCAGTCAATTGCCCGACCGGTCAGGATTTATGAACGTAGTAAATCTGACGAGGTGACAGCTATGACTATCCAAGCAGAGACACTCGCTCAACTTGCCGAAGCTCTCCAAGAGCGCGGCATGACCCTTGTAACCGATGTGGTATTCACCAGGGCGCCGTACCGGCACAACCACCGTTGGACCTGCATCGTAGAATAAAAAAACCGGTTGCCGGCGGTTTGGAGCTGCGCTCCACCGCCGGCCCTTTTGTATCAGGCGTATAAATGCCGGACCATGGTTTCAGACAACTTGTATATCTGAAAATCCAAGGACCTCAGCCTGCTCCAGGATCTGCTCAGGGCTAGCATCGGCTGGCGGCATCACCAGGCTATTCTCACCATCGCCGAAATGCAGCAGCATCACATGCAGCGCAGCCTCGTGAACAGGCAACCGAGGCTGCTTCAGGTCAAAGGTGTGAGTGGACGGCTGGCCGTCGTGGCAGTAGCGAACGGTATATACAGGCATGAGCACCTCGAAGGTAGAGAAAAGACTCAATACCTGACCGGCAGGACAGGAAATAATTCAGGTCCGCTCAAGTTCAAGTCCGGCTGCCACCTCCTCAGAGGTTGAGCTTGATCTGGGTGATATGGTCCGGGCCGATGCCACAGCAGCCGCCGATCAAGCTAGCCCCTCGCCCGCGCCAATCGCGAGCCCATGCCAGATAACCCGGCGGGTCCAGGTCTTCACGTAGTTCGTCGAGGCCATCGTTGGCAGTCGCTTGCTTCGATTGCGGCGGGAAGGCATTGGCATAGGCGCCAATGGCGATGTCCGCCTGGCGTGCCTCGATGATCGAACGGGCAACATCCAGCGCCGCGCCGATCACCTCTGGCTGGCTGCAGTTGAACAGCAGCGCTGCAACACCCAGTTCCGCCACAGCTTCGACAGCATCGGCCACCGGCTCGCCGGAACGTAGGCGCGGCACGCTGTCGACATCCTCGTCCTGCAGGGTGAACGATACCCAGAACGGCTTGCCGTCGGCAGGCAGATGGCTATGGATGGCCCGCACCTCGGCAATCGAGCTCTGGGTTTCCGCCAGCCAAAGGTCCACATTTGGCGCCAGCCCTTCCAGCAGCGGCTTGAGCACTTCAGCCACTCGCTGCGGCTGGAACAGGTCCGGCCGGTAAGAACCGAACAGCGGCGGCAACGACCCCGCTACCTGAACTGGCTGCGCGCTGGCATTAGCCGCCCGGCGTGCCAACTGGCCTGCCACTGTGGCCAGTTTCAGGCCCTCCTGAGCGAAACGCTCTTCGCCGATATGGAATGGCACCACCGCATAGCTATTGCTAGTGATCACCTGCGCACCGGCGGCGATGAATGCAGCATGCACCCCCACTACTGCCTCGGGCGCCTCGCTCAGGGCCAACGCCGACCACTCGGGCTGACGGAACGGCGCGCCGCTACGCTGCAATTCCCGACCCATGCCACCATCCAGCACTACCAACGCTCGTTGTTTCATATAACTACTCTGAAGGTTCTTATGAATAAAATTCACTAGGTATGAATGAGTTATAACTATTTAATACGCAAATTCAGTTTTGGCCAACTTTTCAGGTATTTATATGCGCATCCCCGCCCTGCTCGGCGCGAGCCTTGTATTGCTCGCTACCGCTACTCAAACCCTCGCCGGCACTACGCTTGAGCGCGTCGAGTCGAATAAGGAAATGGTGAACGTGCTGATGGAAAGCTACCCGCCGTTCTCGTTCCTCAACGATCAGAACCAGCTCGACGGCTTCGATGTCGACGTGGCCAGGGCGGTGGCGCAGAAACTTGGGGTCAAGCTGCGCCTGGAAACTCCGTCCTGGGACGTGATCGCCGCCGGCCGCTGGAGTGGGCGCTACGACATCTGCATTTGCTCGATGACTCCGAGCAAAGCACGCGCTGAGGTCTTCGCCTTCCCAGTGGAGTACTACGCCTCGCCTGCTGTCATCGTGGTCAATGCCAACGATGAACGCATCCACAGCGCCAAGGATCTGAATGGCCGCAAGGTAGGCCTGACCGCAGCGTCCAGTTATGAAAGCTACCTGAACAAGAATTTGGTGATCGAAGGCGACGAGGACCGTCAGATCGACTACCCGTTCGAGGCCGTGCAGGTAGCGCCCTACGACACCGACAATGTCGCTTTCCAGGACTTGAGCCTGGGTGCAGGCGTACGTTTGGACGCCATCCTCACCAACCTGGTAACCGCCAAGCCACGCCTGGATGAGGACAAGCGTTTCAAGCTGGCCGGCGCCCCGTTGTATGAAGAGCCGAACTCGGTAGCCATCGAGAAAGGCGACCCAGAATGGGACGCCAAGGTGCGTCAGGTGTTCGCCGAGCTGAAAACTGATGGCACGCTGGCGAAGATTTCGCAGAAATGGATCGGTGCCGATATCAGCAAATGAGCAACTTCCCTCCCGCACCCAAACCTGCGGCCCGCAGCAAGACCACCGCCCTGTTCGGTTTTCGTACCCGGTTGTATCTGACCTGGCTGGCCCTGTTCGCCCTGTTCGTAGCGTTTTTCCTAAGCTTCGACCTGAAGTTTGCGATCATCGTAGAAAAGTTTCCCAACCTCGCCGGTTTCAAGCTAGGACCCAATGGTTTTCTGCAGGGTGCGGCGCTGACCCTGTTCCTGTGCCTGTGCTCGATGGTCGTGTCAGTGATGTTGGGTTTCGCTGCTGCGCTTGCGCGGCTGTCTAAGAGCGCAGTGCTGGTGGGCATCGCCAGTTTCTACACATCGTTCTTTCGTGGCACGCCGCTGCTGATCCAGATTCTGCTCATTTATCTGGGCCTGCCGCAGGTGGGCCTGGTGCCTGGAGCCATCAGTGCCGGCATTATTGCGTTGTCGCTGAACTACGGTGCGTACCTGAGCGAAATCTTCCGCGCTGGTATTCTTGGCGTAGCTCGCGGCCAGCGCGAGGCTGCCGTGGCGCTTGGCATGCGGCCAGTGCAGACTTTCTGCAGCATCGTGCTGCCTCAAGCCATGCGGGTGATCATTCCGCCTACGGCCAACCAGTTCATCTCGATGCTCAAAGACTCGTCGCTGATCTCGGTGATGGGGGTTTGGGAGGTAATGTTTTTGGCGCAGTCGTACGGGCGCTCGAGCTACCGCTACCTTGAGATGCTGACCACCGCAGCAGTGATCTACTGGGTACTGTCGATCTTGCTGGAGCTAGTACAGGCGCGGCTTGAAAGGCATTTCGGCAAGGCCTATCAGCGCTGAGCACACCAATAGGCGCAGGTTCACTGGCCAATGGGCCGCACAGCGGCCCATATGATCGACGAGTCGATCACTCCGCGCCTGGTGGAATACCGTCCTTGTTCTTGTCTTTGAGCCGCGCTTTTTCCTCCTCCGTCGAGTGAGCAGGGACCTCGGATTGCTGCGGGTCTTGTTGGTGATGTGTCATGGTATTGCCCTCACAAGTACTGTCTGAGATGTGAATGCGCGAACAGGGCAATGGTTCCTGAGTAGATGCCGAGCGTATCGATCCAGGGCCTGGCCATTGCAGCGGCGATGATCAGGAAAACCCAACGCTGCCCGCAGATTCCGCCAAAATAGCGCTACCATTTGTCGAAAAAAACGATTCAGCAATCAGATTTTGTGCGGTCAAGCCGATAAGCCGATTATCACCTCGAATCGGAACGTCACCCATGAAAGGCTTTGCCGCTGCAACACTGTTATGCGCTGTCTCCAATCTCTGCCTCGCCGCAGAGGAAATGCCGCTGCATGGCACCATCCACTTCTCCGGAGCGGTGGTAGGCAGTACTTGTACCCTCAGCGGTAACGCCGAACATGGCCTTTCCGAGCGTTGTCCCGAGGATGCCGTGCACCAGACTCTGAGCGTCAAGCCAGTGGGTACAACTGAAGGGATAAGCATCAGCGCCGCGCCCCAATCAAGGCGCGGCGATGAAAGCGAGCAAAAGTACATACTGGTTGGCTCAGCTGGCAACCCTATCACCCGGGGTCAGTATGTCATCACCCAAGCACTGCAATGACGGATTGATCGACCTAAGAGTCGCAGTTATGGCAACCGACGCAGACACATCCGACCTGCGGTAATAGCAGGCTCGTCACCGGCGCTTTTTCCAATTTTCTTTAAGCGCGCTGGCAGGCTCGGGTTGACCATACAAGTAACCTTGAACATGCGAACAGCCCTCGGCCGCTAGCCGCTGCATCTGTTCGATCGACTCGACCCCCTCGGCAGTGGTCTTGATCATCAAGCTGGTAGAGAGCTCGGTAATGGCTCGAATGATCGACATCGCCTGGGCGCTTTCGCACATATCATGGACGAACGATTTATCGATCTTGATACGGTCGAACGGGAACGAGCGCAGGTAACCCAATGACGAATAACCGGTACCGAAATCGTCCAGCGCAATCGCGACCCCCATACTTTTCAGCTCGCGCAGGATGTGCACATTTTGCTCATTGTTGCCCAGCAGTACCGACTCTGTGATCTCCAACTCCAACCGCTGCGGCGCCAGCCCCGAATCCGAAAGGGCAAGGGTCACGGTACGCACCAGCCCGGCATTTTTGAACTGAATCGCCGACAGATTGACCGAGACCGTTTCTTGCGCTTCCCAGGTTGCGGCTTCCTGGCAGGCGAGGTTCAGCACCCGAGCACCGATCTCATGAATGATTCCGGTTTCCTCGGCAATCGGAATGAAATCCATCGGCATGATCATGCCTCGGCTTGGGTGCTCCCAGCGCAACAGTGCTTCGTAGCCGGTTATAAGGTTGCTCTGTACATCTACAATCGGCTGGTAATGCAGCTGCAGCTGACCCAGATGCAATGCGGCGCGCAGTTCTGTTTCCACCAGCCGGCGCCTGTGCGCCTCGGCACGGAGCCCGGCATGGAAGCACTCGTAGCGGTTGCGGCCGTTGCGCTTTGCTTCGTAGAGGGCCATGTCGGCGAAACTGAGCAACTGCTCGGCGTTATCCTGGTCGTGCGGCGCGTAGGCAATACCAATACTGACGCCGACCGAGAACTGATGACCCTCGATCTGGAACGGCGGGCAGATGACGTCGATCAAGCGTTGCGCAGTACAGCAGGCCGCCTCTGGGTTATCCAGCTCTGCCAGCACGACGGCGAACTCGTCGCCGCCCAGTCGAGCCAAAGTGTCAGCCTCGCGTAGCTCATTGCGCAAGCGGGTACCCAGTGCACGTAGTAATTTATCGCCGAAGGCGTGGCCGAACGAATCATTGATGTTCTTGAAATTATCAAGGTCCAGACACAGCGTGGCTGTCAACTTGCCAGACTGCTCGCCTTGAGCCAGCGCCTTTTTCAGGCGCTGATTGAAAAGCATGCGATTGGGCAACCCGGTAAGCGCATCATGGTGAGCCATGTGGTGGATCTGCGCCTGAGCTGCGAGCTCATCCGTGGCATCCTCGGCAATGAACAACACGTAGTCGGCCCGGCAGCCGGCGTTTTGCGCTAGCAGTGCTCGGCTTCGCAGTGTGCGCGGCCCAATGGCGGTTTGCACACAGGTCTGTGCTGCATACCCATGGGCAGCTCGCGCCCCGCGGGCCAGCTGCTCTTCGAGAAACTCGCCCGTGATTGGCAGCGCGCATTCGCGGGGTAGCCCGCCAATCAAGTGCCCTGCCTCGCCACAGAAAAGTCGATCAGCATGGTTGTTGGCCAGCAAGACTTTGCCGCTGGCCAGGTCCTGAACAACGACGCAGGCCGGGATATTGGAAATCACCGAGTCGAGGAATTGCGACAGGTTGCTCATTTCCTGGCTGTACTGCTCAGCCAACTCTTTGGCTTGCAGCAGTTGCAGCTCATAACGATGTTGTTCGGAGATATCGCGAGTGATTTTGGCAAAGCCAATGAACTGCCCATTTTCTTCATCATGGATCGCTTCGATCACTACGCTGGTCCAAAAATGCGAACCGTCCTTGCGTTGGCGTATCCCTTGAGACTGGAAGCGGCCTTCCCGGCGCGCGGTTTCCAGCCCCTGTTCGGGTAGGCCTAGAGCGCGATCCTGTGGGGTATAGAATACCGAGAAGTGCTGGCCTACGATCTCGTCGGCGGTATAACCCTTCGCACGCTGCGCCCCGGCGTTCCAGTTGATCACGTGACCACCGGTATCGAGCATGTAGATGGCATAGTCCTGAACGCCCTGTACCAGTAAGCGGAAATGCCGCTCATGCTCACGCCGAGCCAACTCGGCATAGTACTGCTCGGTGCAATCGCGCGTGATCTTGGCAAACCCCACCAGTACGCCGTTATCGTCCCGTACAGCTTCGATCACGACATGGGCACGCATGAGGCTGCCATCTTTGCGCACGCGCCAGCCGTGATCCTCGAGGCGGCCAGTGCGTCGGACTTGCTCCAGGTTGGCTGCCGGCTTGCCTGCATCGCGATCGGCCTGGCTGTAGAAAATCGAGTAATGCTGCCCGATAACCTCGCTGGCCTCATAACCCTTCGCACGCTGAGCACCGAGGTTCCAGTTGGCGATCAAGCCTTCGGGGGTGAGCAGGTAGATGGCGTAATCCATAACACTCTGCACCAACAACCGATACATGGCATCGGAGCTTGCAACTAACGACATAACCTGTTTCCTCGCCCTGTAGGGCCATTCAAGATTGAAGCTGGCCTTGCCCTTGCTCGTTAACGGCCGACAATGTGGGCGGTTCGCGTAGCGAATCGAGGTCCGCCAGGCTGATCTTCAGCAACCGTGCTGCTACGCTGCCGGCGATCTGCTCGTTGTTCTCAGTGGGAACCGAGCCTGCCAGTTGAGCCGCCAGGTTCATTACCAGGACTTCCTGCGAATACACCCCACCGCCCAAATGATAGATGGCAGCGACCAGCTGTCGCAGTTGATGTGGCACGCGCCAGCGCACTCGCAATGCAGAACCGTAAGGCGCCGCATGCTCTTGGAGCGATAACTGCACCAGCTCATCATCGAGCTCGCCGCCGGTCATACCCCACTCCTGCAAACTGCGAAGTACCGCCAAGTCGCCCAGGCGGTGCAGCAGGCCTGCCAAATAGCAGCGGTCCTGGTCCAGATTCAGCATCCGAGCCAAGGCCCGGGCCGCCTCGGCAACCTGCAGCGAAATATCCAAGAAATGCTGGGCGTACTGCGTTAACAGCGGATCGCTCAGGTGCGCACTGCGGTTAAGGGCAAGGCCCAAAATCAGGTTCATGCTGTGGACACCGCCCAGCACGTTCAGCGCTTGCGGTAGGCGCTGCACTGGGGCATTGCGGTACATTGCGGCACTGTTGGCGGCGGCGATAAGCACGCCAGATATCTGCGGGTCATTGCGTAACTGCTCTTCCAGTTCGCGCAAGTCCAGCCCATTGCCCATCGAAGCGCGCTGCAGCACTGTCTGCACATCGACGAACAACGCGCCGCCATCGGCCAAAGCGCGTCTTTGCTTGAGAAAAACCGACAAGCTGACGCTTGGCTGCGCAGACAGCGCAGGGCACTGGATCTGCTCGCCGGGCTCAAGCAAAAGATGCTCCAGGCGCTTGCGAAAGCCAGCAAGATCAAGGGGCTTGCTCAGGTAGGCAGTGGGGTTGTATGGCAGCGTTTCACGCACGCTGGCAATGTCACTGCGCTCACTCATCAAGATGAAGGGCAAAGGCATCTCATCGCCCCTAGTGCGTACTTCTCGCAGCAAGTCCAAGCCATCGATGTCGGGCAACTCTCGCCCAGCAATGACCAGATCCGCCTTGATGGCCAGTGCACTAAGAGCCTCAGAGCCGTCTCTGCAAACCTTGAGACGAACGTCGCAGCGCACGCTGCGAACGATTTCGCGCAGCATTTCGCGCACCCACGGGTCGCTTTCGGCAATCACGACTCTGGGTGAAAAGCGTTCTGTTGCATTCACGGGCAATTCTCAATGAAACGGGCATGTCGTGGAGCTTCAAAAATGTCCATAGCCACCCAGGGCGTTATTGCCACAGCCGGCACAAGGTGAAGCGATGAGCACCAAGGCTCGGCCACGTGGTAAACAGCGTCGGTGGCAACCACGAACGGGTTATAGCAGTGCATCTACAAGCACCCCAAGCCACATCGCATCATCGATTGCGGATGTCGACAGCATTAAACCAGCCATCGTGTCAGTCAGACCAATGCCTGCAAATACAAAAGCTGCGACATCGTCTGGCGGCTGCGACACCACCGTGAGCGTCAACTGCGCGCCGCAGAGCGTGGCCAACGCCCTCATACCACCAAGCCAATGACTAGTGGGGTCCAATATCGTGCCCATCAGCACTCCTCATTCTCGTGATGCGCCTTACTGAAGCACCTCCCAGCGCTCACGAAAATGTCGCAAGCGCTTGGCCACCTCACACCGCGCTGATGCTTGCAAAACCAAGGTTCGACAAGCTACGCGAGAACGGATGCGACTCGAATAGGACCGATCTTAAAGAGCGGATTGCCTGAGATAGCGCTACCTTCATACCAAAGAATCGTTTCATCACCGATTATTGACGCCATTATCTTGCCAGCAGATTGACATCTTTGTGTCCGTTTGAACATGAAAGATTTCATGGCGCAGGGAACGAACGTGCGTCAAGCCGCAGGAGAATTCGCTGACAACGCGCGGCGCCTCACAGCTCCAGGCTACCCTCGGTAGCCTGAACGGAAATGGTGTAAGGCAATAACAACGTGTCGAACACCCCGGAAGGGATGAAATCGATCAGTCTCAATGGGATTCCCGCGGGCGCTCCGGGAACCTGCTCTGCCACCTGGGGCGGGCCGTGCAGGATGCACAGGTTGTAGAACACACCGCTATAAACGCGAGGTAGTGCTTCACAGCGTGTTTGAGCAGAAGCCAGGCCTTGCGCCGTCTCCTCGTCCGAACTGAAAACCGTATTGATCGTTCCACAGCCTGTCAGCAACAAGCTTAATGCCGCAAGGGCCACACCATATCTGCTCATCCTATGACTCCAACTGCTGGCGTACCGACTTCGGACGCGAAAATGATCGGGTGGCCAGGGCACGCGAGGCATAACTCCCTTGCGGTCAATCTGCCTGAGAAGGGAACAGGACGCCAGCAATGACGCTGACGAACTCCATAAGTGTATGGAGCGTGTGGCACTGGCAAATAAGACGGATCTGAAAAAACCGTGAGATTCGGCTCCCGGGGTGAGATTCGGAGCCATGATACAAGCTTGAGGAAGTACGGCGCTGGAAGCCCTAGCGAAGCGGGATGGCGCCTAAGAGGCGCAGCGGCCGCGAGTATGTGCCTGCCAATATTCATCCCCGGGGCTGAGGTCTGGCGAGGGGCACTGGTAGTAACCGGGAGAACTACCTAAAACTCAGGCCACCCCTTTCGGAGATGGCCTAAGTCATTGAATATAATGATCGGGACGGAGTGATTCGAACACTCGACCCCTTGCACCCCATGCAGTGGACGAGACCCACATAACCATGTGATTTTGTTAGATATTTACCATCATAACGCAGCTCAAAATCTTTACTTTTCGAGCTTTTTGCAAACGAAAACACGGGGCTTACAGCCTGGGTTTTGCGCAGCCTAACGAGCGTTACCTCTACGGCATACAGTGCTGAATGCATGAATGGGCGACTAGTCAGCCTTCAGCCGAATGCGAGAACCATTTGAGCCAGACCTAGGGCTCGCATCAAGGACGCTTGATCTCTAGCGCCAACATCAGCATGCAGTATTTTAGGGTTGTTGAGCGGTGCTAAAGAGTTGATTTTATTGGGCGAAATCTTCCCTCTTCACCCCCTAATTTCAGTGTCAGTGGTATCAAAATTGGTATCACCTGGTAGTCTCCGTTGGCTGTCCGCTTTCGACCCGTAGTGCCGGTGTCCAATAGCACCAACTGGCTACCCGCCCTGCCAGTAATAACCTAATTACTCTATTGGACTGTTCCGCCTAATAGCTTCCTGACTGTCCTTTTACTCCCGCCCCCTTTTGCTGCGACCATTGTTGCACTGACCCAGCCCTGCGGATTTTTTTATGATGGACCTAGCTATCGAGTTTCCCGAGTTCTTCCTGCCCAGTTGCACGCTGCGGCGGATTAATCGCACTGACGCCGAGGCGATTTTTGCCGGGCTTTCTAACCCGCAGGTTGTTGCCCACTACGGCGTGTCTTACGACACCCTCGAAGCGACGGACGAGCAGATGCGCTGGTATGACGCTCTGCTGGAAGAGCACCGTGGCATTTGGTGGGGCATTACCTTCCCGGGACGGGACGAACTGATAGGCGCTTGTGGTTTCAACGATTGGTCACACTCTGATCGGAGCCTGGATATCGGCTATTGGCTGATGCCGGAACACTGGGGCCAAGGGCTGATGCGAGACTGCCTGCCCACTATCCTCCGCTTCGCCATCGGTACCCTTGGCGTACATCGCATTCACGCAGAGGTTGAGCCGGAGAACGCCGCCAGCATTCGTTTGCTGGAGCGGGTCGGCTTCGTGTTTGAGGGAACCCTAAGAGATGTGGAATACAAGAACGGGCGCTTCCTCAGCCTGCACCAGTACAGCCTGCTGGCCTCTGACCCGGCGGGGCGAGCTCTGCTGGAGGACGACACACCGATCCACTACGCACATCGTCACAAAAGGCGAACTCTGGACGGTGAATGACTACGGTCGCGTAGTCGAGTGAATGGGTTGTTCACGCGAGGTCGAAGTGCGCCCGGCAGCCGTACCATCATGGCAATGATGCAAGAAGAGGGTGAGCAAACCGGGCGGTTCAAGGTACGCAGCCTGATGCGAGAGCTGGCGTTGATCAGCAAGCAGCCAGGATCACATGCGTACAAAAAGGCCACCGTGGAGCGGCCAGATATACCGAACACCTTGAACCGAGCGTTTGATGTCGAAGCTCCAAATCAGGTCTGGTGTGGGGACATCACTTACGTCTAGGCACAGGGCAAATGGCACTATCTGGCAGTTGTCCTGGATCTCTATGCACGCAGAGTGGTTGGCTGGGCCTTATCAGAAAAGCCGGATGGAGACCTGGTGGTCAAAGCGCTGCACGTCGCCTACGAACAACGTGGAAAGCCTCAAGGACTCCTGTTCCACTCTGACCAGGGATCGCAATATGGCAGCCGTCAGTTCCGCCAGAGACTGTGGCGCTACCGTATGCGCCAGAGCATGAGCCGCAGAGGCAACTGTTGGGATAATGCACCGATGGGACGAGTCTTTCGCAGCTTGAAATCAGAGTGGATACCGACCACGGGCTACCTGACCGGGCAGCAAGCTCAACGAGACATTGGCCAATACCTGATGGGCCACTACAACTGGATCCGGCCTCATCAGTTCAACGATGGGCTGGCTCCAGCGAAAGCAGAAGAAAAACTCAAAACCGTGCCCGGGATGAGTTGACCACTACAGGCCCTGTTCAAGGTGAACACGGGCTGCCGCGAGCAAGAGGTCTGCAAGCTGAGGTGGGACTGGGAAATCTTCGTACCGGAGCTTGGCACTAGCGTGTTTCTGATACCGGCCGAATTTGGCGGCCGACACGAAAACTCGGGGGTCAAGGACCGGGACGAGCGCCTGGTAGTGCTGAACAGCGTGGCGAAGTCGGTCATCGATAGTCAGCGAGGCATCAGCCGTGAGTGGGTTTTCCTATACAACGGCACGGCTATCCATCGCATGAACGACTCAGCCTGGAAGAAAGCTCGGGTGCGCGCGGCGAAGCTCTGGCAGGAGCAACACTTACGGCCGGCACACCCAGGGTTCGCGTCCATACGCATCCATGACCTCAAACATACTTTCGGCAGGAGGCTGAAAGCAGCAGGGGTCACTGAAGAGGACCGCAAGTCGTTATTGGGCCATAAGAACGGAAGCGTGAACAGTCACTACTCCGGCGCACAGCTTGGTCAGCTGATAGATGCAGCGAACAAGGTGTCGGCAACCGACTCACGCGGGCAGGTGCTGACGATTCTGAAAAGGAGAATCGGATGAAGAAAAATGCGAAGTCACTCGAAAAGTCACTATGCCCGAAAACAACAAAGCCACCCGAAGGTGGCTAAGTCGTTGAAATATATGGTCGGGACGGAGTGATTCGAACACTCGACCCCTTGCACCCCATGCGTGCAGAACATACCTAAAGCCTTACGGATCAAGGACTTGAGCGGGCGCTCGCTGCAAACGGTGCCGCACTGTGCAATACACGATTTCACAATCCCCCGAAAATCTCCCCACTGGCTTCGGCCATCATCCGGCGTTCTGCCGACCGCTTCCCCTCCTTTATATAGCTACTCACAACCAGCGATCATGATCCCGGATGCTGTGCGTCACCACACCCCATACCTCGAAGTGATCCCCGGCCATGATGTACCGGGATGGGTACTTGGGGTTTTCAGGAGCCAGGATCACCATCCCATCCCGGACCACCATTCGCTTGCAGTAGGCATCGCCGTTTAGCGCTGCGATGACGATGTGCCCATGCCTTGCCTCGATCCCTTTGTCCACGATTAGCAGGTCGCCGGAGAAGATGCCGGCGCCCTGCATGCTGTCGCCCTCCACCCTGACCAAGTAAACGCTGGGCGTGCGCAGCTGGAGCAGATCGTCGATCGACCCATGAATACTGTCATCTTGGACTGGGATGGTGAATGGCATGTCGGTTGGCTCAATACTGTATATTGGTACAGTATCGTATGCCTCCTGACGCTGAGGCAACTGCCGGTCAGCGGTATCAGTGCAGAGGAGGAAGATCTTTCCCCCGAGCCTTGGCCACGACTCGAAGCTGGTAATCGCTGACTACCTGGAAAAGGGACTCTGCAAGCAAATGAAGCCGCTCGACCTCCTCGGCGGGTTTCCCCTCATCTTGAGCCTTGTGATAGGCACGCAGGGCGTCGAGAGCCTCCTTCAATAGCGGCTCGCCTGCTTCGATCATTCCGATGAAGGTACGCTTCTCCATTACCTGCTCCGATCAGTTGATCAATGCATTATAGGACCTCTCGCAAAGCTGGCCCGCTATTCGGGCTTGGTCATAAGCCTTCGCCAGTTCTCCCGCTCGAGCATCAGCCCGTGCGAGCAGGTCGGAGAGCACCATGGCGGCGCGGGTGGCTGCCTGGCCTCGGGCGAGAGCGGTGGGATCCGTGCCGGGGCAACTGACGGTGGCGGCGAGCTTTCCAGCTTCGTCGCGCAGCCGCTGGCCACCAGCATCGGCACCAGCAGCACCAGCATCAGCAGTCGTTCGTTCTTCTTGGGCATGAGCTCTCGCCTCCTCTTGCGACTGGGCGCGTCGCTGTTCTTCCTGTCGGGCGCCACGCTCTCCGATAATCTCGGCCAGCCGGTCACCGCTATCGCGCTTTGCCGTTGCTGTTGCAGCCTCTGCTCGCTCTACTGATCGGCCGTGCTGGTAGACGCCCCAGTACGAAGCCAGCAGCGCCAGCAGAACTGCCACCCTGATGGCCCAAGACGTCATACCAGCGCCCTCCGCACCCCTTCATCGATGATCGCCGGCGCATATGGGTTACCGCCGTTCTCGTGGATGATGATGCTGATCACCATCCCACGAAGAGTGGCCGGATCTTTGATATTGATCGTATCGGTGGGAAGCACGCCGATGCGCTTGGCCACCGCCGAGGCATACGCTTGGGTGTCGTTCTCGTTGCTCGGCGCCCAGCGGCTGATGGTTTCGAGCACGGTGTCGATGCCCTTTCCGCCCACGCCGGGCATGCCATCCTTGCCTCGGTAGTTGATCAACAGCTTGCCCAAGGCGCGGATGCCGTTCTCTGGCGTGTCGAAGATGGCGAAGCGGCCTCCAGGTTCCTTGCCGATCTGACCCTGCCAGTCATTGCGCGGGTTGAAATCAATGTTGCCGGGGTTCCGATTGCGGATGCCTCGGGGTGTGGTCATGGGTTTTCTCCAGGCAAAAAGAAGCCCGCACTAGGCGGGCTATGGTCATTTCAGACTGAAGCGTCAGGCTTCTGCATCCTGGGGTGCGGGCTCCGGCTCAGCTGGGTCTTTCGCGGTGACGGTAACCTTGGCGCTGTAGTCCTTCAGCACTTGTGCCACGCAGACTTGCGCTGCCGGAAACTGGTTTAGGATTTCTCGAGCACGGGTGTCGGCCTCCTCCTGGGTGGCGTAGCGGGTTTTGTTGGCGACTTCGTAGTCATTGCTCAGATTGATGGCGACGAATGGCATGGGGTTCTCCAGGCAAAAAGAAGCCCGCTCATGGCGGGCAATGGTTTGTGAGGTATTCATAATTTCGGGCTTTGCTGCTTGACCGCCTGCAGGGTGCTGTAGAAAGGCTCTGCCTTGGGTATCGATCCTTGGTCCATCGCGTGCCAGAGCATGTCCAGCTGTTCCTCAATGGGCGGGTACGCGTCCCGGCGCGCGAGGTCATAGCTGACCTCAGGCGTGTAGGGTTGAAACTCGCCGTCGATGTACTTGAAGCGCCCCTGCGGCGCGGTGCCAAGATGCAGCACGCCTCCCAGTGAGTGATCATTCAGGTGCAGGCGCTGTGAGGTGCCAGACTGAATGACCACGCCCTGCTGGTCCGTAACAAAGTAGGAGACGACCTCATAGGGATCGTGCCCGTCCACGGTCAAACTGTTCATCGTTTGCATACCACCGCAAGAATCGAGGCGCCGTTAGTGTTGCCGGCGTGGTTGGAAGAAAGGGTGTAGGTGTGCGTCCCAGGCCCGGGATAATCCATCACCCCACGGCTCGCGATGCTGCTGCCTTGCGGCCGCTCGACCCAAAGCGCCACCCCATTTCGAGCCATCGTGATGTCCGAAAAATAGGTTTGCGTCAAAGAGCCCAGCAGGAACACCGGGTAATTGCCATCAAGCGTAACCGTCACGCTGACCGAACTCGCCGAAGCGAACGCCCCTACCGGGATAGTCACCGCGTTGCCACGGATCCGCAGAGTATCGACCTCCGCCGTTCCGATTTTCGCTGCTGTGATGGCTGCGTCTGCGATCTTGGCGTTAGTGATACTCGCATCGCGGATGTATGCGTCACTGATAAACGTCTGGTTGCCATACACGGCAAACGGGCTTGAGATCGCATCCCCAGACGGATTGAGAATCGCAAACCTGCCCGCCAGGATCGCGAACGTCGATTGCACAACGCCATTGGTGTTGTCGATTCCGATGCCAAAGCCTGCAATGTGCCGAATGCCATTGGCGGTGATCTGAACCTTGACGACCTCCGAGGCATTAGCCACGGCATTCAATCCCGCCACAGTGCTGGTAACCCTCTGCACCGCAGCGTTTGTGTCACCCAGTGAGGATTGTGTGTTCTGGATCTGCTGACTGAGCGCCGAGTCGCCGTTGGTGCGCGCCGTTATCTCGTTTTGGATAGCCGCTTGAGCGTTGCCTACCGATGTGTAAAGCCCATCGGTACGCTGCGCTTCGGCAGTAATCTTGTCGCCCTGCTGGGTGACTTTCGAGTCCAGAGAGGACAGCGCTCGACTTGATGCAGCCGGCGCAGCGCGGCCAATTGCAATCCAATCGACATCAAAAACGTCGTTGGTTGAGTTGCCTAAGTCGATCCGGATCCGGTCAATCGTGTTGCTGATCCAATCCGTACCGCCGGCGGACAGGTTCGCCATATCCCACTCGAGCACTGCACTCGCGCCAACCACCAGCTGGGGATTGGCGATAGTCTTGCGGTAGCTGCCGGAATAGCCGTGTGCAGATGTTGAGTAGAACAGCTGACCATCCCAGCCAGAGCCGGCACGGCGAGTGATCGACACGCGGATCTTCGTATAGAGCCCGCCGTTTAAGGCCAGCGCGGCGGGGCTATAGATCTGCGGATCGGTGCCCGTCGAGGCCACAGTGACAAACCCAGCACCTGGCGTAAGCGTTACAGCGCCTCCTGTCCATCCCTCCACCGTGCTATCGAACTGCCAAAGCGCACCTGGCGCAGGATCAAGACCAAAGCCCCCCATTGCACCCTGGATCGCGCCGACACTGTTACTCAGGTCAGTGAGACTGCTGGATTGACTGGTGTTGACGCCCTCCACAGAGGTCACCCGGTTGGTTAGCGCTTGCAGGGCTGAAGCCTCAGCTTTGGTTGCGACTTGGCTGAGCGCGCTCGCCGCCGCCGCTGCTGCATCGGTGGCCACCTTATCCGTCACGGCCACCCAAGCAGTACCGTTCCACCGTTTGGGCGTGTTGCCGTTACCCGTGGTGTCGATCCACAAGTTCTGTGCCAAGCGCTTGTCAGTTGCCGGCGCGGCCGTTCCGTAGATCACCTCCCCTTTTGCGCCCGCCGCCGTGGCAGCTGCCTGAGCGGCTTGCTGGGCTGCGGTGACGTTTCCATTGGTGGTGGTCAGGTTGTTTTCCAGGCTCGTGGTCCTCCCGGCCACGCTGCTCAGGGTGCTGCCCTGCTGGGTCACGGTGGAGGTTAAGCTGTCCACTGCTGCCGAGGTCGCAGCGTTGGCCGCTGCATTCAGCTGGCCGTTGTCTCTCCAGCCCGTGGCACGTGAACCGTACTCAGCCTGCGGCCTGGCGAACTCAACGGTGCCATTGGTCGCTGCGGCGGTCATCGCATAGATGCGGAAGTACACGTATGCATCAACGGCATCCGTTGGCGCCACCGCCGAGAACGTCAACCGCGTGCCGGCGACCGTCAGCGGCGTCAGATTCGAGTTGGGCGCACTGATCACGCCGCCCGAAGCGTTTATCCACTGGATGAAGATCCGCATCCCGACATTGCTATCGTTCTTCCGGGCAAACACCGAGGCCGTAACGGCCTGACCGCTATTTACTTTGATCCTTTTGCTGCCTGCTGGCCGAAGCGACCTGTACTGGTTGCTGCTGGTGAGACCAGACGCAACGATCCTCTGCGCTTTCTCGCCAGTGTTGAGCCAGGATGTCACCAGGGTGTCGGTCGAGGTAACCGAACCCTCGGTGTCCCACCCTTCCGCCGCACCGTTCAAGCTTGCGAACTTAGTAAAGCCCGGGTTGTAGAACAGGTTCTCCCCGCCCGCATCCCCGAGCGCGTTATCCAGTTGCGTCAGCTGAGTCGAAGTGCTCGTGAGTCCGGCTTCGGTGGTTGCAACCCTACCCGTCAGCGCTGCCGTGGCGGCAGCGTTTGCAAGAGTATCAGCCGCATTGACCTTACCGTTGTCACGCCAGCCAGTCATGGTGTTACCCAATTCCAACTGCAGACGGTCCCATTCACACCAACCGGTGGTGCTGGCACCGCTTAGTTGCCCCCTGATTCGGTAAATTATCCTTACCGAGACAGCCCCTGCCGGGACCGGTGCAGAAGTGCGACTGAAGCGCTGCCAAGCCTCTGGTGCAGTCGAGGCGTTCTGCGAAGTGGCGCCATCAGTGCTGATGTTGGCCCCGTTGGCGTCTCGCCATTGAAAGAACAGCTGAGCAATCAGACCGCTGGTAGCCCGGAAATGGCCAGAGATCGTCAACACCTGTCCTTCCGCTACGCCAGGCCACTTGATGGTGTCTTGCACGAGATCGACGTAGTTGTTGGTGGTCGGAATGGTCACTGTCAAACGCAGCGCTTTTCCGCCCGGCTCTAGGGTAGATGCGACAAAGTTGGCCGATAGCGTTGACCCTGAGTTGCCCAGCGCCCAGCCATCCGGCAGCCAGGCCGTGTTCGCATTAACCGCCTCCAGAGACGGGTTGAACAGCAGGTTTTCACTAGCAAGTTGGCCGAGCGATGCATTGATGTTGGTGAGCGCTTGGCCATTGGCGGTGATCGCTGCGCCCTGCTGATCCACAGTGTTGGTCAGGGACTGAACCGTCGAGGCATCGGCCTTGGTAGCCACCTGGTTCAAGGCATTTGCTGCTGCGGCGGCGGCATCCGTTGCAACTTTGTCCGTTACGGCAACCCATGCCGAGCCGTTCCAGCGCTTCGGCGTGTTGGCGTTGCTGGTGGTGTCGATCCAGAGGTTCTGGGTCAGACGATCCGCCACTGCCGGCGCGGTCGACTGGTACAGCACCTTACCCTTGGTGCCAGCGGCGTCAGCTGCGGCTTGGGCTGCTTGCTGCGCGGCGGAGACGTTCTGATTGGTGGTGGTCAGGCTGTTATTCAGGCCTGTGATGGCCTGGCCCTGGGACGACAGCGCACCTTCGGCATCTGTCACGCGCGTGGTCAAGCCCTGCACCACAGAAGCGTCCGCTTTGGTCTGAGCAACAGCCAGGGCGTTGGCCGCAGCTGCAGCCGCATCGGTGGCCACCTTGTCGGTAACCGCGACCCAGGCCGAACCATTCCAGCGTTTCGGGGTGTTAGCATTGCCCGTGGTATCGATCCAAAGGTTTTGCGCCAGGCGATCAACTGCTGCCGGCGCCGCAGACTGAACAATAACCTTGCCCTTGCCACCGGCCAGCGCTGCCGCGTCCTGGGCGGCCTGCTGTGCTGCAGTGACGTTTCCGTTGGTAGTGGTCAGGCTCGACTGCAAGCCAGTGATTTGCTGGGCTTGTGCCGAGGATGTGCCTTCAAGGTTTTGGACTTTGGTCTCGACCGTCTGCACGCGTGCGGCCATGCCGTTGGCTGTCTGCACTGCCTGGCCGATGTCGGTCCAGTAAGTGGCATTCGGCGGCGGATTGCCCGCCGGCACGTCGATTTTGGCCTGGTAAAGACGGCCATCCTCGCCTAATACGCTCTGGCCAGCTGTGTAGGCCTGGTCGGATTTATAGGGCATCGAGTCAGCCAGATCGCCAATCGTGTCGATTTGCTGCTGGAGCTCGTTCTGCACCTCATTGACGTGGTTATTCACGTCGCTGAGTTGCTGGTCCAGTTCGCTGCGCACCTCGCCAAGACGGTCGTTCACTGAGCCCGGCCCGTCACCGTCGATAAGGTCGATCTTCTCGGTAAGCGCCTGCCCAAGGTGACTTTCAAGGATCTCGCCTGCAATCTGGTCAAGGATCGGCCCGGCATCTGAACTGGACTCCCCAGTGACATAAGAGCCTTCAGTAGGGAAGAACGGCCCCAAGTTGCCCGTGCGATCCACCAGGCGCGCCCAGAAGTAAAAGCGCTGCCCGGCGCGCAGACCTTGCATGACATACTCGTTCTGCGGGTAGGCCAGGTCGGCCAGCTTGGTGGCCGCGCCAAGATCCGAACCCTCGCTGTACCATAGCTCTGTCCGCTGAGTGTCCTCCGCGCCAGCTGGAAAGCCCCAGCTGATGCCGATGCCGAAGATCAAGCTTTCGGTGGTGAGATGCGTTACCGACGGGGGCAAGCCTTCCTTGCCGTTCAGTTGGGTCAGGTCCGAGCTTTTCCAGATCGAGGTTATATCGAACGCACTCACCGCGCGTACTCGGGCTAGATAAGCGCCAGCGTAGATACCGACGACGTCTACGGAAGCCGCACCTGTGCGCTGCAGGCGAACCCAGTTGCCGTTGTCCTTGCGCCACTCCACATCGTAAGCAACGGCACCCTCCACTGCCGGCCAGGCGATGGTCATGGTGCTGACCGCGATGCCTTGGTCGACCATGTGCGCCGATGACAGGGTTACGCTGGCCGGCGGCAGCACGGTGGTCACCGGAATTACGCTGATCGGTCGTTCGTCCAGCTTGGCGCCGGTGTCGATAGCCGCAAACTTACTCGGATTGAATTCGAGCGCAGTGATCTCGTACTCGCCATCCTGAGTGCGCACAGTCTTGAGGACGCGGAATAGTTGGACTGCCAGATCGTCATAGTCGATCGCCCATTGCAGCTCAGGCTCAGGCTGCACGCTGTACGCGGCGGTCACCGTCACTGCACGCCGGGCAACCGACTGCACGGTGCGCGCCTGAGCCGTTCCATTCGGCAGATTCAAGATCAAGCGGTCGCCAGCCTTGATCGGTGTGTCACGGTCCAGGGTCACAACGCGTCCGGCGGCGGCCGCGATACGGCCACCATTTGGGCGACCGGCCACCAGTTCATCAGCCACAGGGATGACATAGCCAGGCAGCGGGATGCGGCCCTCGATGCCGGTCTTGAACGTTACGGTACGATCCTGACTATTGCTCAGTAGCGCCCATTTGCCGCGGCGCTGAGCCTCGGACGCACGGGTGCAGCCTATGGCTGAGATTTCCACTGGACGGTCCCGGTACCGACGCTGGAGTGCATTGTCGGTCACAGGAATGACGTCGGTGTCGTAGTTGTTGGCAGGGTTGTCATAGCTGACGAGAGCCCGGCTGTAGTGGGTATTGCGTTCAGCACCGCCGTACACGAACTCGCCGTCGATGACGTTGGCCCGCGTGAACACGTAGTCAATGTCCTGCGCGCGCGGCATGTCCGCCTGCATGAACAGCGAACCGTGTGCCCAATACACCATGCCCCGGTAGATGGCAGACAGATCGCGCAGCAGGGTCCATGCTTCAGCGCGACCCTGCAGATTCATATCGCAAAGGAAGCGTGGCTCTTGGCCGCCGACACCATTCGGCACCTGCTGGTCGCAATACTGGGCAATGCGGTACATCTCCCACTTGTCGACCATCCACGACTTGATGCGCTTGCCCAGGCCGAAGCGATCCTCCACACACACGCCATAAGTGACGAACGCAGGATTGTTGGTCCAAGCCTGCTTGAAAGTGCCGTCCCATACGCCGGTGTAGGTACGCGCAATAGGATCGTAGTTGGTCGGTACCGGCCAGCGCTTAGCTTTGCACTTAACGGTCACTGCCGGGACGCTCTGAAACTGCTGGGCATCAAACTCGATATAGAGCAGCGCGGTATTTGGGTACCGCAGCTTTTGGTCGATGATCTCGGTATAGCCGGCAATCGTCATCGTGTCAGCCACCGTACCGCTATTAGCGTTCGGGGTGATCCGCCGCACGCGCAGCATCCACCCGGAGGTTGCTTTGGGCAGGTTCACACGCACCGAGCGCTGATAGCCGTTGGTGGTCTTGCCGTCCACGGCGCCAAGGTGTGCCTCGACGTAGGCGCCGCCGTCGGTGGCGATATCGATCGCGTAATCGATGCGGTAGCCGTTGGTATTGCCGCTGCTATCCTGCTGCGCCAGGCGCGGCCAGGACATGCGAACGCGCACGGCCGAAAGCTGCGTGTTGCTCAGCGCCCGAGTGAACGGGTTGTCGCTGCGCAGCTCGACATTCACGGTGGTTTCATTCTCAACCGAAGGAATACCCTGGATGTATTCTTGCTCGACGGAGCCTGGGCGCCACTCCCAATTAACGCCCGGAAAATTCACGTTGCCGCTGGCATCCATGATGGGTGTGTTGTCGAAGTAGATGTCGCGGTCGGTCGGCACGCCGTCGAACTCGCCCTCGCCAACAGCTAACAGAACCTTAGCGATGTTCGTCGACTGCAGGCTGTCAGGGGCCTCGACAGGGGTTTTCGGCTTGCTGCTGCCTCCCTTGGCGCCAGTGATATCAACGTGATCTGCTGGGCCCATGGTTTCCTCCGGGCAAAAAAATGCCGCCCGTGGGCGGCTTGTTCGCTGAATCGGCCCTAGGCCTTGTCCTGCGCCTCAAGCGACGCTGAAATGATCGCCCCACCCCACCGTCGTTCGCCGATGCAGATAGGGACGGGGTTGCCGCTGGCAGTGGTGTTTTTGGCTGAGCCAAATGCGTAACTCGGCAGATTTTCCGGCGCGGCACTCTGAGACAGACCCTTAGCTTGGGGGCTGAGCATCTGAACTACTCCGCCCAGCGTCATAGAAAGTCCAGCGTAAAATGCGGATGGGCCCAACCATATGGCAGACACCATCAAAGCGATACCGATGATGGTCTGAAGAATACCGCCGCGCTTGCTGCCATGAATAACCGGCACAATACGAACCTCCCGAGTGCCTCGGAGATTCATTTCATCTAGGCCAATGTTCTTTCGATTACGGAAGATGGCGAAGCGCAACCCCAGCCCATCGAGTCGCCTGACTTCCTCCTCGAATCCTTCTAGCGTGGCTTTCAGAGCCTTGAAAGCCTCCCAGGTCTCACCGCTGTCAAGCTGTCGACGATGCGTTCGCCCGAACTTCTGAGCCAAAGATCCCGATAGTTTGATAATGGTCATTGGTTGATAGCTGGCCGCTGTAGCTGCCATGATTCCTCCAGGCATTAAAAAACCGCCCGTAGGCGGTTTGTGGTGTGCGATCAAATACATGACCTGACGGCGCGCTCCACAGCGGAACGACCCGGCATGGCCGACCATGGCATGCGCTGTCGAAGAGTGATCGAGCTGCCGGCAGGCGTCCTGGTGATATCAAGAAGCTCGTCTGCCATGCTGCCATTCGATACCCACAGGCGGTAGCCGCTTTCGGTCTCCACCATAGAAGACTCCGTTCTGGCGGCCTGCCACTTAGGGAATACGCATAAAGCATACTGCTTTGGATCTTTCTTCGTCACCGCGCTAATCGAAGGATCGTTTCCTTCCAAATCTGCGGTTGTCACACACCCCGCCAGCAACGCCAGACCCATGGTTGCCATCAGAATTCGCATGTGATTCCCTCCGTTGAAAATCGGGAATGTACCATCACTTCGCATCGCGATGACGCAACACAAGGCGCGTCCGGTCGAGCCAGGGCCCGCCGAACACAACGATTTCTGATGGCCGCCCCAGCAGGTGGTGCAGCATGAACGGACCAGGTCCGAAGACCTCCGCCGCTTCCTCCGGCAGCCGAGCGTCAGCGCCCAGGTAGATGCCGGCGTGGTTCGGGTGAGCTGTGCGCCCCACTGCCATGACGATCATGTCGCCGCGCTGGGGCTGGCTGACCTGGTAGAAGCCGGCAGCCTCGTAAGCCTGCTCATACAGACTCGGGCCGTCAGCTTTCTCCCACCACCCCTCCTCCCGGACATACGACGGAAAATTCAGCCCCCACTCGCGCTGGTACCAGTCCGCGCAGACCTGCCAGCAGTCCCAAGCGCCATGCACGAACGGTCGGCCAAGCAGCGGCGTGTAGCCGGTGGGCGTGATGGAGCGCAGGTCGCCTTCCGGCCACGACAGAATGTGCCACGGCAGTCCAGTGGCCTCGCACATGGCTAGGTCACGAGGTGACGGCCTGCTGGTGGCATCTGGATGCGAGTGCACAATACCGATCACCTCGCCCTGCTCTTCGGCCGCAGCATACTGCTCGGGCGAGATGCGGAATTCCTCTGTAGCGTCGGTAGCCGTGTTCTCACACGGGAAGTACCGCTGGCCCCGCCCCACGGAGATGAGCAGCCCGCAACACTCCCGCGGGTATTCCGCCGCAGCGTGCGTTTGCACGGCGGCAATGATGTGCTTGCGCATGATCAACTCCGTGCAATTAGGGAAACGGCAGGGAACCCGCCGAAGGGCATCTGGTTGCCCTGGCCGAAGCGAACAGTACAGCCTGAGTCGAGACAGCCGTTGCATTGGTCCTTGGCCGGGTCGTCCGTGGGGTTGCCGTCCAGGTCGTAGTAAGGGCCGGTATATCCGCAGTTCGGACCACGGTATCCGGCAGTCATTGCCCAGTGGCATAGCTGGGTCATCTGCCGGCCGACCGTCTCCCCGCCCACGTCGCCAGGGCTTGCCAGCTCCCATGAAACCGTCGTGCCGTGCTCGGACACTTTCTGGTCGATGTACCAGACCTCGATGGCTTCCTCCGTCGGATCGGCCTCTGGATTGCCTGCCGGGAAATTCACCGCATCCAGGTACCGTGCCATCGTGTGGCGCATGGTCAGCTTGAACTCGAGCAGGTTGTCGAAGGCCAGGCACAGGGCTGTAATCCGGCCGTTGACGTTACCCACCGTGAGGGTGGGGCGCACGGCGGTACCGTCCGAGTTCGCTTCTATGCCCTCGATCTGCATGGGCCAGGCGCCATACTCATTGCCCTTCCACCAGATCGACTTGGCCGGCAGCTGGTCCGCGTTCGCGCCAGCGGCTGCGAGCTCCTCGGGAGTGTGCGGTATTGCGTGCCCATGAAACCGCAGCGTGTCTGCCCCAAAGTCCGAGCCGTCAAGCTCAAACAGCAGGACCTCGCTGCCAGGCTCCAAGGTCTGGATGTCCTTGATCAGTGACATGCGAATTCCTTACGGGTGGAAAGCCCGCGCGAAGGTTGCGGAGACCTTAAACCGCCCGCCACCCACAGGAGTGGGCTTCGGATCAGCACAGGTAAACAGCCCCAAATCACCGAGCGGCGTGGACCACAGAAAGGCCTTGGCGCCGCCGTGCCGGTCAAAAAACTCCATGATCTTGCGGACCTGGGCCTTTGTGCCGGTTACGGTGATCGGATAGCTGTCCTCTTTGTTGTTGGGGCCATCACCCACTACCTGCCGGTACCCGCCACCAAACTTGGATTCGCGGACCCGGTAGGTGATATCTGGCGTTTCTCCGCGCTGGGTTTGCCAAGTGAACGTTTCGGTGGCCATCAGCCTCTCCTGTTGATTGCGCGCCAGATCGAACCACCCTGCCGTAGCCCAGCGGCGATGGCCTTCTCGACTTCCGTCTTGGTGGCAGCCTGGATGCCCTGTCCGACTGCAGCCATGTCCTGAGGCGACTGAACCGCTGAGGATGACTGCCCAGACGCATCGACCTGAACCGATACCGGGAAACTGTACGAAGCCCCACCACTCGTGCTGGAGATCTGGCGGGGTACCGCCGTCGGCGTCACCAACCCGCCATCTGCGTAGCCGCGACTGTTCAGGGTTTGCAGGTAATCGAGCATTCCTGGTTGGCTGACAACTTCGCGACGCAGTACGAACTCGCCGGCATGGACAATGCCGGCAGGTTCATATTTGCCACCATCTCCTGTGTAGCCGCCGTCAGAGAATCCATACGCGGACGAGTACCCGGCCTGGGATGCTCCCAGGTTGGACGACACCGCGCCTGAAGACCCAGCCTCCATGCCGTTGCCGGTGCCGCCGCCGAAATAGGCAGAGGCCGCAGTGGCGCCCCAGCTAACTAAGCTACCCAGTAGGCCAGAAGCAGCCTGCTGTGTTGCAATGCGAGCCATATCGGCCAGCACCGACTTGGTGAAGTCGGCGAACGAGAACTTGCCCGTCATGGCGAAGTTCACGACGGCGTCCTCCATCGAGCTGAAGGCGTTGGTGAACAGGGATCTTGTCTGCCCGGCGACATCCCGGGCCTGCTCCAGGTAGTTCTGGAAGGCCGACGACGCACCCTTCCGCCAGTCGCCCTGGGCAGCCGTCATCTGCTCGTAGTTGGCGATGGTGGTTTCCTGCAAGTCCTTCTCGGTCTTGCCCAGCGCCGCCAGCTTCTGGGTGTACTCATCGAGGCTCATGCCGCGGGAGCCGTCACCGTACTGGTTGGCCAGGTCCAACCGCTGCTGGTTCATTCGATCGGTGATGCCGTTCTGCTGATCCTGCAAGCCGCGCTGTCGATCGCCGAGCCCAAGGCCGTCAGCGGAACGCTGCCCCTGCAGCCTGAGCGCCAGGACCTGCTGGTCGAGGGCATCGGTGTAGGTCTGCACGGCCCTGGCCTGTTTGACCAGCCGGCCTTGCTCATTGGTCGCCAGCACCGAAAGCTCGGTATCGGCGTCCTTCTGCGCCTTCACCATGGCGGCCCGTGCGTCGGCGATCTTCTGGTCGAGCTGGATTCGCTGCTGGACGCTGGTGCTACTCCGCCCCTTGGCATCCTCCAGCGCCTTGATCTCTGCCTCGTAGGCGTTAGTGACCTCGGCCTTTTGCTGCTGGAGGATTGCGGCCCGCTGGGCTGCGTACGACTCTTGCGAGATCAGGCCGGCCTTCTGTGCCGCGTCCAGCTCCTTCTGGTGGTTCTTGTACTCGGCCAGAATGGCGCTCAGCGCGTTCTTCTGATCGTTGAACCCGGAGAGGTCGACTGACGTGGTACGCCCAGCAGGATCCTTGAACTGCTTGGCGATGTCGGCTTGCACCCGAGTGATGTTCTCGGGCTTGAGGCGCTCATCGTTCGGATTGACCTTGCGAATCGCGTCCAGAGACTTGTTGTACTCCTTCAGCGCATCGGCACGCTTCTCGGCGTTGGTCCTGGCGGACTTCTCCAGGGCGTCGATCTTGCCGATGGCCACAATGGCCGCCTGCTGCCGCTGGGCATCCAGCTCTTGAGCCCTCGCAATGGCTTGCTGCGTGTCTCGCTGCTGGATGAGAGCTTTGAGCTCAAGGTTGGCGTCGGTCAGCTTCTTCTGCGCTGCGGTGTCGTCAGGATCACCGTTCACCGCACTCTGCGCCGCCGCCAGGCGCTGCTGCGTCTCGACGATACGACTTGCGATGTCCTGGTCGCGGCCAATGTTTTTGACCGAGTCTACGGTGGCAGCAACCTCGCCCCGCAGGGCTTTCCAACCGCGCTCCCAGATCGACAGGTTCTCGGTGACCTCCTTGCTGCGGTTTTTGATGGTATCGACGTAGGTGTCGGTGAGAAGTTTGGCGGCCCCGATGGTGTCGCCCTGCTCCTTCAAGGCAACGATCTGCGAGTAGGTCGATGCGGTGAGGAAGTTGTACTGCTCATTGAGGTCCTTGGCTGCGGCAACCGGGTCCTTGCCGATTTTCACGAACTCGGCGACGGTCTCCTCGACTGCCTTGCCGGTCGCCGACCGCCACTCCAGGGCTGCCTCGGTGATTTCGACGAAGCTTTCAGAGGCGATCTTGCCGCTACCGGCCAGCTGGGTGAGGACTTCAGCCGCGGCGCCAGTGGTACCGACGGTCGCCGCGACCTGGCGCGCCATTCCCGACATCTGATCCGCCGTTGTACCGGCGGCGTTACCGGTCTTGATCAGCTCCTTCTGGAAACCGACCGCCTCCTCGCTGCCCGAATAGTAGGCGTAGCCGAGCACGGCCATTGCAGCGGCCGCGGCGGTGAACGGGTTCACCAGGCCCAGGACGTAACCGCCGAGGGCCTTTACGGCCGGGCCAACGCCGCCGAACATGTCCTTGAGCTGCCCGCCCTGCTGCAACAGCACGGTGAGCGGCGCCTGGCCGCCCTGCAGGGACACCACGATGTCGGTGAACTGCGCCGGCACGCCGCGCAAAGCCGCAGCCGTGGCCTTGGCCGACATGCCGGTTTTGTTCAGCGCAGTATCGGCGCCGCCCAGCGCAGTGCGCGCCTGGTCGATCTTGGTCTGGTACTCCCCGAACGTCTCCGCATCGAGCGCGCCACTGGTGCGGAAGCCCTTCAGCTTCTGCTCCATCTGGTCCAGCCGGCCCATTGCCGCGACTGTCGGGTCGATCTTACCCAGCAGCTCCTCAAGGGCTTGGCCTTCGTCCCGATGCGCGCCAGCGGCCTTCTTCGCCGCCTCAGCCTGACGCTCCTCCGTGGCGATGAGGGCCTGGGCCCGGCTGTTGATGGCTGCCTGGCGGCTGGCACTGTCGGACAGCACGGCATTCGCCTGGGCGGTGACCTCGGCGCTCTGCTCGGTTGCCCGGTTGAGCGATTGAACGTACTGGCTGGCCTCAAGCGAGGCCTTGGCCACGGCCAGAATCCTGGCCTGTTGCTCATCAGCGGACTCAGCGGCACGGCGGCCAGCCTGGGCACCGGCATCCGTGGCAGTAGTCAGCGCCTGCTGGACTTGTCCGGCCTGCGCAGCCTCAGTCCGGAACGCCCCCATGTTGGCGGCGGCGCTGCTGAACGCCGTGGAAGCGCTGGTAACGGCGCGCCCCACGGTGGCCATCTGCTGGGCCAACTCGGTCTGCTTGGCGTTGAGGGCCTGCAGCTCCTGCACAATCTGCCGGGTATCACCCTGCAGGCTGCCCAGCGCAGTTTCCCAGGCGCGACCAGTTCGCCCAGCCGACTCCTCGCTTCGCTTGCCGGCGTCCGTCAGCTGGTCGAGGTTATCCTTGGCCTCGACGGCATCACCGGAGTCGATCTGAAGACCGAGAGAGGCAATGGTGGTCATGATCTACTCCATCGATTCGGCCATGACGGCCAAGGCCTCAACCTCCATCACGCGGAGATCGGGAAAAATATCGGGAAGGTCGCGGCGCTTGATGCCCAACATTGCGGCTGTTGTCGGAATGACCGTGTAATCCAGCCCGGACGGGCCACCGGGGCCAACCCGCCATTGCGTGCCCATTGCGTCGAATAGGCGGAAGGCGGACCAGGCATCCGGCCACACCTCCACTTCATTCTCTGCAATGTCAGCCAGGGTCAGGCCTAGAGCCGCCAACTGCTCAGCCGAGGGACCCTGCTCATAGCACGCCCGAGCGGCCGCCCTCAGTTTCCCAGGCGGGCCGGGCTGTAGGCAGCCTGGAAGGCGTCGATGACGGCCTTTGGCGCCCCGGTACAGGTACGGACCAACTCGAGGATCGCGCCCTTGCTGAACTTGTCCTCCAGGTCCCACCCGGTGACGATTTCGTCCAGTTGCTCAGCCTGCAAAGCGATCTCGCCGGCGGTCACTTCTTTCCAGGTCGCGTTATCGGCCTTGGCCTTCTCTGCCCAGGCTTCGCGCGCGTTGTTCCAGCGATCAAACATGCCGGCCAGCGTTACCCGGTCCATGTAGCGGAACTCGAACTCTACCGGCACCGACTCTCCACCGATTCGAGGCACTTGCACCTCGGCGGTAAACGTCGGGTTCTGTGCGATTTTGATCTTCGCCATGGGATTTCCTTAGGCAGCAGCCAAATAGCGAACCGGACGGCCCGAGAGCGCGATGCTGATGGTTCGGGTCATGAGGTTGTTGCGCTCCATGGTCGGGGTGGTGGTGATGCTCACATAACCCGGATAGAGGATCTGGTCGCCGTTTGGCAGCTTGAGGCGGACGACCGTCAGCTCTTTGCTGTCGCCGTAGGCCTCAACTAGACCAACGTAGGCAGCCGCAGGCTGATCTTCAACAGTGATCGACAAGGTAATAGGGTTGCGGTTGGTGGGGAACTGGCGATCGTCATCGTCCTCGAGGTACCCGACAGTAAGGTACTGCTGTTCACCGCCGGAAGAGGTGAAAGCGGTCACTTTCGAGATCTGAGCCCAGCTGGTTACCGGGATTACAGAGCCGACGCCTGCGCCGGCCGTGTACTTGTCCGTGTTTGTGGTATCGAGGCCTGCCATCGAGAACTTGTCGGTGGCGACATTGGCCGCGCGAACGGCACGGTCATTGATCAGCGACCAGCCCGAACTCACCACCAGCACATCACCGTTCTTGATGGAGTGGCCGGCGGCGGTCGCCACCGGAGGTGCAGCGTTGGTCAGGGCAGTGAAGGCAACGGCAGTAGCGAGTACGCTGGCGATTTCCAGCACAGAGCCGTTCGGCAGCGGGAAGCGTGCGGCCATGGTGTTTTCCTCTTGGGTAGAAACGACGAAGCCCGCACAGGGCGGGCTTTCGTTCGTCAGGGTGGTGTCAGTGAAGTGGTAGCGATGGCTGTAGCTGTGAGGCCAGATCGCTCAATTTTGCTTCTAGCGGCGGCTTCTGGCGCTGCCACTGGCGCAGGCCCTTCCCGCACAAGCTGGCGACCGCCTGCTTGCCACTGTACTCGAGCAACGTGCGCTGGAACTCGGCGTTGAGCGTTTCGCCCTGTCGAACCTGCTCGTCCAGCACATCAAGAACGGCTCGGCGAAACTGCTTGGCACGCTCAGTTCGAGCAAACATGCCGAGCAGGTGAGCACCGCGAAGGCTGAATACGCGCACTTCCTGCTCGCCGCCCCTGGTTTTCATCTTGACCAGTGCGGTCATAGTCGGAGTGAACTCATCTACATGGCGCCGATAGAGGTCGCGCACACGGGTTTCAAAGGGGGTCGCATTTCCATCACCCCCTTTTCCGTAAAGAGCGGTCGCCACCTCGGCAAGCGTAAGGCACGGCTGCCCGCCATGATCAATCACGCTCATCTCGGTGTCGCCAATAATCAGTTTGTCCACGGTGTATCCCCTGCAATAGCCCTGGAAATAGGTCGGCCACAGCAACGCCCCAGGGAAGGCGCTTTCGGGTGCCCCCTAGCTGTGGCCTGAAGAGCGTTCTGGTGTTACTGGTCCGCGACGCCGCGGTAGGTGAAGCTGGTCGGGACCGTGTAGGTCGCCGACTCGGTGAGGGTTGGGCCTTGGTCCAATGGTTCGGTCACCAGGCCCTCAAAGCCGCTGCGGCTGAGCGCCGAGTCCACCCTGAAGAGGCTCGAAAGCTCACCGACCAGGCTCTCGGCGGTAGCCAGAGGCTGGCCAGCCGGGCAAACAATGCTCACCTGGTAGACGCCGGTATACTCGTATGCATCGCTACCCAGGTAGCGGCAGGTAGTGCCCGCCGGCAGTTGGAAAGCCTGCAGGTAGGTTTCGTCGGGCCCGGCCTCGAAACCCTGCTCGAAGTTTGCGACCCGGATCGGGCGCGCCGTGGCCCAGGCCATCAGCTTGATCTCGATGGCCTGGCGGGCTCGTGCATGGCTCATACGCTGTTGTTCCTGATGGCTTCGTCGACGATGCGCTGGAAGTTGGCCAGGGTCACCCGGACCATGCCGCTGGGCGCCTGGGTAGAGTGTCCGTACTCCAAAGGCACGGCATATGGCAGGTTGTTCACGATGTAGGCCGTCTGGCCGATGGTCAGCGCCTGCACCTGGCTCAGCAACGCAGCAATCGTCTCACTGCCGGATGGGTCGATACGGTCAAGCTCTTCAGTAGCGGGCGAGTCGATGGAGAACTGCCAGTTACCCCGGAACCGCCCGCCGACGTAACCTTGACCGGCGACCAGGCCATTGGTGGCGAAATTCTGCTCCCGCTCGGTCTTCGTCAGGGGCTTGGCGTACTTCACGCCCTTGCGCAGCTTGCCGGCCTTTGTGAAGTTGTCCTGGTTCAGGTTGATCAGGGTGTTGCGTACCGCGACCTTGAAGTCGTAGTCATCGGCTGCCCTGGTGGCCTTGGCCCGGTGCGCCACGTTGGCCGCCCACAACTCCGGGTTGCCGACCGGCGACATGCGGATAACGCTGCTACCGATCTCGATCACGATCTCGCGGAAGGTGGCGTCCAGGGCTTGCTCAGCCTGCTCGGCGAACACCCGTATGGCCTCCGCGAATCCACCCTGCTGCCCGCCGTACCGCTGGGCCATGTGTGAGCCGCGCGCCATGTCACCTCCTCAGCTGAATCGTCCAAGTCGCCTGGGCTGGGTCCTCGGAAACGTTGAGTACGCGGTAGCCGCTCACCTGGTCGCCGATCTTGGGCGCCGCCGGGACATCGGTGACGGCACCGGCTTGGCCCTCGAAAAGCTCGTTCTGGAGTACCAGCAGCTTCACATCCTCGGTCTGGATGCGTGAGCCGTCGATCTCCTTGGCCAGATAGCTCCCAAAGACACCACGACCCGTGTAGTGAAGCGTGGATGCCGGCGCCGTGCCGCCGATGGCAGGGTCGTAGCCGCCCTTGATGGAGCGCACTCCTTCCACTAGCCGGACTGCATTGGCAAGGCCGTCTGGGTCGTCAAAGGCCTCAGCCAATTCCGCTTGGATTTCTTCACGCATGCCCATGACCTAAACCCTCTTGAGGATTACGGTACCCTGGCGGCGAGTCCACGGCGCGATCAGGTCCAGCGCGAAGTTCTCGGCGCTCGATCGCTCCACGGAGCCTGCAACGTAGGTCTTGCTCGTCGAGGTGCCGGCCTGCGCGGAAACAGACTTGCTCTGCACCTCGCGGTCGGTGTCCCTGTAAAGTTTGCCGGCTGCGGCCAGCTTGGCCACCTGCGCGCCAGCGGACTTGATTGCGTCAGGCACCACCTCAGGCACAGCACGCTTGATCTTAGCCGTGAGCCAGGCATTGGCCATGGCAACGGCGAGAACCGCATCACCGTCTCCTGCCCAGCCCTGCCCGAGCGCCTGGTCAACATCAGCGACGGTGATGAAGTCGGTCATGGCTTATTCCTTCGATGGGATCAGGGCCTGCAGATCTGGCTTGTTGAGGGCTGGATCAAAGGTGATGCCTTGCGCCGTCAGCCACTCCTTGAGCTCCGGCACCTTCATCTTGTGAGGGTCGGTCTCGTCGCCCACCTCCTCCTCGATCGCCTTGTCGATCTCGGCCTGGCTGCTGACCGGGGCGTAGCCGTTCGGCGGGTAGACCGACGCCTTGTAGCCCTCCGCCACCCACTGAGCGATGGTTGGGCCGTCCAGGCGCAGCCCTTCCTCGATCTCGCTGACGCTGATGCCCTGCCGCTGGTAGGCCTCGCCGATGTGCGGAGCATCGCCCTGCACGGACACCGAGGTAGCGCCGTCGATCACGCCAAAGAACTGGTCCAGACGGCGATAGCAGGTGCCGCGCTCGCTGCCCGGTGTGTTGGTGTAGATGACTTTCATGCTGATCTCCTGCGCAGGGCGCCAGGCCGGCGCCCCGCATCATGGGGTCAAGGGGTGGCGGTGCCGCTGATGACTGCGGCGAACGGAACCTGCTTGCGGTCGAAGACGCGCTCCCAGTTCGCAGCGCTGGCGTACTGAGTGGCAGTCGGGCTGAGGTTCTGGCTGTTGCTGCCTTTCCAGCTGAAGCCGGCCGGTTGCAGGATGTAGGTCTTGCGCTCCCACAGCACCTCGGCGCCGCCGCCGTTGCCGCCATCCGGTTTGCGCTGCATTTCGACCGGCATGTGCGGGCTACCCTCGCCATAGCCGAATGCGCCCTGGCCGAAGAACAGCGACAGATACTGGCCTGGGGCGTAGATCAGGCCGTCATCCATGAACACCGGCTTACCCAAGTAGGTTGCCAGGATGATCTTGCCTTGAGAGTCGCGCAGGTACTCGATCATGTCCTGCTTCACCATCTGGTTCATCACGACCGAGTGCACGCCGATCGCGGCGAACATATCGGCGGCGTCACCGGCGGTGAAGGCAGCGTCTTGAAAGGCGTTTGCGCTGATCGATGCGCCAGCGTCCTTCACCATGTCGCCGCCATTGTTGGCGATGTTGGACGCAATCACACCGCGTGCCGCGCCCATCAGGTAGCGTTGCCACTGACGGGTCCAGTAGGTGCCGAAGCGGTTGCGGATGTGCTGCATTGGCTCGGAGTTGGCCAGCTCCGCGGTCAAGTCTGAAACGCCGTAACCCTTGTTGAGATACAGGGTCCGGGCACGCATGCTGCCCTGCTCGGCCTTACCAACTTCACCCAAGTCATCCGGGTCATCGTTGGAGATATTCGGCGCCTCATCAGCGTCGAGATCCTGCCAGTAGCTGATTTCGGAAGTGCCTTGGCCGTTCTTCGCGATACCGTCCAGAGTCGCGGAGCGGGTGATGATGCCCGACTCATAGACGGCAGTCTTTTCTGGGGAATTTACCGGCTCCAGAGTGCCGTAGTAGTCGGCAACGAAGATGTCCGACAGTTGGGTAGATGCCATGGATTAGGTTCCTCGGGTGGCTTGGAGTTTTTTGAATGCGTCGGGGTTGTCACGAGCCATCGCAGCACGCTCGGTCTCGGTGTACTCGCCCCATTTCTTCGTGGCCTTGCCACCGTTGTCGCCGGTCTGCCCGGCACCCTGAGCCCTTGGCCACAGGTGGGAAGCGGTTTCGCGCAGCGATTCCGCCCATTCGAGGGGAGACAGCGGCGTCTTGCCGTCCTTCCCGTACACGACTTCGCCGGCACGGTCAGTGGCGATAGGCTCGCCGTCTTCGCTCAGTTTGAAGGTGCCACGGGCGCGGAGGATGATGTCCTCGGCGGCCTCAGGCAGCGCGCCTGCCTTGATGGCGGCAGCGCGGATGGAGTCAGCCAGCACCTTGTCGCTGTACTTGGCAGCAAAGGCTGCGGCCTTGTCGGCGCGCTCGTTGGCTGCCTTGACCTGCTTGTCCAGGTCGGTGCGCAGGCGCTCGGTGCGGCGGCTGATCACTTCGTCCAGCTTGCCCTCTGCGATCAGCTTGGTCTCTTCGTCCTGACCGGCCTTTGCCAGCAGGCCCTTGACCGCCTCGAGGTCCAGGCCGTCGAACTGACCTTTCAGTTTGTCCAGCTCTGCCTTGATGGTCTTGTTGGAGCCGATCAGCTCGGTGTTTTTGGACTTGAGGCCCGAGACCTCGCCATCCAAGAATTTCTGTACCTCTCCGCCCAGCGCTGCCTTGAGCGCGGCGGTTTGGGTTTCGTCGAGGGTGAGACCGTGGGCGGCCGGGTCGAAGTCAAAAGGCATGTGGCTATCCCCATGGGATGAGTGGACCCGCCTGGCGGGCATGAAAGATTTAAATACAGCTTAGTTGGTACTTTTAGCTTGAAATACAGCACTAGTACTGTATTATCAACTTATTAGCCCTCAGCAAGGAAACAAAAATGTCTCTACCGCACCCGAATAGCCCTGAGTTCGCCCCCGCTTTGAAAGCAGCACGCGAGGCCATGGGCCTTTCTTACACCGAGCTCGCGAAAGCGGTTGGTATCAACCCGGCTATGCCCTCCCGGTACGAAAACAACGATCATTCCTGCGCCTGCGCGCCTCGCGATTCCACTTGGCAGAAGCTCAACGCACTTTTTTCCGGTCGGGCAACGGATTCGCTGAATAGCAAGATTACGCAAGCTGAGGACGTGTCTCTCGCAGAGTCGACGGTCGAACAAATCATCCAAGAGCTCAAGGCTCGTGGCGCCAGTTCGGTGACGATTAACTACTGATCTAAGAGAGGGCGGGAAGGTCGCCTCTGGCTAAATTCCTGCCCGCTCGAACGCCAACGGCTCCAGCTCCTTGAGCTGGTCGAGCGTCAGTGGCTTGAAGTTCTTGTCCAGTTGCAGCGCGGCGAACCGCTCAGCCGTGAGCCCGCCATCCCGGAACAGCTTGGCGCGCACTGGCCCAAGCGCAGCGTCTTGAAACGCGCCGGGCTGAGTCTTCAGCCACTGGTAGTAGTTGAGGCTGGCCGAGACTTGCGCGCCGCCAGATGCGCCCACAGATGCGCGTGTGGCGCCCTTCGCGAATGCCGCTGACAGCTTGGTGATGGGCGTGATGGTCGTCCGGCAGTGGATGTGGAACGGCGGCACAGGCCCCTTGCCCATCTCGTACTCCCTGCCATCCAGGCTCCTGCACTGCACGCTGGTCTTCCGGTCCAGGGTGGCTACGATCCGATAGCCAGGCACCACATCAGCATTTGCCTTGAGCGTTTCCATGCGCGCGGTGGTGGCCACATGCTGGACTGCGGTCTGGACGACTGCCCGGGCGCTGCGGTTCGTGACCGCCAGCACGCCATCCGTGAAGTTCTGCGCAGCGGTGCCGCGCACGGCCTGGGTGATCTCGGCGTTGGTCTGGCCCTGTACAACACCCATCCGGATGGCGTTGGTGACCCTGTCCGCTTCGGTTCGGGTCCATCCGCTCAGGAAGGGCTTGAGCAGCTTGCCGCCATCCAGCCCGGCAACCTGCAAGGGCTGCGTGGTGATAGCCGCCCGGAGCAGGGAATCCGACGGCGTCACCGCGTCGATCAGCAGCGCCTTCGCCAGGCTGCGCCCCTCGAATGCGGCCTCATACTGCGCGATGTCCACGAGATCAGATTGCATCCGGTCGCTGAAGGCCTTGTAGATCTCCAGCAGCTTGCCGCCCACCCGCCCCAGAAACTCCTCAAGCCGGCTCCGGCCGTAGGTGGTCAGCTCCTTGCGGGTGAGCTGGTCGCGAACGTGGGCGTCAGCGCGGCGGAGGTAGCTCTCGAACTTCTTGACCTCGCCGGCCTTCAGTCGCTCAAGCAGCACCGAGTGGCGGCTCACCTGCTCCAGCAGCTTCTCGTCCGCCGTTTGCTCCGGTTTCATCGCCATCGTCTTTGTCCAGGTTGACGCCGCCCGCGCCGTGCTCGTCGCCGATCAGTTCGGCCTCTTCGTCGTAGGGGCGCTCGGGAAGCTTTCCGGTGGTGAGGTACTGCCAGTATGTCTCGGCACTAATGGTGCCGGCCATGACACTCTTCTGCAGCTCGGCCAGGACCTGGGCGTTAACCTCTGGGATCACGAACTCGGGCTTGACCGTGAAGACGACCTCGTCTGGGTTGTAGCCAGTCCATTCCGCCGCGTAGCGCAGGGCCTGCTCGATGGCGGCAGCTGCGGTGATGACGATGCTGTGCAACGTGGCGTGCTGATCGTTCTGGCGAGTCTTGCGGGCCTCACCCGACTCAGTGCCGGACACGTCCATGACCTTGGCGCCAGCCTCAAGGGCTGCGTTCTTCTGGTCTTCCATCGCTGTGCGGACGGCCTGGATGCCGGCTCCCTGAAACTCGAGGTAGCCGCACGATCCTTTGGGCCCAAGGTCCCAAGCCGCTGATGGGCCGGTAACGCTGAGCTCTACGCTCTCGTCCAGGCCGGACACCCACGGCTGGGGATGGCTGGTCTGGTGCAGCGCGGTGAAGTAGTCGGCACTGAGCTGGTACGACTTCAGCGCGGCCCGGGCCATGGTCAGCAATGGGATCTCATCCACGTCTGGAGAGTTGTCGGTGGAGCCGCAGTAGATCACCGGGATGTAGCCCAGGCCGCGCACCAGGTTGTTGCTGCCGTCGACGGAGCCCAGCGGGCGGTCGTCTTCGATGAGCTCGCCGGCCTCGTTGCGCACACCTGTGCGGCAGACCGCGCCGTCCATGTAGAACTCGCGGTAGACCGTCTCGCATTCGTGGCTGTAGCGGTCCTGCTCCTTACGCCGGAACTCGCGGAAAACGGACAGCACCAGGTCCTGGCGACCACCTTGGTCGGCGGTGTCCCAGTTGATGGCGTTGCGTACCGCGTAGGTGGCGAAGTACGGCTGGCCGGCGTCATCGATGTTGACCACCAGCGGCACCCGGCCGTGGGAAATGGCCTGGCGAACGATCCGCAGGAACAGCTGGGTCAGGCCGAAGCCATCGGCCGTGGCGTTGTCCTCCAGTCCCTTCAGACCGGCGGGCAGCTTCACCTCAGGAATCAACCGGGAGACCAGCCCCATCATCGAGCGCAGCGAATCCCGTACCCAGTGCTCGTACTGGGCCCGGTCAGTGTAGTTACGGTAGAGGTAGGCATTACCCTGGTCGTCCAGCTTCTCGGCCTCGACCATGCCGCTAGGCTTGGGCAGGTTCCGCGGGTTGCGCTTGATGGCGCCCTCGCCTTCCAGAGCGTCGTCCATCATCCGCCACTCTTCGATGTGAGCGTCGTAGTCTGGGTTGGTGGATTGAACAGGCATTACGCCAAACCTCCGATGCGGCGGGTGCCGGCGGACTGAGTCTTGATCGGGAACCGCTTGGCGATGAAATAGCCCGCGGCGTCGTTCATGTGGTCGTGCCCCTTCTTGGGGTCCTTGTCCGGCTCACCCTTATCGGTGTAGGTCTGCCGCTCCAGGCACTGAGTGAGCTGCGGGCATTGGTCGATGTTGACCTTCAGGCGCCGCTCACCGTAGGTGTTGAGGAACATGGCGTTGACCGCGTTGATGCGATCCTTCACGCCGGGGTTCTGTGAGTCGACGACCACGGTGAAGCCGGCCTTCTTGAGTAGGGAAAGGTCCGATTCACTGGCGTTCTTGCTGCTGGTGTTCTGGCCGCTGGCGTCGGGGTACACGGAGACGCTGTGGCCGGAGAAGCGAACCTTGATCTTCTCGATCATCTCGGGCGTATCCCGCACCGAGTGGAACTCATCCAGCGCTAGCGGCAGGCCATCCCGGACCACGTACACGACCGCGGCCATCTTCATGACGTTGAAGTCCATGCCGATGTGCACGGCCTCGCCCGGCTTGACGCGCTCGCTGGTGCGGCACTCGGCTCGGTCGAAGGTGTAGTACACAACCCCGGCGTAGTTCTCGAACCCGGCCTCGTATTCCTGGCGGAACGTGCGCGGGTCCATCTTGCGCCGGGCGGCGTCCAATTCATCGGCCGGGACGTTACCGCCCTGCAGCGAGGTGTACTGCCAGCTCTTGTGATCAGGTTCACCGCCTGGCTGCCCATCGCGGTAGGTGTCGTAGCAATGGTTGAAGCCCTTCGGCGTGCCGATCCGCAGCGCATGCCCGCCCTTTCTCGACTCCCCGGTCTGGGGGATCGTGTACTGGCAGGTGGAGAGCATTGGCCTGAGCACCTCTTCCCAGGCTGCCCACGGGCAGTCCGCCCATTCGTCAACCAAGACGAAGAACAGGCCCGACCCCCGCAGGTTATCGTAGTTATCCAGGCCGACCACACGCATGATGTGGCCGGACTTGAGGGTAATCGAGCATTCGGTCTCATTCGGCCTGGCCGCGCGCCACGCTTCAGGGATGGCTTGCTTCAGCCGGCGCCAGAAGACCCGCTTGGCCTGCTTGAACGTCGGCGCGCCATACCAGATCTCGTCTTCAACGCTTACGCCCCACTCCGCAGCCAACCGAGCCGCTCGGCGCATCTCTGCCTTGCCGAGGAACGTCTTGCCGAATCGCCGCCCGCACACCGCATCACGAAAGCGCGCCTCAGGCTGAAAGCCCCAGACGTAGATGTTCGCCTGCTTTGGCGTCAGCTTCACCGGCGGGTCATAGGTGCGGGGTAGTCGGGACATTCTCGTCTGGCTCCAGCGTGTACTCAGCAACGGCGTGCTGCTGGTCCGCCTGGGAGCCCAGGGGCTTGTCGGGTTCGATCTTGCGGTTGACGTACATGTCGCCGCATTCCTTGGCGGCTTGCTCGTACAGCTGGGCGGTAAGCGCCAGGTTGCGCATGTTCTCGGCCTTCTCGGCCATACGCCCGAGGCCGCGAAGGCGAAACGCACGGTTGGCGATCGGGATCTCAGCTGTCTCCTCGCGGAAACGCTTGCGGGTGTCGTTGAACAGATCGATCCACTTCTGAGCAAGGCCACGCCCTGCGTACTTGGTCGGGTCATGCCCTTCGCACGTTTGGCGGCTCAGCTCGATGCCGAATTCCTTCTTGACGGCCTCCACCACCTGCGACGGTGTATCGAAGCAGGCCAGAGCCTGAACAATGAAGGCTTTGACCTCGCTTCGTAGTGCTGCCATGTGAATGTCGTCCGTCAGGACCTGTCAGGATTCAGGCCGACTTCAGCAGGCAGGTTCCACAGGCCCTCGCAATGTTGATTTTGGCCACCTCGGGCGGCCTGCTTGCAGCGTCGATGAGCTGCTGCACGTCGTGGCTTGCACCGTAGCGGCGAACCACGCCGGTGAACTCCTCAACGTCGTGACCGCGCATCTCAAGCTTGGGCATACCGTCATCACCGAACGCGGGGGCGCCGTACTTATTGAGCTTGTGTCCGATGTGGTACAGCTCGTGCTCGACCAGGGTGCAGAACTCAGCCTCACTGCACTGGGCGCAGTAGTCGCCGGCCAGGGTGATGAGGAACTCCGGCTCTTCGCCAAACCAGTCCCGCATCTGCTGTTCTTGGCGTGCCTTCTGCCACCCACCGGCGCGAATCATCAGCTGCTCGGCCTGGCCAAGCACGCTGCGACCTTTCTTGTTGAATGATGAGGATGCCCAGAGCACGCGGATGCTGGCGTCGATCAGGTGAGCGTGATCTGGGTTATGGATGCTGCCGGTCTCGGCCAAGATCTCGCGCTGTATCCACTCCCACAGCTCGGGAGCGGGCTTCAGTGTCAGGAATGGTGATTCGAGAAGGTCACTGGAAGGTATGGGCCTAGACATTCCTACCCACCTGCTCTTGAAATAGTGTCCTTGAGCCACCATACAGAGCACGTCGGCCAAGGAGGGCTTGAGCGTCTGAGCGCTCGTTGGTCTACATTCAATCCAACCAATGAGTGGTTTAAATGGCTATCAAATGTAATGACCTGAATTTCCTTATTAATGTCGTGAGACAAAAGCACCCGGACGTTAAGGAGGGTCATCCAACTGCTACTCAGCATCAATTCAAGTTTGCATGTGGGCTGATCATGAACGTTTTCACCACCACCGGAACGGTCAACTTCCAAGGCAACAGCCATGAAAGTCGCACCGCCTTCGATATCGTGGCTGTCATTGATATGATCAATCGGCCTGCCGCTCTTTAACTTGCCCGTGCCGCACTCTCCTGCGGCACACCTACCCTTCACCGCAATCGAGCAAAACATCAATCAGCTGCTGCTCCGCCAGCCTGAACAGCGCCAGAGCCTGCAGGTCATCTGCGGCCGGGCCGATACCGAAAGCCGTCACCTTCCCCGTCGGGGAGCGAAGGGCGACCGCCCCAATGGCGCATGGGTCGATGCTTCCCTGCTCAAGGTCGTCAGCGATCTTGCGTAGCGCCCTTACCGTGTCGCGCCATCCCTCACGCTGGAACTCCAAGACCTTCACGAGGACACCATCTTGTGGGTCTCAGCATGGGCGTGGGCGTGAAGAATAGCGGCAAGCAGGCCCTGAGGGAGGCCAGCGCTCTTGGCCTCATCGATAGCCTTGATCACCGCAGCATCCAGCTCATTGGTCGCGGCTACCACGTCAGCAGGAAGCGGCAGGACCTGCCGGAGTCGGGTCACGTTGCTCATGCAGGCCTCCCCGCGGAATGTCAGACGAAGGGGTCAGCTGGCTTGGCTATCGAGCGCACAAACCACATGAAGCCCTGCTGCAGGTTAGTCTTGGCCAGGGCCAGTAGACGCGGGTCGACGCCTTCGATCTGGCCTATCTGCTTGAACAGCACACCAGCGTCGGCCTCAAGGGCCTTGATCGAGTTCATGCCGTCGATCTCGCTCTGGGTGAGGTCGCGGTAGCCGGTGATCTTCTTGTGCTGGTTGTCCATGGTGGATCCTCAGGTATTCGCGCCACGAAACGGCGCATGTCGGTTTTGTGGCGCGGATCAGTTCGACCGCTTGCACATATCGCAATCCAGTCGCCGGCAGATCCAGCGTTTCATGCGGGGCCAGTAGGTGATGACGAACATGTGCCGCAGCCCAGCCAGGGCCAGAGCGACGTGCATCGTCACGCCAGCGGTGTTCGGGGTGAAGAACATGCGGTCAGACCTGGCCAGGATGGCGTAGCCGCTCAGGGCGATGATCGAGTACAGGATCTTGCCGATTACCCCATCCCGCACTTTCCCGCTCAGCACTGCCCAGGATGCCCATAGGGCGATCACACCGGCAGCCAGCGCGTTGACGTATTCGAGAATCATCCGTTAGGCCCTCCGAACTTGGACCTGATGACAGACCAGAGATCAGCGGCCTTGATGGCGCGGGTGACGGCAGCAATGAGTGAGCCGCCGAATGTGCCCAGCAGGAACCCTACCCCCGCAACGCTGCGAGGCTCGACGATACCGAAGTAGGCGCTGACCATTCCCGTCAGGTAGTGAGCGCAGGCCATGCCGGTGAGCAGAAACAGGATCCAGGCCTTTCGGTCGGTCAGGTCGTCCTTGTGCCAACGGGTGGCTACCAAGGCCCCCAATAGCCCCGCAATTGCCCAGTCCAGCTTGTCGAGCAGACGGTGAAATAACTCCATGCTCTACTCCAGGCATGAAAAAGCCCCTTAGTGAAGGGGCTTATAAGAATATCGCTAGGGCTGGCCTCGCCAGTACTCGATTAAACGCCGATACTCCTGCAAGAAGAACAGCTCGTCATCGAGGAATTCGAAGCCATGCTTACGGGCCATTTCGAAAAAGCCTGGCCCTGGAATTCTCGTTCGCCCCTTCCGAACCACTAGAACGGTCAAAAAACCCCGCCCAAGCTCATGCTCGGAGGAGGATATTTCGTCAAGAAGCACGCTCAGGCGTGGATCACTCGCCTCAATTGCGAGAGGTAACTGCGTGACCAAATCCGAATAAAAAATGAAAGGGTCAGGCTTTCTTACACGCTGAATAAGAAGGCTGCGAGCAGTTTCACGAGCGTTAATCCAATCAGAAGCTGCAAATCCCTGAATCATTCCGACAGTCATGTAGCCTCCATTGTCAACCGTAATGGCATTTAGACACCTGGCGGAGGCTGAGGCAAGCCTTGTGGATGATGATACTCAGCGCCAATTTTATTGCCGTGCCTGGGCCGAGGTCGGTCGGGTCCATCCAGAATCTCCCGGCGAATCTCTAGAGAGATACACCACATAAATGTTGTATTACCACATATTTGTTGTATACTGGAGTCATCCAAACAACAGAGACGAGGTGATGAAGTTCAGCGAGTTCAGACGATGGTTGAAGGCCCACGGGGTGACCTTCGAAGCGGCGAAAGGAAGCCACTTCAAGATCACGGCCCCAAACGGCAAACAGACTGTCTTCGCGGACCACGGCGCTAAGGAAATGCCAGAACCGACCCGCAAGGCGATCATCAAGCAACTGGGGCTCTAAGAGCCCCCTTCGCCTATGAGCGCTGAACGCATCACCCTGAGGAGTGACCATGTACGACTATGCAATCCGCTTCGAAGAGGACGGCACCGCGCCAGGCGTTGCCGTTTTCTGCCGTGACCTGCCGGAACTGAACAGCTTTGGAGATGACCGCCAGCACGCCATCAGCGAGGCTGTCGATGCTATTGAGTCGGCGCTGTCGATCTACGTCGATCAACGTCGTACCATTCCGGCCGCAACCCCGGCCAAAGATGGTGAGGTATCAATTCACTTGCCAGCAGTGACAGTCGCAAAGATTGCCCTATGGAACGAGATGCAGGCGCGCGGGATGAGGAAGGCCGATCTGTGCCGATCGCTGGGCGTGTCGCAGACAACCGGGGACCGCCTAGTAGACTTCCTCCACACTTCCAAGATGGAGCAGCTTGAACGCGCCTTGGAATCCTTGAAACTAAAAGTAGAGCTGAAGATCGTGAGCAAGAACGCAACCAAACTGATGATTCGCAAAGTCAACGAACCGAATGCAACCCGATTCTTGGTCCATCGCGCCGACATGGGTCTGGATCAACTGGGTATTCCTGCTGGCTTGGTTCAAGACTATTCCGCCATCTCGCCCAAAATCGCGACAGTCGATCTAGACGGCAACCATGAGGATTTTTGGTGGCTCAGCGGAAGCGCTGAACGACTGATTAGCATGGGCTGGGATGCTTTCAGTCTGACTAAAATGCAGCACGACGATTTGGGCCCAACCCATGACGAAGAGCTGCCTCGGAGCAGTACCGCAACCGATTAATCGACCAAAAGCCCTATTGAGGCCCTCTTTTACGCATCAAAAAGCCCTGCATTAGCAGGGCTTCGAAAATGAGTAGCCTACTTCGCGAGGAAGTTATGCCCCTTCCACGTCAGTTGAACACCGACATCCATGTTGTGACCGATGCGCACCAATGAGAGCAACCCTTCTTGGATACACAGCTCGATGGTGTAGTCCATCTGATCGGCATCTTTCCAGGTTAACCCGGCCTGATCGCAGTAGTTTTTGATCAGACTCGTCTTGATGATGCCCTTCTTGTCAGCCGTCTCTTCGACCATCCCCAAGAGACCGGCCACATGTTCCAAATCGCGCTTCAAAGGACTTCCTTAGCTCAGCTGTTATGAGGTTGAAACCATATCAAGCTGCGACCACGAAGTCTCAATCTAGAAAACAAAAAACCCGGCACTATGGCCGGGTTCTGTTCGTCAATCCTCAACACACGCAGGAATGACAGGATGAGGGAATAATGTTGCACGGTTGCACGGTTGTCAAGCTGCTTCTGCCATCAAAATGCCTTCGTCCTTCAGAATCTTGGCAGATGCCGCTAGCGCCTCTAGAACCATCTCGTCCAGCACCTTCTCGATGGCCTTCTTCCATCGCCAGTAAGTGGTCCGGTTCAGGCCTTGGTTGTCCCATGTGTTGATGTCGTAGAACTCGGCCGGCAGTACGATCATGTCGGTTGAGCGCTTCACGTACTGCTCGCGGCGTGCCTGGCCGTCATCCTCGGGCATCTCGCCACCAGCCAGGTGCTGCACCACGCCAGCGTGCAGCGAATCGAACTGTGCGCGCTCTCGTGCCGCTCTGCTGGCCACCTCACGCCCCGACTGCGCCGGCACGCCTTTGACCGGCGGTATGGCCCAGGCGGTGACAGCCTTGTACCGGAACAGGTTGGGCGCCTGGGTAGCGATAAGCGGCACAAGCTTGCCGATCGCCTCCACCTTCTTGGCCTTGTGGGTCGAGAACCTGGCAGTCAGGGCATTCCAGTGCCGCGGTATCAACTTGCTGTGCAGCCGTGCGTGCACCCAGCAGTCCACCAGCATCGCCGCATCCTTCCCGGAGATCTCCCCCTTCAGCTTCGAGGCCTGGACCTTCGGCTCGAAGTCGCCGCCGCCCACCCCGCTCATGGCTTCTGCCGCGAGGGCACGCACTACTGCCGCCAAAACGCTCTGATACTTCATTGCTTGCCCCCTGCCTGCTTGGCCTTACTCAAGATAAATTCTTCGTAGTAACGCTTGCGGCGCACCGCGCCGGCCCAGGACAGCGCGCCGGCCGACACCACGATCAGCGCCGCCAAAATCAGAAATGCCCATGCTGGTGTCATGCTGCTGCCCTCTTGAGATCGCGGAGTTTTTGGCGGTACTGGGCCTTAATGGCCTGCAGGTCTTCGATGGTCAGGCGCTTGGGCTGATGAGGCCCTTCGAGCCAATCAACATGGTCGGCGCCGATGCGCTTCACCAGACGAATGCGGTACTCGACCGCGTTACCCGACAGGTTCCGGTTGCACTTCACGCACTGGCGGTGGACGTTCAGCGGCTCGAAGCGCAGCTCCGGGCAGGCTCCTACTGACCGGTAATGGCCGGCATCCCAGCGGCTGCCGGTAATGAGGTCGTGGTCGCTCGGCAGCGAGTCGCAGCTGATGCACGGCAGGCCAGCGTCACGCTCGCGGATGTACGCATTGAACGCCGACTGCGCTTCGGCCATGTGCTCTCGTCGGGTCTTCAGCTTCTCCCGGCGCGCCAGCAGGTCCTCGCGCTTTTGCTTGGTGATGGCCTTGGCCGCGATCTTCTGGAGCTTCGGGTCTTTGGCCATGGTCTTGGCGCAGGCGATGCTGCACACCTTTTGGGTGGTCATGGTTGGCTTGAAGGGCTTGCCGCAACCTGGAGCCTTGCACTTCTTCGGTTTGATTTCTTTGGCCAGTGTCATGCCGCCTCCTCGTTCAGCAGGTCGCCGAACACCACGCCCTGCGGCGCGAACTCGGCAACGATGCGGTCGGTGTACTGGCAGCCCTGGGCCCGGTCGAACAGGCGGGTCACCGGGAAGCCATCCGGCCCGAACATCGCGCACGGCCCCATCAGGCGCAGCTTCACCTCATACGGCAGGTGGATGAACGACTCGGCCCAGCCGGTGCGGAACTCCTCGCAGCCGGCGCGCATGATCGGCACGCCGAAGTGCAGCTTGCAGTACCGGCGCACGTCTTCGATGTCGCCCATCTCGGTGCTCTTGGCGATTCGGTCGTACATGGCGAACCACAGGGCGTTCTGGTCAAGGGTGCGGTCCTTGCCTGGGCGCATGCTGACCACGACGAACTTCTTGTCGCGGAACAGGCGGGTGAGCATGGTCACGGCCTTGGAGAGCTTGGCCTGGCTGTTGACGCTAATCTTCTCAGTCACGGTTCGCCTCCTTCACCCAGCGGCGCATCGACAGGTCGCAACCCATAGTCAGGCATACGCCATTGGCCATGCCGCGGTGAGTGGCGCGCCGGCGGCAGCCACAGCCGCAGCGGCGGCGCGACTTCGCGTCGACAGGCTCGTGGTACCGAATCTGGCCCGGCAGTCCGCCGACCTGGCCCCAGCCATCCATGCCGCCGCGCATTGCAGCGGAGCGTGCCGCCTGAGACATCGAATTGAGATCAGCCATGGCTCGCCTCCTTGGCCATGGCCGAGTCGATGTTTTCATCCATCACCTCAAGCGAGGTCCAAGCCCTCACCTGGCGCTGGTCCTGCCAAGGCTCGCGCAGCCAGCGATACCGCTCGGCATCCTTGCGCAGCGCCTCGTTCTCGGCCTTGAGCTGGTCACGCTCGTAGGCCAGAACAAGCTCCCGGGTAACCGCCCTGCCTACTTCCTGATGCACGGTCACCTCAGCCGCTACACCTGCCAGCCGTACCTTGGCCTCCAGCCGCTCGATCTCCGCGAGCAGGGCCAGGATGGTCTTAGGCATGGCCACCTGGAGATAATCCTGAACGGCTTTGACCTCAACAGGGTCGGCGCCAATAGCCATGGTGATTTTCACGTCAGTCGTTATCGCGTTGGCAGCCTCTGCCAGCGCCTTCAGCTTCTGCTTGTCGATGGTCATCCCCTCACCTCACACTCAGGCCAGACCAACTGCGCCTCACGCAGCGCATCTGCACGGTCAAGGCTCTGCTCCATCAGCACCATCTGGAAGGCCTTGGGGCCTACGATTACGGTCCATACGCGCTTCATAGGTATCTCCGGGCAAGGAAGGCAGATACCGCGATAAAGACCAGACATGCGATACCAATGGCGGTGGCGCGCTTTAAATGACGCTCAAGGTCGTTATGTAATGGACCCATCACACCCCCTCCCCGGCCGGCTGCCCGGCGCGCTTGATGTTCAACTTGGCCAGCAGGTGTGCACGGCAGGCGGCGACGCTGGTTGGGATCTGCTGGATCTCTAGCAGGCGCACCTGCTTCTGGGCGGCATACTCGTCGGCCAACTGCGCGGCGCCCTTCTGGCTGTCATGACCGATGCCCGCGGCGATGTCGCCCAGTGGCTCGCCGGCGACCAGCATGCGGATCGTGATGTCGTAGGCCCGGGCGAAAACCTTCTCAGCCCGCTCCACCTCCATCGAACCCAGGTTCTGCGCCTCGCACTGCAGGGCCGCGTGGCGCACCGCTGCGTGCGTCCAAACGCGTGACCCTGCCCTGCTGGGGTGGAAGTTCTCCAGCGCCTCTGCCAGGGCCCGCGCAAGCGGCGGAATACCCATCTCTTCCGGCGTCGGCTGACACAGCTTGATGAACTTGCCGCTGCTCGGGGCGAAGTCGGTACCCAGAACCCGGCACTTCTGGATGCCGAAGCGGATCTGCTCGAGCGTGTTGATGCCCGCGGCGACGAATGACTTGATCCAGCTGCGCTTGGCAGCCTTCAGCGCCTCGTCATCCGGCCAGGCCTGCTTCCACGCTGGGAAGATGGCCTGCAGCTCCTTGAACAGGGCGTTGACCACTTCGGTGGTGCCCGGGTCGAGCTGCTTGGCCGGGGCCTGCGCCTCGGCTGGCAGGTTGCGGGCCGTGGCCATGATCTGCGTCACGCTGCGCAGTTTTGGTTGTGCACTCATAAGGCCCCCAGGTCATCAGCCCATGTGGTGTCGTTGAAGTCGGGGCCGTTGCGGCGCTGGCCCTGCTGGGCACCTGGCAGCACCTTCTCCGGGAACAGGCCAGTCCAGCCGTTACTGATGGACTGGTTGATCACGGCGTCAGGTGCGGGGTGGTTAGCCAGCTTGGCTGCCTGTTGTTCGCAGGAGGTCTTGGTGAGCGGCTTCTTGATCTCGCGGCGGTGCTGGCACCACTGCGCCCAGGTATCCGGGGTGACGTTTGCCGGGCAGGATTTGAGCGGATCAAAACCCGCGACCTTCGCTGGCGAAGGTTTTTCAGTCCTTGCTCGCTTTTTCAGTCCTTGCTCACCATCAATACTTACTAGTGTCGGATTTGCCGGATACGGCTGAGCCGGAAGCGGTTCAACCGGATACGGCAAAGCCGGAAGCGGTGTTTCAGACACGACGTAGTGGGTTTCGCCCAGCAAACCGGACTCGCCACGGTCCTGGCGGCGTTCGACGTAGCCGGCGGCGATCAGCTCCTGCAGCAGGCCGTACACACCATCGCGCCCGGTCGGTTTCGAGGACTTGGCCGTCTCGTTGCGCAGGTGGGTGACGGACACAGCCCAGTGGTCAGGCTTGCCGAGCAGGAAGACCAGCAGGCCACGGGCAGCCCAGCTCAGGCGCCCGTCCTCGCTGATCGACTTGTTTAGCATGTAGAAATTGGCCTCTGGGCGAGGCGCGCGGATGATGCTCATGCTGTGCGCCTCCCTTGGCCACGAAAATCTACGGTTTTCATGCTCTTCCAGCTGTTGCAGGGGGCGCACAAGGTTTGCAGGTTTTCTTCTGTAGCTTCGCCGCCCCGCGCCTCTGGAACGACGTGATCGGCACGCAGATCGGACCTGCTACCGCATCGCAGGCAGGCGTACCCGTCGCGCTCAAACACAGAAAGCCGAACCCTCGGGCTGATCACCTTCTTCCGGTAGGATGGTTTGGCGGGAGCGTCACCTTCGAAGGCTAGGATAAAGCGATCTCTCCCTGCAGCCTCGATCAGCCTCCGGTCCTCAAGGCGTTCAATGAGGCGCTCAACCTGGCCCTCTGGAATGTTGGTGTAGCGCGCTATAGAGGCGACACTGACGCTGGAGAATGGCTCCTGCGCGTTGTCGCAAATGCAGAGCAGCACGAACTTTTCCAGCGGCTCGACCTCTTGCCTGCCCAGTGCCCACATCATGGATTGGACGCTCATTTGTCGCGCTCCTTGGCCATGCGATTCTTCAACGCAGCAGTCAGCATCCTGTAGTAGCGCTTGAAGCGCTCCGGCTGGTCGTCTTCAAGGCTCCAGCCCGGGTCGTGGCACCAGCCGCAGGACTCGTCGCAGCTGTGGTTACGGCCTTCGTCCGGGAAGTGCTTCTGGATGATCGCGCGGGCTTCCTTGTTGATCGCGGCTGCCTTGGTCAGGAAGCGGCGACCAGCAGTCGGGGCCAGGTAGACGGTTGTTTGTTGCGGGATGATGCTCATGCTGCACCCCGCACTGCCTTGTCGTGGGTGTGCAGGCCGTCCCAGTTCTTCTTCATGGGCAGCTCGCCGGCCAGGTACAGCTCGTACAGGCGGACGGCGCCCTTTCGCAGGAGGACCGGCGTGTAGCTGATGAACGCCTCTTTCCCGTGCGGGGTGATCTCCTGCTGGTGCTCGGTCATGTACTTGTCGCGGGCGTAGGCGGCCACGCGGTACCGGGTGCCGGACTTGCTCTCGTTGTAGAGCCAGTTGCGGCGCTCAAGGAAATGGCCGACCTGCATCACGTTGACCCCATTGAGGCCCTTGCAGAACTGAACGTGGCTCATGCCTTCCTTGAACAGGTTCTCCAGGCTGTCGATCTTCTTGGCCTGGGCCTCGACCTGGACGGTGAGCAGGACGCGGGCTTTCTCCGACTCCAGGGCCATCTGGAGGATTTCCAGCTTGCTTAGGTCGGCGGGCATCGGCTTCGCTACCTGCGCTTCCAGCTGCTGCCAGCGGTCCACCAGTGCGGCGGTGAATTCCGGCGAAAGCTGGGCCACGACAACGAAGCTGTCGCGCTTGCCGATCAGGTACTGCTTGATGCAAAGGGGGCCTGGGCCCGGATTAGGGACTTCCTCAAATTGAGGGAGTCCGATCAGGCCTTTGGCGTGAAGGGATTCGATTGTCCGCCACACATTGTCGTGGCGTTTTTGAGTGACCTCGGCAATCTCCCGCGACGACATGCGCGCCACAGAATCGTGGTTCGCATTTTGTGGCGCGGGCCTGTTGTTGGGATGTAGACTCAGGTTCTGCGTATGCATATAATTGGTCTCAGTTATGTGTTGCAGAGAGCCGGGCCGCAATCCCGGCTTTTTTGTGCCCGTAAGAAGCCCGAAAGAGGGCCTCTGTCTTTTCACAATCAGGGAACATTGAGGCCCTTTTTGTGCCCTACCAGCCCCAATACCGGGGCCTTGTGTCGCATTTGTCTCAATTGCTCCTGGACCGCGAGTGAGCGACTCATTTCCAAGTACTCCTCCGTCGATCTGTCCAGGCTCCAGCCAAGGTCGGCAGCCAGCTGTCGAACCTCAGCCTTCACCTCGATTGGCAGCAATTCGAAGGTGGTTTCAGGCATAGGCCCTCCATAGGGGCTTCAGGCCGTTTTATCCTGCTCACCAGCGCCGTTCATTTCTCGGAGCAGATCAGCAGCGCCCAGTCGACGACCAAGGTTGGCCAGCTCATGTACGTAGGTCGCCAGCTGCATGCCGGCCATTCGGGCCTCCATGCGCAGCTTCCTGATGTCCTCAGGCTTCCAGCGCAACTTGATTACTTCGCTGCGTTTGTTCGCGGGGTCCAGGTGCATTCAGGGATTTCCTTGTGATTGAAAAATGGTTACGCAGCCGACTTGCGAGCAGGTATTGGGCGAATCTCATTCGCCTCGATGTGCCCGTCGTCATGCATCGTGATTCGGATGTCTCGCTTGGCGCGGAACATTTGGGAGACGGCGCTTTGCTGAATCCCCAGAGCCTTGGCGAGGTCGCTCTGGGTTCCATGCCCGGCCAGGTATTCCTCAAGGGAAACAGTGTTCATCTGGTCTGCCTCATAGGGGTTTGATCGGATATTAGCACTGCTGTTTTACAATATTCAAGGACAAAGAGTAGCAGTGCTGTTTGCTTAAGAATCAGCGGTGCTACTAAATCACGCGCATGAAGAAACCGATCAGAACCCCTTTGTCTGCCGAGCAGCTTGCCGATGCTAAGCGGCTGCACGACATTTACAAAAAGCGCGCCAAGGAGTCCAGAGAGGATCCGACCAAGCCAGCCCTGACTCAGACCGAAGTCGGGGAGCGGTGCGAGTGGAAGTCCCCGCAAAGCACTGTTAGTCAGTACATGACCGGTAAGGTAGCTCTGAACCTTGAGGCCCTCGTCAAGCTTTCCGAGGCATTGGATTTTGAGCCCGCCGAGGTTAGCCCTACCCTGGCCGCTGGCATTAGAAGAGCGTCGCCGGGGCAGCTTCCAGACTACGAGGCCCAGGCCGCCAATTCGCCGCTGCCTGCATCTGCTGACGTTCCCCAGTCTGAGGATGAGCGCTATGCGTTCGTCCCGCAATATGACGCCAAAGCAGCAGCAGGCCTGGGCAGTGAGAATCCCCACGTTGAGGTTCACTCAACGCTGGCGTTTAAGCGCGACTGGCTGAAGGCCAAAGGCGCTAAACCGGAAAGTCTTGCTGTGATTTACGCCGAAGGGCAAAGCATGTGGCCAACGATCAACGACCGCGACGTGTTGTTGGTTGATCGGTCCCGGATAGACCCAGTGGACGGCCAGATTTTCGTTCTGGCGGGCACCGATGGCGCTATCGTCAAGCGACTTATACAGGGGCCTCTTGGTCAGTGGGTTCTTCGTAGTGACAACGACGACAAAGGCGAGTATCCCGATCGGTCGCATCTGCGCAGCGATGGGAATGAGCACAGAATCATCGGCAAGGTGATTTGGCGAGGTGGCGACCTGTAGCCAGTGGGTGATCAGTATCTACCAGGTGCTGCAGGCTGACGAGGATCGGTTGGTCGGGTATGGGGATGAGGTGAAGGTGCGAAGGATTGAGCGCTGTCTGTAGGCATGCCTGGCCAAGGAGCCGGCTTCCAGAGTGACCAAAGATTCGCATGGAGCATCTCAGAATCAATGACGGATGACAGCCGTCGGCTAAATTATGATAGCTACAAGCTGTCCGATAGACTGAAAAGCATGGCACCTGAACAGGTTGGTGGGTAGATGGACCGCATCGAATTCAATCATGGACGTATCGCGTGGTGCTGCGAGGACAGCGGCATAACGCTACATGAGCTGGCCGCCGAAACGGGCGTGGCAGAGGCAACCCTCTCAAAAGCGTCTGCTGGAGAGAGGGGTCTTACGTATGCCCAGCTTAAGCGGGTCGCTGATTACTTTGGGCGCGGAGTCCTTTTCTTCATGGAGGAAGGCGATGCTAATCCTGATGCTGTGCATACACCTGCCTTTCGCAGCATTGCTAATCAGAAGCCTGAAATGGGTAACAAACTTCGCCGTCTAATAGAGCGAGCTGAGCGGCAACGCGATATCTATCTAGATTTGCTCGAAGATGCTGATAGCGAGTACGCCCCGAAATACACCCCCCCTGCTCTCCCAAGCAACCTCAAGCAGGCCTCAACTCTGGTGCGGAACTGGCTTGGGCTGAAAAACCAATGCACATTTGACCAATATCGAGCAGCTGTTGAGTCGAAAGGCATCTTAGTTTTTCGGAGCAATGGCTATCACGGGCAATGGCAGATAGCTAAAGATAATCCCGTTCTTGGATTTTCTTTATACGACGCTGAATGTCCATTGATATTTGTAAAAAAACAATATTTTGAGACCTTGCAAACATTTACGCTCATGCATGAGCTAAGTCATGTACTTATTCACAAGATCAGCTCAATCGATGACGATTGTGACCTGCATCATTCGAGCGGACAAGAACGAGAGGCCAATGAATTTGCCGGCTTGATTTTGGTTCCAGATGAGTTTCTAACTAAAATCAGAATGCAAGACAAGCCTGAGTCTGCTGATGAATACGACTATTGGCTGGAGCCGCAAAGAAAAGCATGGGGTGTGAGTGGCGAGGTAATCGTTCGCCGTCTTCTGGACGAGGGACTTTTGCGTACCAGCGAATACGAAGACTATCGACGCTATAGAGCCGGGTTGCGCATCCCAGAACAGGACGGTGGCGGCACCAGGATGTACAGGCATCGCGAACCGAAGCACATTTTTGGTGACAGGTTTGTGCGAGTTGTACTGGACTCGCTAAACGCTAAGAACATTAGCCTAGCCAAGGCCAGTAGCTATCTGGACGGAATTAAGATCAGGGATATAGATAGCCTTAAGGGATTCTATGTGGGCGTTTGATGCTTCTTCTATGATTTATGCCTGGGACAATTACCCAGAAAAACACTTCCCAAGATTGTGGGAGTGGGTGGCCGCCCAAATATCATCGGGCATCATCACGATGCCATTGGTAGCTTTTGAGGAAACAGCATCAAAATCTCCTGACTGCGGCCAGTGGTTAAAAGATGCCAATCTGAGCGTCCTGCACCCCAGCACTGCAATTCTGAAGTGCGCCGCTAAGCTAAAATTGCTTCTTGGCATAGAAGGTGATCGCTATGGAGTCGGTGTTGGCGAAAATGATTTAATAATCATTGCAACCGCGGAGATCAATAGCCTGCCTCTCGTTTCAAATGAAGCTGTACAGCTAAGCCTGCCTAAAGCGCTTTCGAAATACAAAATTCCTGCGGTATGCTCTCTGAAAAAACCCCCGACAACTGTCATCGACTTCCTGGCCTACATCAAGCAGTCAGGCGCCAAGTTTTGATGACGGCAGAGGCATGACAAGCCCGCCTCGGCGGGCTTTCACACCTTCACGCTTTTTTCATGCCCTACCCTGCACAGTGAAGGCTCGTCCATCTTCCCCCCCTTAGCCCGCATAGCAGCGCGGGCTTTAAATGCCTGCGTGATGGCTGATGGCCAGAGTGATAAGATGGCACCTCATCTACTTGGGAGGGATGCCATGCGGGGCTTCGGAATTTTTGCGATGATCGTCGGCTTGATTGCCGTGATCGGGGCATTGGCTATGGACGTGTCCGTTTCGACAGGGATTGGCGGCAGGGTGAACAACATCGGGCTCATTGCCCAGCAGCAAAACTACCTGACCATCGGGGCTCTCATCGCGTTAGCCGGCCTGCTCATGACAATCTTCGGTGGCAAGAAGAAGCTAAGCAGCGAACAGATCCAGAGCCTGATGGAAGCGGAAGACTCAAGGCCCTGCCCTTTCTGCGCCGAGCCGATCAAGCACGCTGCAATCAAATGTAAGCACTGCCAGGCCGACGTTCCCGCGCTTGAGCGAAAGGCCCCGTCGAAGGGATGGACCGTGCGTATACCTTGTCGCCCTGGTGATGATTACACTACGACCCTGGGCAGACTCAAGGCGGAGGGCTTGCCAGTAGTCAAGTCCGAAGACCCTGTCGTTGTGGTTGGCCCATATGAACTGAAGGTTGCTGCGTATGACGTGCAGCGTACTCTCCAAGTGAGGAACTCTCTTTTCTGCGATCTCTACTACGACGACGGCCGCTGATTCGATAGCCGCAAAACCTAAAGACCCGCTCTGAGCGGGTTTTTTTGTGGTCTCTCAAAAAAATATCAGCACTGCTGTTGACTCGCAAATAACAGCAGTGCTACTTTTAATTTGTCGAGACGGTTTAGCCCCTCGACAGGCCCTCAAGCCGACCGCTCTTTAACAACAAGCGCCATGCCCGACTACCCGGCACAGCCGGTTAGGTCACTCCCGGCTCCATCGGTGGGAGGTCAGTAAACCGATGAACAAAACCGCACTTGCCTCTACCGGCGACCGGCGATCCGACAGGCCCGAAAGCCTGCCCACGCGCAGCCCACTGCGACGGCGGACGAGGTGTTGACCGAACTGAGTGAATGACCTGGTAAGCGGGTGCGGAGAAACACCACGAGATTCACTGAAGCACCTGGGCGACCGGGTGTTTCGGGAATTCACTGGAGGAACACGGTATGAACAAAGTCCTTCGCATCACCCTTGCAGGCGAACGCGAACTGTTCGCCGACAGCGATCTGGCCGCCTGCATTCGCGAGGCGAACCGGCTCAACACCGAGCGCGGGTATCGCAACGGAGTTTGCGTGGTTGAGCTTGAAGACGGTCAGCGCATGACGGCTGCTGACTGTCGAGGTGCCGGGCTGTGATGAAGCTGAGCGGATGCGAAATTGATGAGCGCGACCTTATCCGCCGGGCAATCCGAAACCTCAAAGGGCCGAGCAAGTACCGAAGCAAATACGGTGTGCCGCGCTGGTCCTTGGTGCGTGACACATTTTGCGTAGGGTCCGGCGTTGCTACGGCGCTCTGCCGTGAATTCGGCTTTGACCCTGAAGAAATGATTCGATCCTGATTTCACTGGCTGGCCTTGGCGACAGGGCCAGATAGGAAATCAACCGCCCGGGAGGGCAAGACGATGAAGCGACCCTGCTGGGAGTTTGTTTTGGACGATCCAAGCGCCACTGACGCCGACTACGAAGACGGCTCAGGGCCTGGGCACTACAGAGTTACAGGGTGGCGTGGTGAGCTCATTGACGTTGTGGAAACCCTGGATGAGGCTGAGGCCTTAGTCAAGGCCAACACCTGACAACTAGCGCCGCGCCAGCCTGCCGTTAACTGCCCGATGCCCTGCTCCCCATCGCAGGGTGCATCGGGATGTGATTTGGTAGTCGGTAGAGCAGTGTTAACCCTAAAGCGGCCATTCGCGATGGCGCCAGCGGTTGCGTAAATGCCATGTGAACGGAAGGCGGGGTCGACACCGCCCAACTACTTAGCTGGCATTGAGGCTTAGCTCGCCATCCGCGGAGGATGGAGATCGCTCTAGTGAGCCCGGCTACCAAATCACATCACCGATGCATCCCGCATCCCCTTCCCTTCACATACGACCGCATCGGCAGGCGCCAGGCCACCTTTCACGGTGGGTTTGGTCACCCGCGCCTGGCTCCTGACCAATGCGGCCGCACAACCACTAGGAGGACGCCATGGGCGCACTTCGAGCAGCACAATGGCGGTATGACCATGCTGAGCCGGAAGACGACTCAGAGCATCAGGAAGCGGCGCAGAACTGGATCGAGAGCAAGGCCGAGGAGCTTGTCGGCGGCTGTGATGTTCTGATCCCGCAGCGCTTTGGCGGGCCGGTAGGTGTGCGCCAAGACCAGTTCGTGGCCAAGGTAGCCGAGCATCTGCGGGCGCTTCAGGAGACAGAGAAGGACGATATAACCGCCCTCGCCATGCTCCTGCTCCAGGCTCAGGTAGGCGGGCCGGTGAAAAGCTTGGTCGAAGATGTCGTCGGTCAGAGCAACCACTGCCGGGGCAAGCTGTACGAGATCGCAGAATCGATGCTCGACCAGTACGCCGACCAAGGCCTGCAGTACGAGGCAGACGAGGCGCAGCTATGAGCCCTCATGTGCTGATCGACGAAGAGCTCGACGCCATGGCGCACCCCGGCACGGATCTGAGCTGGAGCGTCATGGTGCAGAAGCTCCTCACCGAAATGCTGGCGGACCAGCGCATCACCATCGAAGAGTTCAACCACTACTGCGGGCGCCTCAACAAGATCGTTGATGGGCGCAAGGAGGTTGCATGAGCACGGCACCGGTGAAATCCCTAATTGACGAGCAGCTTGAGCAGATCGAGCGCAGTCTGGCAATCATCGGCGTGGGGCTTCCTCGTGAGCTTCCGGTGCAGAAGCTACCGCCGGAGGTCGTAGCGGCGCTCAAATCGGGCCAGATCGCTGTGAGGCCTAGGCCATGAGCTACTCACGTACTGACTACTACGCCGAAGGGCTCGCCGAGGCCTTTGAAGAGCACGGCGTTACAGCAACGCAAGAGCAGATCCGCTCCATCGCAAACGATGTTGCTGGCTGGGCTGAGAACGTTGGGATGGCCTTTCATGCACCGGCCGGTGATCCCCGCGAAGGCGAGTTGAGCGATTTGAGAAAGCAGCTCGACCGCGAGCGCAACAAGGTTGTGTGCGGGGTCTGCAAAGGCACTGGATTTGAGCACTTCTCGGGCCCGTATCACGGCTCAACATCGTCCTGCTACAAGTGCAATGGCGCAGGGAGGCACGACCCATGACTCGCTACCAGCGCGCCCGCCGCCTGGTGATCTGGCGCGGCTCATTCTCTGCCCTATTCGCCTGTACCGCCTTCATGCTGGCCAGCGCTCTGGCTGGCAGCATCACTTCCTGAATCACGTAGCCGAGCACGGCGGCCCTTCGGGATAACCGTACCCCTTCGGGAGCGTAAGCGGCGAGAGCGCGCAACCATCCACCGCAGCCAGGGCCTGGAGCGTACCTCCGTGCCTGGGTGACCTGGCATTTCCCCTTTCAACTGACGGCGCCGGCCTGGCGCGAGGTGCACTAATGTCCGCAGAACTGCAACTGGTCGAAATCGACCAAATCAGCGAGGAGAACGCTCCGGTCATCTATGTGGCTGGTGGGCTCAAGCGCTTCATCGAAATCGCAAAGGCCGGGACCGAGGGTGAGGTTCCAGACTTGACCACTCGCAAGGGTCGCGAGCGAATCGCCTCTTTGGCAGCCCAAGTGAGCCGACACAAGACGGCAGTAGAAAAGCCAGGGCGCGAATACCTGAAGCGCCTTAAGGAAATGCCAAAGGTCGTAGAAGCTGAGCTGCGCGAATTCGTGAATGAAATGGACGCCCTGCGCGACCGCGTTCGTCAGCCGCTGAATGATTGGCAGGCTGCTGAAGATGCCAGGGTCGAGAAGCACAACTCCATGATTCGCCATATTGAAGATTGTGGCCTGGGCCTGATCGGTGGCCAGCCACAGCCGTTCGAGCTTCTCTTCCGCGAACTCGAAGAGAAGATCATCGTCGACGCGACATTCGAAGAGTTCGAAGCTGAGGCGCATCGCGCAAAAACCACGGCACTGGCAAAGCTCAAAGCTTCTTTCGAGGAGCATCAAAAGCGCGAAGCGGAACTGGCAGAACTTGCCCGCCTGCGCCGTGATGCAGAGGAGCGGGCCGAGCAAGACCGCATCCGCCTGGCACAAGAGGCCGCGGTCGAGGCTGAGCGCCAGCGCGTGGCCCAGGAACAGCAGGCGGCGCGCGAAGCTGCGGCACGCCGCGAGCAGGAACTGCTTGACCAGGCCGCTGCACAGGAGCGCGAAGCCGAGAACCAGCGCCTCCAGCTCAAGCTTCAGGCAGAGCAAGCAGAGCGCGCCCGCATTCAGGCCGAGGCCGATCGCGCTGCCGCCGAGCAGCGGATGGAGCAGGAGCGCCAGGCGGCAGCCCGCCGGCAAGAGGAGGCAGCCGAACAGGCCCGCCAGGAAGAACGCCGCCGCGCCGATGCAGCTGCTGCCGAGATCCTACGACAGCAAGAAGCCCGCGAGCGCGACAAGGCGCACCGCGCCAGCATCAACCGCGCCGCCCTGGAGGCCTTCGTCGCCGGCGGCATGACCGAGGAATGCGCCAAGCAGGCAATCACCCTGATCGCCCAGCGCAAGATCCCGAACATCGCCATTTCCTACTGAGGTTGCCATGAGCCAAGCAGTAGCCATCATCTCGCAGGACATTTACGCGCAGCGGAACCAGTTCGCAAATGTGCTGACTGACCGCTCGCTGAACTTCGAGCGCGAGGCCGAATTCGCCATCCAGGTGATCACCTCGAGCGAGTACGCCACCAAGGTGGCCATGCAGAACCGGCAGTCGGTGGCCAATGCGATCACCAACATCGCCGCCATCGGCATTAGCTTGAACCCGGCCAAGAAGCAGGCGTACCTGGTCCCGCGAGACGGCCGAATATGCTTGGACATCAGCTATATCGGCTTGATGGACCTGGCCATGTCGACCGGCGCCATACGTTGGGCCCAGGCCGAACTGGTGTACGCCGCCGACGCTTTCAGCCTGAACGGCTTCGACAAGCCGCCGACCCATTCCTACAACCCGTTCGCCAAGGATCGCGGCGAGGTGATCGGCGTCTACGTGGTGGTCAAGACCGCCGACGGCGATTACCTGACCGAAACCATGAGCATCGAGGATGTGAACGCCATCCGGGATAGATCGAGCGCCTGGAAGGCCTGGGTCAGCAAGAACAAATCCTGCCCGTGGGTCACCGACCCGGGCGAGATGGCTAAGAAGACCGTGGTGAAGCGCGGTTATAAGTACTGGCCGAAGACTGAGCGCCTAGAGCAAGCCATTCACCACTTGAACACGGATGGCGGTGAGGGCCTGGCCAGCGTGGCCGGATCCGCAACCACCGACCCCGAGATGGTGAACAACTGGATCGCACTGGCACAGAAGGCCGGCAGCCTGGAAGCACTGACCGATGTTTACCAGCAGGGCACTGCGGCCATGAAACAGGCAAAGGATGCGACCGGCCATGCTCGCTTCAAGGCTGAGGTTACCAAGCGCGCCGACGCCATCAAGGCAGAAGCGGCACCCATCGATGGCGAATCTGAGGAGGTGTTAGATGGAGCAGCGTAGCGCTGAATGGTTCGCGGCACGCCTTGGGTGCGTGACCGCCAGTCGAGTGAAGGACGTTATGGCGAGCGGCCGAGGAGGCGCGCCGTCTGCGACCCGTAAGAACTATATGATGGAGCTGCTGTGCGAGCGCCTCACCGGCCAGCAAAGCGGACCTGACTTGTCCAACAAGCCTGCCGTGCAGCGCGGCGTCGAGCTTGAGCCATTTGCTTGCATGGCCTACGAGGCCGATAAAGGCCTGATGGTGGTCGAAACCGGCCTGGTCATGCACCCGACAATTGCTGGCTTTGGTGCGTCACCGGACGGCCTGGTTGGCGACGATGGCGTGCTGGAGATCAAGTGCCCAAACACTGCGACCCACATCGCCACCATGCAGTCTGAGCGACACGACCCGCAGTACGAGTGGCAAATGCTGGCGCAGATGGCCTGCACCGGCAGGGCCTGGGCAGACTTCGTCAGCTACGACGACCGCTTGCCCGAGCCGCTTCAGTACGTTTGCCACCGCTTTGAGCGCGACTTCAAACGCATCCGCGAGATGGAGTCAGAGATCAAGGCGTTTCTGGAAGAGCTCAGCGACCTGGAAAAGGAGATGCGCGAGCGGATGAAGGAGGCAGCATGAACCCATCAATTGACCTGGAGGCAGCGAAGGCTGCCTTCTTCGCATCTGGAGGTCAGCTTGTGGTACTGGAGGGCTTCACCTACCGCCCACTTCCGCAACGTAAACACCCCGAGCCAACCCCAAAACGCCGTCGTGGACCTGATCCTGTGCAGAAAGGAAATCGCCAGGAAAGGGCAAAAGCGAAGGCAGATATGGTCGCCAAGTTTGCGGCCACCATGACCTGCAGTCAGGCGTCGAAAGTCCTTGGGATATCGCAAGGCTCGTTGTGGGATATGGCAAAGAGGAACGGGTTCAGCTTTGTCCCTGCTACGCCAGGAAAGCATACGCCGAAGCCGGGCGACGAAGAACGCGATGCCGAAATGGCCGAGAAAATTAAGGCGCTCCGCGATGAAGGCCTGACGCGAAACAAGGTATGCCAGTCCTTAAAAACGGGGCACACCACTGTTACGCGGCTCATCAATAAATTCGGCATTGACTTTCCATCCCGCAAGGCAGGAGGGGCCCATGAATCATCGCAAGCCTAAGCAGATACACCCAATCCCCTACTATCAGGGACGCACAGCCCGATCCGCCGGACGGTGCCGAGCGCATCAACCTCATTCCGAGATGACACCGGATAGCGCATGGTGGCTCGCTGGCTGGCACGACTGCGACATGGAATTAATTGATGAAACGAAGAATCACCCGGTCGCTCCAGCTGCACAGGCGGCGTGAGCAGTTCAACCTACCGCCCAGCGGATTGAAGGAGGTGCCGTATGGCGATGACGCCGCAAGAGCGCGACGAGAAGCGCAAAAAGAAAGAGGCCAAAGCCGGGGTTGAAGAGCTGCGTATGAAAACGCGTGCGGGCACCCGCCAGGCCCTGGCTGAGATTATGCAGTGGGCCCAGGTCGAGGAAAACGGCGAGGCCATGACCCTGCTGATCCACCGCATCCATGAATTAGGGCCTGAAGCGGCCCGCCACTTCCTCAGTGCTCCGCGCCACGAAATCGTGATTTCCGAATATGTGGCGCAGAGCCTCGAGCGGTTCAGGATCGGACGCGAATTGCGCGCACCAGCCTTGATGTTGGGCGACGACCCCGACGACACCGGCCTGTTGCTGCTCGGCAACGGCTGAATCCCACCGAATCATGCCGCATCCGGCCACGGATGGCGGCGCATGCATGGAGAAAGCCATGAGCTACTTCTACAAGACCGAATCGCCAAAGGTCCTGGCCGCAGTACGCGCCTGGGACGAGAAGAAAGCCGCCTGGAACGCCCAGCGCGAGAAGCTGGGCCAACACTTCGGCGCCGATGCATCGCCGATGTACAGCGGCTCCCGCAACTACGTCGGCGGCATCAAGCTCAGCGCCAGCCGCGACCTGGACGTGCACTGGTGCCGGCCAGACGAGTACGGCTACCGCTCGCTGCGCCGGGCGCCCAAGCATGCCAAGGGCACGGACAAAGAAGTGCGCGCGGCCGAGAAGGCTGAGCATCAGCGCCTCGATGACCTCTGGAAAGCTCATTGCCCGGAAGATATCGACCGCGACGAAATGTGGGAGGCCATCGGCGTGGAGCGTGGCGGGATCTGGCTCAGCGGCGGGGTGTGCTTCACCTACGGCGACACTGTGTATCTAAACCTGGGCAGCAAGGCCGCTGACGGCGATGTCGAAGGCCTGGTGGAGATTGTCAGCAGCGAGTACGAAACAGCCCGCCAGCGCGTGCTCAACGCGCGCACAACCGCCTGACCCTCCGGCGCTGCCAGCGAGCTCTCAAACGAAAACGCCGCCCTATATCGGCGGCGTCGATGGCAGCAGAAAAATCAGGGCGTGAAGCCCTTGTCCTTGCTCCGATCTGGCTTAGGGATGTCCCAGAGCTTGTCACTGGATTCCTGCTGCGCCTTAGCTTTCTGCTCGTCTTCTGAGTCAAAGCATCCGCTCAGCGACAGCGCAGTGACGGCGACAAGGATTGCGCCGATGACGGTGCGTTTCATGAGGTTCCCTCCTGTGAAATGGTCCGGCGTTATATCAAACATCGACGCCCTCGGCAAAACATGGCGCTGCCCGCCAGCGCCTTCCCCTACTCAACGATAACGCCTCCCCGGCTAGGGCGGCGCCTGCACTCATGGAGTAAGCCATGACCTACAAGCTCCACCTCGGCGTCTGCATCTAGCCATCTTATAGTAATACATACTTCTAAGCGCATGGTCAGCCCCGAACATTCAGGGCGCGGGTGGGAAAAAGAAATGTTCCATTGCAGGACATGGAAAGTGGCCGCTCGTAAGGTCAACAATCCCCCACTTTTTTAGCGCTTCACGAGCTGCCCGAGACTCAAATGAAATACTCATTATTATCGCACATTCAGCTGGATAAATAGTATCACGCAAGATTTCCGCATAGCTCGCCAGCTTTTCTTTATTAATCCTTGAGTCATCAATAAATTTCACGACCCTCATCGCTCGCTGCGCAAGAATTATTCCTAAAGGATCATCAGCGATGAAAGACATGTGCTTGTTTGCGGCCTCTAGCTGATCCGTCTCGGGAAGCTCCGCCAGCTCTTTATAAGATCCCCACAAACGAGCCGAGATAATATCCCCTTTAGATTTTCCATCTGTGATTTCCCGAAAATGCCTCTCGCAGTGCGTCTCAAGCTGGTTAAGCAGCTGAAAAAAAGTACTCTCAAACTTTTCTATCTCCAATATCTCTTGCTGAGCCCTCATGAAATTTGTAGTTTTTCGAGACTCTAATGTTTGAATCCTCGTAGTTCGCAGTAGGACCAATAGCGCGAGGAAGCTAAGTACAGGATTCGTTAGGCCGCCGACAAAGTCACCTATCTGTCCAATATCGGTAGGTATCTTTGGGAGATTCTCCCCAAAATAAACAAACAAACCAACGATAATGAATATGAAAACAAGAGCCACCCAGGCGACAAAGCCAGTATCGAGAGGCTGGACGTCTTCTCTTGAGTCCGCACTTTTTAACCTTAACCAAAAGTATAGTGACAGCCCCGCGAGCAGTGCCACTATCACGAGCAAACCGTTAACCATATTCATTTGAGCCTCCATGGAAATGGCCAAAGGCTACCACGAACAGAAGACTGCTCAAATTAATTACCGCTTTATCTAATTCTGCTGTAATACATGGAGACGTCCCCATGCCCACAGAAAACCGATCCAGCAACACAGAGATGGTCAGCGTGCCCGAAGGGTTCATGCTGGTAGAGCGCAGCATCTGGACAGAACAGCAGGTTGAGGCTGCCACAGCGTGCATCGCTCGCCTGAAGGGCGTGCCAGGAATGCGCGACTGCGACTTGGCTATGGCTGCCATCGACGCGGCCCAGTGCAAAGCTCCGGAAATCAGCCTCGTAGACCTTCTGCGATACCACAATCAGGGTGAGCCGGTGTCGTGTAGCCATGAGTGGACCGATGACGGCGAATTTATGCTGGTGTGCACAGTATGTGGCGCTCAGGAAAACCACGACCCCAAATGGCGCGACATGGCAACTGCACCACGCGACGGGACGCTGGTACGCCTCCTCGTAGAATTCACTGAGCACGCAACGGAAGACAGCGAAGCTATGCCGTCTCCCACAATCGGAGCGAATAGCTTCGACCATACGGGCGAAGACCTGTGGCAGTTCGCAGGCTGGTCATGGGAGCAGGACTGCTTTACGCAGGGCGAAGGCGAGCCGGTAGGCTGGCTGCCAATGCTGGATACCCCGCACGCCGACCCTGCCGAGGTTGAGGGGCTGCGCGTCGAACGCGACACTTTGATTCGAGCACTGGAAACAGCTGATAGCGAAGTAAATACCCTGCGCGCCCAGCTGGCCGAGGCGCATGCGCTGCTGCGGGAAGTTGACACTTCTGGCCCAATTGGCCCTTATCAAAATAGCTTGCAAGCACGCATCAAATCCGCCCTATCCTCCAGCGCAAAGCCTCAGCCTTTCCGCACACCCGACTGCCCTGATTGTGCTTGCGTGCAGGATGGTGAATGTCTGTGTGTGCCAAGCAGGCCAAGTGCAGAGCCGAGCGCGCCAACCCACGACCCGAAGTTAATCAGCATCGTGCACACGCCCCCGGCTGAGTACGACGAACCCTGACGGAGTACATCCGTACTCTTTTCGCTGTAACCCCTCTCCCCTCTATTCACTGCCGCGATATGGCGGCCAGGGGATCAGCTGCGCACACGCTTCACGACGCCGGCGGCCATGAACGCGGCGCCCGGTATCCATAGACCAGCGTTCGAAGTGGCAAGCCCGACAGCAAACAGCGCGATACCAACACCAAGCATAAGTGTTCTCCCTAACTAGAAGTATCCATTCAGAACTCGCCAATTAAGCACAAGCAGGTCGCAGAAGCGGCCAAGGACGAAGTCATGTCTCAAGAAAAGCAAACAACCTGGCCTGACCATTACCGCTACATAGATTCCATCGGCCCCGAGGGCGTCACGATCGTTTGCCGGCGTTATGTGGTAATCCGCGAAAGCGAGCACTGCTACTGGCTCGTCCCAGAAGGTCACGAGGGCTATGCGATGGCGCGGCAGGAAGCCACTGGCAAGGTCTGGACAAATGCCAAGCGCGTTTCGAAAGACTCTTGGCGTCGTTTCGCCTATCCCGACAAAGAAAAGGCGCTGCGAAGCTACAAAGCACGCAAACGCCACCAGCTTAGTCACGCCGAATTAGCCTTGGAGCGAGCAAAGGCTGCCCTGGCCGACATAAAGGATCTGGAGGCGATCAACGACGAACACCTGTGCGCTGGCGGTGACTACATCAAAGAGCTCAACTGGGTGGACTGCTGATGAACCGCCTCGCCCTCTGCCTCCTGCTGCTGGCCACCCTGGCCGGCTGCATTGAGCAACCAGGTCACCTGGAAGTGAAGGAAGACACGGCCCGTGCCGTTACCTGCTGGCAGTCCGATAGCGGTATGGCCTGCCTGCCGAACTGGATGCTCAAGAAGCCTGAGCCAGAACGGTGTATGACACATGACCTCAAGACCGAGGCCTGCCGCAAGCTCTTCAGGGAGAACGCCCGCAACCAGCGCCAGCTCTCCCCGCACGAAACCCAACCCGAACCTACACCCGCTATGGCGCCTGGGCGCTGGATTGATGAGAGGTATGAGCTGTGAACAAAGAACGACTCAAGCAGTTGGCGCGCGCAGCCACCAAGGGCGAGTGGGAGCGAGACGGCAATCAGGTTTGCCCGGTGGCGGATCAGAGCAAATCTCTCGCCACCTTCATGAGCGTGCCGGATGCCGCCTTTGTGGTGGCTGCTCAGCCTGCGGTGGTGCTCAACCTAATTCTGGAAATCGAGCACCTCACCAGCTCTCTGGCCCGAGTGACTGAGGACCGCGACGGCCTTCTTGAAGCAGGAGCACACCTTCTATGATCCTGCCCCTGATGTACATGGCCTACCTGATATACAGGGGGCCGCGATGAGTGACGCGCCTATCGAGCCGCAGGAGTGGTCGTTCGGCGTCAAGGTTGTCCAGATCGAAGACATCAGGGTCGCCCGAGGCCTAACGCGTCGACCTAGATCCTCATGCCGACACCGGAAAATGGTGTACGACGAGAAGGAGCGGCGCGTCTGGTGCAGCGATTGCGAGACCGAGGTAGAGGCATTCGATGCGTTCATCTACCTGGTCGAGCATTACGGCGCAGCGGTAAGCAAGCTCAACCGTCGAGCCGAAGAACTGGCCCAGGCTGAGAAATTCCAGCTCCGCAGTCGCGCTGCAAAGGCGATGGACGACGCATGGCGAAGCACGACCATGGCGCCTCTCTGCCCTCATTGCAACAACGCCCTCATGCCAGAGGACGTGGTTGGCGGACTTGCCAGCATGTCCAAAGAGTTCATCCGGGCCGAGCGCAAGCGTAAAGCCGACCTCAAGAAGAAGTAACCCCTCCCCCAACTACTCAAGCCCGCCGACTGCGGGCATGGAGAGCTATTGCCATGACGAAACACACACCAGGCCCTTGGTTCGTGGAATCGACCGAAAAGACCCCGATCTACGTCTCTCCCGTCAATCGACATGAGCAGATAGGCATCTGCAACGTGATGGTCATTGACGAGGATGAGTCGAGCGATTCAGGCGAGTGGTTCAACGGCGACCAGACAAAAGCCAACGCCAAGCTGATCGCCGCGGCACCGAACATGCTGGCCGACTTGGTCGAGGCTGCTGCCACCCTCCGCCGCTACGAGGCGAACCACCGCGCCAAGTGCACCGAAGACAGCCTCAAGAAGGCCGAGATCAACGCTGCGTTGGCATCGCGCTTTGAGCAGACCATTGCCCAGGCCACGACCTGACCACCAACCTGCCGCCACCGGCGGCGTGGAGACATACATGGCTAATGCCACAGCAGCGAAGCCCTCAAGCATTCAGCCGCGGTTCATCCGGTTCGGCGATGCGCCTGGGTACCTCGGCATGTGCCGGGATGAATTCAACAAAACGGTCAGGCCGAACGTGCGCGAGTTTCCGATTGGCAAACAGGGCGTGGCCTTCGACCGCCAGGAGCTCGACGAGTGGGCAGATGCCTACATCGAAGCCAAGGCAATTGAAAAAGCCACCGGACAGGACAACAATCGGCCCCGCAGCGAGCGCCGAGGAGATGATACATGGCGCGAAAAACGATCACCGGCCTCTACGAGAAGGGCGGTGTCTGGCAAATCGACAAAGTCTACAAAGGGGAGCGAATTCGAGAGAGTACTGGAACTGGTGACCGGGAAGAAGCAGAGCAGTACCTGATTCACAAGCTCGAGCAGCTGCGTCAAAGGAAGGTATACGGCGTTCGGCAAGTGCGCACTTGGGAGGAGGCAGCAATGCGCTACCTACTTGAGGTCAAGGATCAGCCCTCGATACACCTGACCGCCTTGTGCATGAAGCAGCTTCACCCGTACCTGGGCCACCTGCCGCTTACGCATATTGACGATCAGGCACTAGAGCCGTTCATCAAGGACCGGCAGACAGAGAAGGTCCGGGATGACGGCACGATCGAAAAGGCCGTGAGCAATCGGACGATCAACATTGCGATCGAGCGTGCAATTCGGGTTCTTACCCTCTGCGCGCGAAAATGGCGGGATGATGATCGCAGGCCTTGGCTGGACAGCGTACCAATGCTGAAAAAGCTCGAGGAGAGGAAGTCGAGCCGTAAGCCCTACCCAATGTCATGGGAAGAGCAATCGATCCTCTTCAACGAATTGCCTGGTCACCTGCAAACGATGGCCCTTTTCAAAGTGAACACAGGCTGCCGGGAGCAAGAAGTATGCAAGCTGAGGTGGGATTGGGAGATATCGGTGCCGGAACTGGGAACCAGTGTTTTCCTGATCCCCGCTGACTTCGGCGGAAGACACGCCCGGTCGGGCGTAAAGAATGGTGACGAGCGCCTTGTGGTGCTGAACACCGTGGCTAAGTCGATCATTGAAAGGCAGCGCGGGATCAGCAAGGAATGGGTGTTCCCATACAATGGCACTGCGATGCACCGCATGAACGATTCGGCATGGAAGAAGGCACGGGTGAGAGCGGCGAAACTCTGGCAGGAGATAAACCTTCGCCCCGCTCACCCTGGATATGCCTCGATCAGGATTCACGATTTGAAGCACACCTTCGGTCGACGACTGCGGGCAGCAGGCGTTACTGAGGAAGATCGGAAATCACTGCTCGGGCACAAAAACGGCAGCATCACCAGTCATTACTCCGGCGCAGAGCTGGGCAAGCTGATTGAGGCTGCGAACATGGTATCAACTACTGACTCTCGCGGGCCGGTGTTGACGATCTTGAAGAGGAAAATCGGATGAAGCCCCGAAAAACTCCCCACATGCAGAAATGAAAAAGCCACCCGAAGGTGGCTAAGTCATTGAATATAATGGTCGGGACGGAGTGATTCGAACACTCGACCCCTTGCACCCCATGCAAGTGCGCTACCGGGCTGCGCTACGCCCCGACTGGGCTTGAAGCATGTTCTCAATGCTACCGAGAACGTTGAAGAATGTACCCTAACCTCCTGATAAATGAAACCTTTTTCTCAAAAAAAATTTCGTTTACCAACAATCAGGCTACTTCTTCAACACTACCAACACATCCTCCAGCTCGACAATCATCTGTCGAATCAACTGCTTGTACTGGCTTGACTCATCCTTCACCTCATCACTGGAAAGCCGCAACCGCGCCCCACCGATAGTGAACCCCTGGTCATACAGCAAGGCCCGAATCTGGCGAATCATCAGTACGTCCTGCCGCTGATAATACCGCCTGTTGCCCCGCCGCTTTACAGGGTTGAGCTGAGGAAACTCCTGCTCCCAATACCGCAGCACGTGTGGCTTGACCGCGCACAACTCACTCACCTCACCAATGGTGAAGTAGCGTTTGCCCGGTATGGGGGGCAGTTCGTCGTTATGGCTTGGTTCCAGCATAGGCCTCAACCCGGGCTTTCAACTTCTGCCCTGGACGAAAGGTGACGACGCGCCTTGCGGTGATCGGGATCTCTTCCCCTGTTTTGGGGTTGCGACCGGGCCGCTGGCGTTTGTCCCGAAGGTCGAAATTGCCGAAACCGGACAACTTGACCTGCTCGTTCTCTTCAAGTGCGTGCCGAATTTCTTCGAAAAACAGCTCGACCAGCTCCTTGGCCTCACGCTTGTTAAGCCCCAGCTCCTCGTACAGCCTTTCGGCCATCTCAGCTTTCGTCAGAGCACCCATGCCGTTATTTCCTTAACGTGGTGTTCAACCTTTGTTCGAGCGAGGTGAGGATATTTTGCAGGGTAGTGTTCACCTCATCGTCGTTAAGAGTGCGCGATGGATGCTGCCAGGTCAAGCCGACCGCAAGGCTTTTTCTATCAGGATCAATGCCTTTACCTTGGTAGACATCAAACAGCCTGAGGTCTGTGAGCCATTCGCCTGCATTGTCACGAATTACTTCAAGCACACTTTGAGAAGCCACATCACGTCCTGCGATTAAAGCCAGGTCACGACGGGTTTCAGGGAACTTGGAGAGCTCGCTGAATTTAGGCAGACGACCTTCGACCACATCGCCCAGCACCAGCTCGAAGACGAACACCGGGCGATCCAGGTCCAGGGCTTTGGCCAGTTCCGGGTGGATGGCACCAAGATAGCCGACGTCCTTGCCGTCGCGTTGGATGACAGCGGTCTGGCCTGGGTGCAGGGCTGGGTGTTTGCCAGCAGCGAAGGTGAAGTCGCTCAGCGCGCCGCTGTAGCCCAACAGAGCTTCGACATCGGCTTTGACGTCGAAGAAGTCAATGGCATCGCGGCCGTTGGCCCAGCCTTCCGGTAAACGGCTGCCGGTGACGACCCCGGCGATCATTGGCTGCTGCTGCAGGCTATCCAGCTGGCCGACGAAGCGCAGGCCGCTCTCGAACAGGCGCACGCGGTCTTGCTGGCGGTTGAGGTTATGCTGCAGAGCCTTGACCAGCCCCGGCCACAGCGAGGCGCGCATAGCGGCCATGTCGCTGGAGATCGGGTTGGCCAGCAGCAGAGGCTCTATGCCTGGGCTGAACAGCTCGAACAGCTTCGGGTCGATGAAGCTGTAAGTGATCGCTTCCTGGTAACCGCGGGCAACCAGCAGGCGACGCAGATTTGGCAGCTCGCCGCGAGCTTCCGGGCGAGCTTGCGGCGCCAGGCGGGCTTGCGGATAGCGCACAGGTAGGTTGTTGTACCCGTAAAGACGGGCCAGCTCTTCGATCAGGTCGACTTCCAGGCTGATGTCAAAGCGGTGGCTTGGCACAGTTACCGTCCACTGCCCTTCCCCACTGCGGCTGGTTTTGAGCGCCAGAGCATTGAGCAGTTGCTCGATTTGGGCCGGATCCATCTGCATGCCGAGCATCTGATCGATGCGCTCAGCGCGCAAGGTAATAGGCGCGATGTTCGGCAGATGCTGTTCGCTGACAGCCTCGACCACCGGGCCTGCTTCACCGCCGACGATGTCCAGTACCAGCTGAGTAGCGCGCTCGATGGCTTCGCGGGCCAACTGCGAGTCGACGCCGCGCTCATAGCGGTGCGAGGCATCGGTGTGCAGACCGTAGGAACGGGCTTTACCGGCGACGGAGATCGGCTCAAAGAAGGCGCTTTCCAGGAACAGGTCGCGGGTTTTTTCGGTGTTCACGCCGCTGTGCTCACCCCCCATGACGCCGGCAATGGCCAGCGCGCGGGTGTGGTCGGCGATGACCAGCGTATCGGCACGCAGGGCGACTTCCTGGCCGTCGAGCAGGACAAGCTTCTCGCCCTCTTCGGCCATGCGCACGCGGATACCGCCATTGATCTCGGCAAGGTCGAAGGCGTGCATCGGCTGGCCGAGTTCGAGCATCACGTAGTTGGTGATATCGACGGCAGCGTCGATGCTGCGCACGTCGCTGCGACGCAGGCGCTCGACCATCCACAGCGGTGTCGGCTTGCTCAGGTCGACGTTGCGAATGACGCGGCCCAGGTAACGCGGGCAGGCCGCTGGTGCGCTGACCTCGACTGGACGCACTTCATCGTGGGCAGCTGCAACGGCCGGCACCACAGGACGGGTGACTGGCACGTCGTAAAGGGCGCTGACATCGCGAGCCAAGCCGGCGATGGACAGGCAGTCACCACGGTTCGGAGTCAGGCCGATCTCGATGCTGGCGTCGTCCAGGCTCAGGTACTGGCGGATGTCTTGCCCCACCGGAGCATCGGTAGCCAGCTCCAAGAGGCCGTCATTTTCTTCGCTGATCTGCAGCTCGGCTGCCGAGCACAGCATGCCGAACGACTCGACACCGCGCAATTTGGCCTTCTTGATCTTGAAGTCACCGGGCAACTCGGCCCCGATCATGGCGAAAGGAATCTTGATGCCTGGACGAGCGTTAGGCGCGCCGCAAACGACTTGGAAGGTTTCCTGGCCATTACTCACTTGGCAGACGCGCAGTTTATCGGCGTCCGGGTGTTGTTCGGTGGCGAGAATCTCACCCACCACGATGCCGGTGAACTGGCCGGCAGCGGGTGTCACGCTGTCGACTTCAAGGCCAGCCATGGACAGGCGGGCAACCAATTCATCACGGGAGACTTGCGGGTTTACCCAACCGCGCAGCCACTGTTCACTGAATTTCATGCTGTTCTCCTAGAAAGTGCGTCGATTGGGCCTAGCGGAATTGCGCCAGGAACCGCAGGTCGTTATCGAAGAACAGACGCAAATCGTTGACGCCATAGCGCAGCATGGCCAGGCGTTCGGCGCCCATGCCAAAAGCAAAGCCCTGGAACTCTTCCGGGTCTATGCCAGACATGCGCAGCACATTCGGGTGCACCATGCCGCAGCCCATGACTTCCAGCCAGCCGGTCTGCTTGCACACCCGGCAGCCTTTACCGGAACACATCACGCACTGGATATCGACTTCAGCGGACGGCTCGGTGAATGGGAAGAACGATGGACGGAAGCGCACGGCCAGTTCTTTTTCGAAGAACACCCGCAAAAATTCCTCAATGGTGCCCTTGAGGTCAGCGAAGTTGATGCCACGGTCAATCAGCAACCCTTCGACCTGATGGAACATCGGCGAGTGGGTGATATCGGAGTCGCAGCGGTACACGCGGCCCGGACAAACAATGCGGATGGGCGGCTGCGTGGACTCCATGGTCCGCACCTGTACCGGCGAAGTGTGGGTACGCAGCAGCATGTTCGCATTGAAGTAGAAGGTGTCGTGCATAGCCCGGGCCGGGTGATGGCCAGGGATGTTGAGCGCTTCGAAGTTGTGATAGTCGTCTTCGACCTCGGGGCCTTCGGCTATGCCGTAGCCGATATGGGTGAAGAACTGCTCGATGCGCTCGAGAGTACGGGTGATCGGGTGCAGCCCGCCAGTGGTCTGACCACGGCCTGGCAGGGTGACGTCGATGCATTCGGCAGCCAGGCGAGCGCTGAGCTCGGCTTCTTCGAAAGCTGCCTTGCGTGCATTGAGCACGACGGTGACGCGCTCTTTGGCGTCGTTGATCAGCGCACCGACTTTCGGGCGCTCGTCGGCCGGCAAGTTGCCCAGGGTCTTCATCACCTGAGTCAGTTCGCCCTTTTTGCCGAGGTACTGAACCCGGATCTGTTCCAGGGTATTGATGTCTTCAGCGCGCTCGACGGCCTCTAGGGCTTGGGAGACCAGCGCATCCAGGTTTTCCATGTACAGACTCCAGATACGAAAATAGGGGAAGAGCTTTGAAGGCTCTTCCCCTATCGATGACGTTCAATGCCCAGCGCCGCGAGCGCCGCCGGGTGATTGTCGCGGGTACTTAAGCCAGAACGGCTTTAGCTTTCTCGACAATCGCAGCAAACGCCGCTTTTTCGTTCACTGCCAGATCGGCCAGAACCTTACGGTCGATTTCGATCGAAGCCTTTTTCAGGCCAGCAATCAGACGGCTGTAGGACAGACCGTTGGTGCGGGCACCGGCGTTGATACGAGCGATCCACAGTGCGCGGAACTGACGCTTCTTCTGACGACGGTCACGGTAGGCATATTGACCAGCCTTGATGACAGCCTGCTTGGCAACGCGGAATACGCGCGAGCGTGCACCGTAGTAGCCTTTAGCCAGTTTCAGAATTTTCTTGTGACGCTTACGAGCGATGACGCCACGCTTAACACGAGCCATGAGTAACTTCCTCTATCTAAACCAGAATTAACGTACGCGCAGCATGCGCTCGACTTTTGCCACGTCAGACGGGTGCAGCAGGCTGGCACCGCGCAGTTGACGCTTACGCTTGGTCGACATTTTGGTCAGGATGTGGCTCTTGAAAGCGTGCTTGTGCTTGAAGCCGGAAGCGGTCTTCAGGAAGCGCTTCGCAGCACCGCTCTTGGTTTTCATTTTTGGCATGTTGGAACTCCGCATTCGATAAAAATTACACAATAATCATCAGGCCTGCCGTGCCCGGGAGATTACTTCTTCTTTTTGGGGGCGATGACCATCATAAGTTGGCGTCCTTCCATCTTAGGATGCTGCTCAACGGTGCCGTATTCGGCAAGGTCGACTTCGACCCGCTTCAACAGCTCCATGCCCAGCTCCTGGTGGGCCATCTCACGACCACGGAATCTCAGAGAGATCTTGGCCTTGTCCCCATCGGTAAGGAAACGTACCAGGTTGCGTAGTTTTACCTGGTAATCCCCTTCTTCCGTCCCTGGACGAAACTTGATTTCTTTGATCTGGATCTGCTTCTGGTTTTTCTTGGCTTCGTTGGCCTGCTTCTTTTTCTCGAAGAGGTGCTTGCCGTAGTCCATGACCTTGCAGACGGGCGGTTGCGCGTCCGCAGAGATCTCTACCAGATCCAGCTTCGCTTCATCAGCGATACGAAGCGCTTCATCAATCGAGACGATGCCAATCTGCTCGCCGTCAGCGCCAATTAACCGAACCTCGCGTGCCGAGATATTCTCGTTGATCGGGGCTTTCGGTGCAGTTCGTTTATCGTTTCTCATTTCACGCTTAATAGTCATTACTCCGATTCTTGGCGACCACGCCGGGAAACCGCTTGTGTCAGAAGCTCAACGAATTGGGCGACGGGCATGGAGCCCAGGTCTGCGCCTTCGCGAGTACGCACAGCGACGGTTCGTGTTTCGACTTCGCGATCCCCTATAACCAAAAGGTACGGGACCTTGAGCAAAGTATGCTCGCGGATTTTAAAGCCGATCTTCTCATTTCTCAAGTCCGACTTGGCACGGAATCCGCTACCGTTCAGGGCATTTTCCACTTCGAGCGCGAAATCGGCCTGTTTGTCGGTGATGTTCATGATCACAGCCTGGGTCGGTGCCAGCCAGGCCGGGAACACACCTGCATAGTGTTCGATGAGCATGCCGATGAAGCGTTCGAACGAGCCGAGGATCGCGCGGTGCAGCATCACAGGGCGAACACGGCTGTTATCTTCGGCGATATAGCTGGCATCCAGACGCTCTGGCAGATTCGGATCGTATTGCAGAGTGCCGCACTGCCAGTTCCGGCCCAAGCAATCGCGCAGGGTGAACTCGATCTTCGGGCCGTAGAACGCGCCCTCGCCCGGCTGGTATTCCCATTCCAGGCCCGACTCGTTCAGTGCATCGGCCAGCGCGCCTTCGGCACGGTCCCACAGCTCTTCGGACCCCACACGCTTGGCCGGACGAGTCGACAGCTTCATCGCGATATCGGTGAAGCCGAAGTCCTTGTAAACGTCCAGGGTCAGCTTGATGAAGTCGGCAGCTTCTTTCTTCACCTGGTCTTCGGTGCAGAAGATGTGCGCATCGTCTTGCACGAAGCCACGTACGCGCATGATGCCATGCAGGGCGCCCGATGGCTCGTTACGGTGGCATGCGCCAAACTCGGCCAGACGCAGTGGCAAGTCGCGGTAGCTCTTCAGGCCCTGGTTGAACACCTGCACATGGCATGGGCAGTTCATCGGCTTGACCGCGTAGTCACGGCTTTCAGAAGAAGTGGTGAACATGTTTTCGGCGTAGTTCGACCAGTGGCCAGACCGCTCCCAGAGGATACGATCGACAACCTGCGGGGTTTTGATCTCCTGATAGCCGTTGGCGCGCTGGATCTGGCGCATGTACTGCTCAAGTACCTGGTACACGGTCCAACCGTTGGCATGCCAGAACACCATGCCAGGCGCTTCTTCCTGCAGGTGGAACAGGTCAAGCTGCTTACCGATCTTGCGATGGTCGCGCTTTTCGGCCTCCTCGATGCGCTGGATGTAGGCAGCCAACTGCTTCTTGTCGGCCCAGGCGGTGCCGTACACACGCTGCAACTGCTCGTTCTTGGCATCGCCGCGCCAGTAGGCGCCGGACAGCTTGGTCAGCTTGAAAGCTTTGAGGAAACGCGTGTTAGGCACGTGCGGGCCACGGCACATGTCAACGTATTCTTCGTGGTAGTACAGGCCCATGGCCTGCTCATCCGGCATGTCCTCGACCAGGCGCAGCTTGTAATCCTCGCCACGGGCCTTGAAAACTTCGATGACTTCGGCGCGCGGGGTCATTTTCTTGACCACGTCGTAGTCTTTCTCGATCAGCTCCATCATCCGCTTTTCGATGGCAGCCATGTCTTCTGGGGTGAAGGGGCGCTCGTAAGCGATGTCGTAATAGAAGCCTTCGTCGATCACCGGGCCAATCACCATCTTGGCCATCGGGTACAGTTGCTTCACAGCGTGGCCAACCAGGTGGGCGCACGAGTGGCGAATGATCTCCAGTCCCTCTTCATCTTTAGGGGTGATGATCTGCAGCGTAGCGTCGTGTTGGATCAGGTCGCAGGCATCGACGAGCTTGCCGTCGACCTTGCCGGCCACCGTGGCCTTGGCAAGGCCCGCGCCGATGGATGCGGCGACGTCGGCAACGGATACGGCGTGATCAAACGAACGTTGACTGCCATCGGGAAGAGTAATAACGGGCATGGCGCCTCCTCTCCTAGTGGTGACCCCTACCAAAGGTCACGTGGGTTGGGATGAGCCAGTACAAGATCCGACCTGCCTTCTGATCAAGGAAGCCTGCCTCACAGTGGCAGAAGCCTTTCGGCTTGCAAGGGACGAACCAGAGTGACTGGAAAGAAAAAGATAGTTGCGAGCTGCGACACGTCAGCTGCAAGCCGGCCATTCTAGCACGGGGCTTGCACGCCACGCAGAATTATTTGGAAATTAGGCAGGTGCGGTGAACTAACGCAGAAACTTTCCTATCAGACCTTGGGAAGCATCCTACTCTTGCTGTGACCTTAACCCAAGGAGTAACTGGTTATGCGAGTACCGTCCCTTCTGGCCCTGGCGGCCGCTGGCGCCCTGCTGCTGCCTGTGGCTGCCAACGCTGGCAACTTCCCTGCCGGGAAGGAGGCCCACTACATGACCCAATGCCAACAGGTGGCCAGCGGACAGGGCGTTGACGCCGCGACCGCGAAAAAGCACTGCACCTGCGGCGCTGAGGCAATCAAGAAGAATTTCACCGATAAGGAGATCGCAGACCTGGACAGCACCGACGGCGTTGATGCCAAGCTGATGCAGAGGGCGCAAACTGCCGTACAAAATGCGTGCAAGCCCAAATGAGCCATGGACAGGGTGATTGAGGCGTTATTTGCCTTGGATCAATATCCTGCGAAGGTAAAAGGCGCTAGATGCGCAGAATTAGACTATGATGTCACCCGTGCTCCGTAGCCTCGGCCACATTGCACTACTGAAAATTAAAATGTCTGGAGATTCACCCCATGTCCAATCGCCAACAAGGCACCGTCAAATGGTTCAATGATGAGAAAGGCTACGGCTTCATCACCCCAGCAGGCGGCGGCGACGACCTGTTCGTACACTTCAAAGCCATCGAATCCGACGGCTTCAAGAGCCTGAAAGAAGGCCAAACTGTTTCCTTCGTCGCCGAGCGCGGTCAGAAGGGCATGCAGGCTGCGCAGGTTCGTCCGGAGTAATTCGGGCAGCTGTAAAAAAACCCGCCACTTGTGGCGGGTTTTTTTTTGGGGCGTTGAACAGCCGCAATGCTCAAGCACAGCCTGAAATGCGATCAACCACAATTAACGCGCGTCACCACCCCTTGTTCATCCACGTTCAGATTGAGGCGCTCGGAGCGGTATTCGAGGGTGACCACATCGCGTGGTTTGAGAATGCGAGCTATCTGCGAACCACTGGCCTTGCGCGCTTGTTCGAGCAACTCGGCGCTGCCCTGCTTGCCGATGGCGAAATCGGCACCGCTGGCCTGACAGCGGCCATCGCTGCCCACCGACGCCTGAGCAGCCTTGCCTCCCCCCGAGTTGCCGTCGGTGCTGCAACCGGCCAAGACTGATGCCACCGCCAGGGTTGCCAGGAACGCACGGGTACGGAACATGAATCCTCCTAAAATCGATCTGGGAATTGCCTGATCCGACAACTCCACTCTGAAATCGTTGCAAAACCGCACAAGTCTGCCCGATCTCGAGACATGCGAGGCAAAAGCAATCGTGACCGAATTTTACCGCTCGCCCGACGAGTCGCTTGGTATGCGCCGCAAAGTCATGATTTACTTTAGGAATTGAAGGCACAATGCCTTCTTCGACCACCAGGATCCGGTGTTCGCCCCTCCGTCCCGGGCCCAAGCGAGAGCCTTTCATGAGCAGCCACAGCATCGACGCCGATATCAAGGTCAAATGGGCGGAGGGCCAGAGCGCCTATAGCCCCAGTACTCCCGAAGAGCTGCTGCTGATTGCAATCGACCTGCTGGTACGCGACCGCGGCGGCGAAGCCGCGCGCAGCTTCATCGACCAGGTAATCGAGCGTTACGCGCCCCATGCGATTATTGCAGGCGGGCCAGGCGCGCGCTGAGCAGGTCGAAGAAGCCCTGAGCGTCACCTTGATTGACCCATAGCACATTGGCTGGCTGGTTGAGTACGCCGTACCAGTCGGCAACCGTCTGGCCAAACGTCGGGCCTTCCCGGCTATCGATGCTCATATGAATGCGCCTGCCGCTGAACAACTCAGGTTTGAGCAGGTAAGCGATGACGCTGGCGTCGTGCACCGGCCCACCAGGCATCCCGTATACATCCATGTCGTGCTTGATATAAGCCAGAAGAATGTCGACTACCTGCTTGCTGACGGAGTTATTGACAGCTGCCAGTTGCTTGAGCCGGGCCTCGCTGGTGATGATTTTGTGGGTGACATCCAGCGGCAGATAGGTGATTTGCACACCGCTGGCCAACACCACTTGCGCAGCATGCGGGTCGGCATAGAGATTGAACTCAGCCACAGGCGTGATGTTGCCACCGTTGAAATGCGCGCCGCCCATGACCACCACCTCCTTGATGCCGGTGACAATCTGCGGTTGCTGAATGAGCGCCAGCGCAAGGTTGGTCTGAGGGCCGAGCATGGCCAAGGTGATGCTGTGAGGCTTGGCATTACCTAAGGTGTCGATCAGGTACTGCACGGCATTGCCTTCGGCCAGGGGCTTTTTCGGCTCGTGCACCTGCACACCAGTCAGGCCTTCTTCACCATGCACATCGGCGGCGTAGATGGGCGCGCGCACCAGCGGTCGGCCCGCTCCGGCGTAGATCGGAATGTCTTCACGGCCAGCCCACTCACGCGCCAAGCGGGCGTTGCGCGAGGTCTTTTCCAGGCGCACATTGCCGGCAACGGTGGTAATCGCGCGGATGTTGAATGCTTCGGGAGAGGCCATTGCCAGGAACAGTGCAACCACATCGTCGGCGCCAGGGTCGGTGTCGATGATCAGGTCACGGGCAGCGGCCTGAAGGTGGGTAGTGGCAACTGCAGCCATAAGGGTGAGCCCTGTTAACAAAGGTTTGAGCATAAGGCACTCCTGTTGCCGTCAACATCATCGCAGAGCACCGCGTATCGCTTGAAGGATCCACAGCGCAGGTAAATTTTCAGTTGTTCAGAACGTGACGCCGGCTATCAATGCGATGTTGCTGTACGGTTGGCATTCACCCGTGCGCACCACAGCCCGCGCGTTACGTGTGAGCACTTTGAAGGCGTCATGGCTTAGCCATTCACGCTTGCCCAACTTGCCCTTCAGGCGCTCGATTTCTACCAGAGCAGGCGGCACCACCGTCTGCATCTCCTCAGCCAGCACGTGGCGCTCCACCTGCAATTCGCTTAAGACAGCGCGCAGCACGCTGGCAAAATCCGGCATCCCCGCGGTAACTGCCAGATCGATCAGTTCTACGCCTGGCGGCACTGGCAACCCGGCATCGCCGATCACCAGAATATCGCCATGCCCCATGCCGGCGATGGTCCGCGACAGCGCAATGTTCAAGAGCGTGGTCTTTTTCATGGGGCCAGCTCCACCAGATAAGGAATGGACGGCTGGGCACCGGCACGGGTGACCGACAATGCGGCCGCGCGCTGACCGAAGGCGATGGCTTCGCCCTCCTCTTGGCCTTGCACCAACGCTGCGGCGAAACCGCCTATGAAGGTATCGCCAGCCGCCGTGGTGTCCAGCGGCTGCACAACGGGCGCCGGGAAATGCTGGCTGCCCTCACGGCTGACCAACAAGGCGCCTTGCGCACCAAGGGTGACGATCACCTTGCCAGCGCCCAATTGCAGCAAACGCTCGCCTGCGCGCCGGGCACTGTCCAAGTCATTGACCGGCATCGCCGTCAGCGCTTGTGCTTCACTTTCATTGGGCGTCAGATAGTCGATATTGGCGAACCAGTGCGCCGGCAAGGGCCCAACGGCAGGTGCCGGATTGAGGATGACCCGCTTACCCAGCGAGCGCGCCCTGGCAAGTGTCCAGGCCACGGTTTCAGGCGGCACTTCAAGTTGGCAGATGATCACCTCGGCGGCCTGCAGCAGGGCATCGCAGCGCTGCACCGCCTCAGGCGACAGCAACCCGTTGGCTCCTGGAACGATGACGATGCAGTTCTGGCTTGCGGCGTCGACAGTAATCAACGCAACCCCGCTGGACACGCCAGGGCACACGCTAACCCCCTGGCAGTCCACACCCTCTGCCTCCAAAGCTTGGCGCAGCTGCAGCCCGTAAGGATCGTCGCCAATATTACCGACCATAGCCACGCCGGCCCCCAGGCGCGCGGCCGCCACAGCCTGGTTGGCACCTTTACCACCCGGCACCGTGCAAAAGCTATCGCCGGCCAGGGTTTCACCCGCCCGGGGCAGCCGCGGGGCGCGGGCCACCAGGTCCATATTGAGGCTGCCGACCACCACTACCTTGGCATTCATCTAGCAATTCCTTAGCGGTAATCGTTGAACAGGTCCGGGCGCGGCCCGGTAGACTCACGCAGCACGATGCGCGGCGCGACAATCCGCTGGCAAGGCGCATCACGACCTTGCGTGATTATCCGCGACAGCAGCAGAGCCGCAGCACTTTCACCCAGCTCGCGGATCGATTGGCCGACGGTGGTCAGCGGCGGATACACGTAACGGCTCAGCTCGATATCGTCGAAGCCGATGACCGACAGCTCACCGGGGACGTTGATGTTGCGCTCGGCGGCGGCGCGCAGCACGCCGACGCCGATCATGTCGTTGCCGGCAAAAATCGCCGTCGGCCGCTCGCCGTCGAGCAATTGCGTAGCGGCGGCATGGCCACCGGGGCTGGTGAAATCACAATGCAACACCCTCCCCGCCTCTACCGGGGCCTGGGCTTGCGCCATCGCTCGACGAAAACCGCTCAGACGCAACTGGGTAACGCCCGTCTGCGCAGGGCCGCCAATGTAGGCGATATCACGATGGCCCAGCTCTAGTAGATGGGATGTCGCCAAATAGGCGCCCAGCTCGTGGTCGATGCGCACCATGTCTGCATCCACGCCCTCAAGCTCACGGTCGACGATCACCATTGGTGTGCGCACGCCTGCCAGGCTCTGCAACAGGTCGGCATCCTCCCCGACCGAAGCCACCACTAGCCCATCGATGCGTTTTTCCAGCAATACGCGAAGGTAATTGCGCTGCTTCTGCGGGTTGTCATCGGAATTGCACAGGATCACGCAGTAACCATTGCGCTCGCAGGCATCCTCGATGCCCCGGGCCAGCTCGGCGAAGTACGGGTTGACGCTGCTGGGTACAAGTAGACCGATAGTGGCAGTACTGCGGGCCTTGAGCGAGCGAGCCACGGCGCTGGGCACATAGTCGAGCTCGCTGATGGCCGCCTCGACCTTGAGCCGTACTTGTTCGCTGACCGGGCGGGTTTTGTTGAGTACATGAGACACCGTGGTGTAGGAAATGCCCGCAAGGGCCGCGACGTCTTTGATAGTTGCCATGTTGTCAGTTCCGCCGACCTGCTCGCCGGCTACGATAAGTGTCGAGCACCACGGCGATGACGATGACCGCCCCGGTGATGATGCGCTTAGTGGGCTCCGAAGCGCCAATCTGCGCCAATCCTGCGGCCAGCACGGATATGATCAGCACCCCGAAGAAGGTGCTGACTACCGAGCCACGCCCGCCCATCAGGCTTGTACCACCGATCACCACGGCGGCGATCACCTGCAGCTCCATACCAGAGCCGGCATTCGGATCGGCTGCCTCCAGCCGCGAAATCTGGAACAGTGCAGCGAGCCCGGCAAGCAGGCCCATCAAGGCAAACACCAGCACCTTATAGGGCCGCGGATCGATGCCAGCCAGACGCACGGCCTCCTCGTTGGTACCTATACCGATCAGGTAACGACCGAACACAGTGCGGGTCAACACCAACTGGGCCAGCACAATCACCAGCAAGGCGATGACAAATGCGGGCGAGATGCCAAAGGCCAGTGGATTGGAAAACCAGGCATAGGCATCGCCGATATAGGCGGTGCGCGAATCGGTGAATTGATACGCCAGGCCACGGGCCATTTCCAGCACACCTAGCGATACGATGAACGAAGGAATGCGCCAGGCAACCGTGACGGCTCCGGTGATACTCCCAGCCATGGCGGCGACCGCCATGCCGAGCAAGGCCGCGGGCAGCAAGCCCCAGCCCCAGCCCAGGATCGCCACGCTGACGGTGGATGCCGCCAGGGCCAGCACCGAACCGACCGACAGATCGATACCGCCGATGATGAGCACGAAGGTCATGCCCACGGCCAGCACCATCAGGTCGGGAATCTGATTGGCCAAGGTGCTGAACGTGGCGTATGACCAGAAGTGGCTACTCAGGAACGAGAACAGCACGATCATCGCCAGCAAGGCGCCGGCCAGGCCCAGATAGGTGCCCAGGCCGAAGTAACTACCGCTGCGGCGCACAGATGCGCCTCTTGGAGTGTCGAGGGGTGTGGTTTTCATGCATCCATCCTGGGCGCTGCTTCGTGCAGCAGGGCATCGCGTTTTTGATAGCCGGCAAAGGCGGCGGCCAGAAGCTGGTCTTGGCTCCAGTGTTCGCGGTCGAAGGTATCAATCAGGCGGCCAGCGCTGAGCACGGCAATGCGATCGCAAATCAGCATGAGCTCGCGCAGGTCGCTGGACACCACCATCAGGGCCTTACCCTGGCGCGCCAGCTCGGCCAGCAGGCCGTATATGTCGAATTTGGCGCCGACGTCGATGCCTCGGGTAGGTTCATCGAACAGCAGCACCTGGCAATCGCGTTCCAGCCAGCGGCCGATCACCACCTTCTGCTGATTGCCGCCAGACAATTCACCGACCACCTGAGCAGGCCCGGCGCTACGGATGCGCATGGCGCTGATCTGGCGCTCGGCCAAGCTGTACTCCGCGTCACGGTCGAGCACGCCGGCACGGGATACGGCCGGAAAGTTACCCAGGGCGATGTTGGCACTGATCGATTGAGTCAGCAGCAAGCCCTCACCTTTGCGGTCTTCGGTAATCAGCGCAATGCCCGCCTTCACGGCAGCCTTGGGCGAGTCGATGGTGACCGTTGCCAACGGCTGGCCAATCGCAATGCTACCGCTGTCGGCGCGGTCTGCGCCGTATATCAACCGCAACAACTCAGTACGCCCGGCCCCGATCAAGCCACATACGCCGAAGATTTCCCCAGCCCGCACCTGTAACGAAACATCGCGCACCTTGTCGCCCCGGCACAGCTTGTCAACTTTAAGCAATGGCGCGCCGAGCGTGCGCCGACCCAAGTCGATATGCTCGCCAATTTCACGGCCTACCATCAGGTTGACAAGCTCGGCGCTGGTATAGCGTTGGATGGACTCATCACACACCAATTGGCCGTCACGCAGCACCACAATTCGCTGAGCTACACGCTGTAACTCCTCCAGCCGATGGGAGATGTAAACGATCGCCACACCGCGCTCGCGCAAACGCTGGATTTGGCCGAACAGCAGCTCCACCTCGCGAGCGGTGAGCATTGCCGTGGGTTCGTCGAAGATCAACACCCGGCAATCACCGATCAGGTTTCGAGCGATCTCGACCATCTGCTGATGGCCGATACCTAGCTCGCCTACCGGTGTGTCCGGGTCGATCGCATCCAGGCCGACCTGGGCCATGGCAGCCGTGGCCAGCTGGCGCAGGCGCTTGTGGCTGATCCAGCCAAAGCGGCTAGGCAGGTTGTCGAGAAATAGATTTTCCGCCACGGTCAGGGTCGGCAGGAGGTTCAGCTCCTGCATCACCATGCGCACACCCAGGCTTTCAGCATCGCTGCGGCTGCCCGGTGCATAGGCTCGGCCAAGATAGGTGATATGGCCTGTAGTGGGTGCTTCCAGGCCACAGATAAGCTTGGACAAGGTGCTCTTGCCTGCCCCGTTCTCGCCGGTAAGTGCCAGCACTTCGCCGGCGCGCAAGGACAGGCTCACGTCGGTAAGCACCGGCTGCGCGTAGCTTTTACCCAACCCGCTGGCGGCAAGTACCACATCATTGGCCGATACAGACATGGCCAGTTCTCCTGCTCAGATCAGGGCTTGGTGATGAGTTCTACCGGAGTCTGGATGACATTGTCGGCATCCACATCAGGTTTCTCGCCCTTGAGCATCTTCAGCGCAGCCTGAATGCCGTACACCGCCTGCTGGCTGGCAGCCTGGTCGAGCGTGGCGAGCACACGGCCATCCTTGAGCATCGGCTCGATCGCCTTGATGTTGTCGTACCCCACCACTTGAACCTGGCCAGCTTTGCCTGCGGCGCGCACGGCCGAGACAGCGCCCAGGGCCATACTGTCATTACCGGCCAGCAAGGCCTTGATGTCGGGGTATTCGTTGAGCATGGAGGCGGCGACCGCGTTGCCTTTGTCGATTTCCCAGTTGCCGGACTGCACCGAAACGATCTTCATCTGCGCGGCGTCCATTGCATCCTTGAAGCCTGCAGTACGCTGCTGAGCATTGGTAGTGGTCGACACGCCTTCGATGATGCCAACCTGATCACCAGCGGTTAGCTTTTGCTTAGCCAGATATTCGCCAACCAAACGCGCGCCCTTACGGTTGTCGGGGCCGACGAAGGGTACGCTGATGCCCTTGCTCTTGAGCAGGTCTGGGTCCAGGCGGTTATCGATGTTGATGACGACAACGCCTTGGTCCATGGCCTTTTTCACGGCCGAGACCAGCGCCTTGGAATCTGCCGGAGCTATCACCAGGGCCTTGGCGCCAGAGTTGACCATTTGCTCGACGATACGAATCTGCTCGCCGGTATCGGTCTCGTTCTTGATGCCGTTGGCAACCAGTTCGAAATCTTCGGGATGGGCTTTTTGATAGTCTTTGGCGCCGTCTTCCATGGTGCGGAAGAACTCATTGGCCAGCGATTTCATCACCAGTGCAACTTTGGGTTTTTCTTCTGCATGCACAGCAGAAACCGCAACGGTGACAGATAGCGAGGACACAAGGGCGGCGGCCAGCAGACGACCGGGAAGGGGCAGCTTCATGAGTTGACTCCGAATCTTGTTTTTTTATCGGGTCGCAAACGTTTGCGTTGAATAACTATGGAAACAAGACACAGATTTGTCAAATCAGTTTTGCTGGCTGGCGCAAGAGGCTGATGAATTCGATTATCCGGGATTTCTCCGAAAAACCGAACGACTTTTCCACAAGCGTTCGGGGTGCCGAATAGATACCGCTGCCACCGGGCTTGAGCTGCGCACCACTAGCGAAGCCTATGGCCCGCGGCATCACGGCCAGATCGGCTTTACAGCGACAGCTGCCTGATTTACCCCACTTGGTACGGAATCTGCGTGTTGCCGTGTGCGACTCAGCACCCATCTCACTAGGAAGAGAGAGAACAATAAACATGAATGCTGCACTAAAGAGCTTCGCTCCCAGCGCCCTGGCGCTACTGTTGATCCTGCCCGCCGCCGCATCGGCCGAAGAAGCCCAAACCCAGCAAAAACTGGCCAATGTCGTCATCCTGGCTACCGGCGGCACTATTGCCGGCGCCGGCGCAAGCGCTGCTAACAGCGCAACCTATCAAGCGGCCAAACTGGGCGTCGACAAACTGATTGCCGGTGTTCCAGAGCTGGCTGAACTTGCCAACGTGCGCGGTGAGCAGGTGATGCAGATTGCCTCCGAAAGCATTACCAATGACGATCTGCTAAAGCTCGGCAAGCGCGTTGCCGAGCTTGCCGACAGCAAAGACGTCGACGGCATCGTCATCACCCACGGCACCGACACTTTGGAAGAAACGGCTTACTTCCTGAACTTGGTTGAAAAGACCGACAAGCCGATTGTAGTCGTCGGCTCCATGCGCCCAGGCACGGCAATGTCTGCCGACGGCATGCTCAACTTGTACAACGCCGTAGCCGTGGCCAGCGATAAGCAGTCACGGGGCAAGGGTGTGCTGGTGACCCTGAACGACGAAATCCAGTCCGGCCGCGACGTGAGCAAGGCGGTGAACATCAAGACCGAAGCATTCAAGAGCGCTTGGGGCCCGATGGGTATGGTAGTGGAAGGCAAGTCTTACTGGTTCCGCCTGCCAGCCAAACGTCACACCGCCGATTCGGAGTTTGACATCAAGCAGATCAGCAGCCTGCCGCAGGTGGATATTGCCTACAGCTATGGCAACGTGAGCGATACAGCCTATAAGGCGCTGGCGCAAAGCGGTGCCAAAGCGATCATTCATGCCGGCACCGGTAATGGCTCAGTATCGTCGCGCGTAGTACCCGCGCTGCAAGAGCTGCACAAGAACGGCGTGCAGATCATCCGCTCTTCCCACGTCAACCAGGGCGGCTTCGTCTTGCGCAATGCCGAACAGCCTGACGACAAATATGACTGGGTGGTGGCGCATGACCTGAACCCGCAGAAGGCGCGGATTCTGGCGATGGTGGCCATGACCAAGACACAGGACAGCAAAGAGCTGCAACGCATCTTCTGGGAGTATTGATTTAACTCAAGTTAAGGCCGGCGTGGCGCCCACACCGGCCTTTGCTTTAACTGAGCCACGAAAATCCTGTATAGAGCCCGTTGCGAAATACCTTGCCTTCAAATACTGTACGCACATACAGCAAAAACAAGGAATCGCCCCCGTGGCCAACACCGACTCCGCAACCGCCAGCAGTTACCAGCAACTGGGCCTGCGCATTCAGAAGATCATCAATAACCCCCTCGCCCAGCGCAGCCGCGCCGCGCTGATCTTCCGCCACGAACACGAGTCGCCCGATGATTGGGAAACCTTGCTCGAAGAAATCGCCGAGAACGATAACGTTACCCTCGCCCACCGCGATGATGGTGGCGTGCAGATCTTCTGGACGGTGCCCAAGGAAGATTGAGGTCTAGGCCAGCGTCTGCAAGTAAGCACTGGCCTCACGGTAACGGGCCAGCCGCGCCAGGTCGGCGGGGCCTGGCGTGGCAATACGAGAGAGGTCGCTGTTGTCGGCAAGATCGGCCAATTTGACGGTACGTGCCAAAGGGTCACTTCCCAAGCGCACCACAAAATCCTGGTAGCTTTCCCCCTGGTTGCGGCTCAAGGCCAGCAACGCGGCAAGAATTTTCAGTGGGAAGCCCTCCCGCGCTAGATCGGCGAGGGTGAGCGGCGTGTCTTCTATCACATCATGCAGCACAGCAACGATACGCTGCTCGGGTGTATTGACCCGCATCATCACCCGCAGCGGATGGAGGATATAAGCCGCTCCACCCTTGTCACACTGCCCTTCATGAGCCCTAGCAGCAACGGCAATGGCCCGCTCAAGCGTAGACATGAGGCCCTCCCCGTTTGGCTTGTCCCAAATCAAGCATAGCCGGGGACGGCTAGAGATTACAGTTAACGCTGAGCACCGTGCTGGATGACGATCGAATCGGTACCCAGCTTGGCCATTACCTCTGCCTTGCGTGCGTCGGCCTCGGCCTTGCTCGGGAATGGCCCCATCAGCACCACGGGCTTGCCGTCGCGGTACTCGACCGAGGACGGGATGCCCTTTTCGATCAGGCGAGCGGTCATGTCGCTCAGGGCGCCCATGTTGGCTCCTTGGATCACCTCGACATCCCACCCCTCAGGAGCCGGCTGGCCCGCAAGGGCCTCGGCACGACGTTGCAGGTCGGCACCGCCGCAGTATTCGCGGATACGCAGATTGTCGCCGCCGTCATCAACGATGATTTCGTACTGCCCATCGGCACCTTTGATGGCGACATAGCTGCGGTAAGGCTCGTATTGGCCAGCATCGTCCTTGCCGCGAACCTGACCACAGATGGTGCCCTTGGTGTCGATCCGCACGTTGCCAAACTTGGCCGTCTTTGGGTTGTGCAGGTGCTCGGCGACCTGCTGATGAACACCTTCGACCTCGTTCTCACAGCCCGCCAGGGCCAGCACTGCCACTACCACTGCCAGTTTGCGCACGCGTGTACCTCCAGATTCGAAGGCGCGGATTCTACCATGGGCGCTCAGAGCAGCGCCCGCGACCAAAGGTTACATGCTGCTTCATGCTGAAACTGAGAATGCAAAAAGGGCGACCCTTGCGGATCGCCCTTCTTGATGCCCCGAAGCGGGACTTTGTTTGGTAGGCACAATTGGACTCGAACCAACGACCCCCACCATGTCAAGGTGGTGCTCTAACCAACTGAGCTATGTGCCTGTCGTGTGGTGCGCATATTAGTGATACCGCTTACCCCTGTAAAGCGTTTTTTTCAAAAAAATCAAAAACTTTGAGATTTTTTCTAAGGGTCTGATCGCGGGATTTTAAATGCATCATAATGCAAAAAGGGCGACCCATACGGATCGCCCTTTTCGATGCCCGAATACCGGGGCTTTGTTTGGTAGGCACAATTGGACTCGAACCAACGACCCCCACCATGTCAAGGTGGTGCTCTAACCAACTGAGCTATGTGCCTGTCGTGTGGTGCGCATTCTACGCAATCCCAAAAGCGTGTCAACACTTTTTTTTGTGCTAACTCACTGAATCTAAAACTGTTTATAGAAAACAGCCTGCATCAGGCCAGTAAAGGATTTTCAACGGACGACTAGCGGGTGTTTATTATTATTGATAGCATCGGTACATTCGTTAAAAATATAAAACACGAGGTTTCTGCAGCATGGCTAACACCCCCTACCCCCAGTCCTACTACGCCGCCTCGGCTAACCCGGTGCCGCCACGTCCGGCGCTGCAGGGTGAGGTGGAAACCGATATCTGCATCATCGGTGCCGGCTACACCGGCCTGTCCAGTGCATTGTTCCTGCTGGAAAATGGCTTCAAGGTGAGCATTGTCGAAGCCGCCAAGGTCGGCTTCGGCGCATCGGGCCGCAACGGTGGTCAGATCGTCAACAGCTATAGCCGCGACATCGACGTCATCGAGCGCACCGTTGGCCCCAAGCAGGCACAACTGCTGGGCCACATGGCGTTCGAGGGCGGGCGCATCATCCGTGAGCGCGTGGCCAAGTACAACATTCAATGCGACCTCAAAGATGGTGGCGTATTTGCGGCATTGACCAGCAAGCAGATGGGTCACTTGGAGTCGCAAAAGCGCCTGTGGGAACGCTTCGGCCACAATCAGTTGGAGCTGATGGACCAAAAGCGTATCCGTGAGGTCGTGGCATGCGACAACTATGTCGGCGGCATGCTGGACATGAGCGGCGGCCACATCCACCCGCTGAACCTGGCGTTGGGCGAAGCGGCCGCGGTCGAGTCGCTGGGCGGCATCATTTATGAGCAAACCCCGGCCGTGCGCATCGAGCGTGGCGCCAACCCGGTGGTACACACCCCTCAGGGCAAGGTCCGCGCCAAATTCATCATCGTCGCTGGCAACGCCTACCTGGGCAACTTGGTACCAGAGCTTGCCGCGAAGTCGATGCCGTGCGGCACTCAGGTGATCACCACCGAGCCACTGGGTGAAGAACTCGCCCGCACCTTGCTACCCCAAGACTACTGCGTGGAAGACTGCAACTACCTGCTCGATTATTACCGCCTGACCAGCGACAAACGCCTGATTTTCGGCGGTGGTGTGGTGTACGGTGCGCGCGATCCAGCCAACATCGAAGCGATCATTCGCCCGAAGATGCTCAAGGCATTCCCGCAGTTGAAAAACGTCAAGATCGACTACGCGTGGACCGGCAACTTCCTGCTGACCTTGTCGCGCCTGCCCCAGGTTGGGCGCATCGGCGACAACATCTACTACTCCCAAGGGTGCTCGGGCCACGGCGTGACCTACACCCACCTGGCGGGCAAAGTGCTGGCCGAAGCGCTGCGTGGTCAGGCCGAGCGTTTCGACGCGTTCGCCGAACTACCGCACTATCCATTCCCCGGCGGCCAGATGCTTCGGGTACCGTTCAGCGCCATTGGCGCCTGGTACTATAGCCTGCGCGATCGTCTGGGTTTCTGATGTAGACGGGCTTGGCCTGATTGCGCTTGTACGGCGATCAGGCCTTCGCCCCCGGCACTACCTGTTCAAGCTGCGCACAGCCTGTTTTGCCGCAATCTCCTGGCCGGCTCGCGCCAGTTCGTCGGCAGCTTGAAGCCAGCGCTGAGGGTCGACTTGCGCTGGCAGCTGGCGAGGCGGTTGAACCAGCACCGCCCAACTTCCCTCCTCTGCCCACGCCGAAGCAAAGTCATCGAAAGCCACCGTCTGGCGCCGGTGCATACCAGAACGCAGCAGCACGCGCCGCTTGAAACTGTCATAGCCGATCAGGATCGCGTAACGCGGCTCGCCCCACCACGCCGAGCCCTCTCGATAACGCACCAGTACCGGATTGCCAGCAGCCACTTGGGTCAGCAATGCATCCAGCTGTTTATCCAGGGGATACACGACCATGCCGTACTCGCGTGCCACCTTTGGAATGCTGGTGCCGAGTGCCTCGACGCCTGTTGGAAGATCAAGTGGCTTGTCCAGCAAGCCTGGTGTAATCGGCGCGCGCTGTTGGGACAGCAGCGCGGCCAGGGCCATAGCCCCGCTGTGGTTGGCATTGCCGCGGTAGAACGGCACGCTGCTGATTTCGACCCGTTGTGGCATGCCCTTGAGGTTTGCATGGGGGGCACTGGCGCAGCCGCTCAGAGTTGCCACCACCAGGCAGGCAGCCAATAGCTGGCCTGGGCCAGCCCATCGACGCTTGCAGGGATATTGCTCCATGGATACTCGCTTGTTCCGATGCCGGGCGGGCAGCGCCCAGCTTTTGCCACTGATCATAAGGCTACATACAGCTCGGGAATAGTCTGACGAGCGATTGGAATCAATCGATTTAAGCAATCGACCTTTGATCAATGGAACGTCACGGGCAGGCAGCTAGACTAAAGCAGTGTCTGGAGGGCAAACCACAAGTTGGCCCAAGAGAAGGAGGCACACATGAGCCTGACCATGGCTATTCTCATGCTGGTGGGTATGTGGCTGAGTGTCGCGGCCGCCATGCTATGGGGTGTTCTACGTATCGTAAGGCGTCATTCCCAGCATCATCCGCTGCCACCACAAGCCCCGGCCAAGGCACGGCCGACTCAAAGGGCACAGCAGCATGCCGGGGTGCACTGAGGTTTCTTAAGGTGTATGCAAACGGGGCGCCGAGCGCCCCGTTTTTTTCATCAACGTTAAGCTGCGCCGCGCTTCAGGCGTGCTCGGCGAGCCAGGATATTTAGCACCTCGATCGCCGTCGAGAATGCCATCGCCGCATACACGTACCCTTTTGGAACATGAGCGCCAAACCCTTCGGCGATCAGCGTCATGCCAATCATGATCAAAAAGCCCAGCGCCAGCATGACCACGGTAGGGTTGTCATTGATGAAGTTGGCCAGCGGATCGGCAGCCACCATCATCACGATCACAGCGGTGATCACGGCAATGATCATGATCGGCAGATGCTCTGTCATGCCAACGGCGGTGATGATGCTGTCGACCGAGAACACAATGTCCAGCAGCAAGATCTGGAAGATAGCCGCAGCGAAGCCCAAGGTCACTGTCGACGAAACCTTGGCTTCTTCCTTGGCGCCGTGTGGGTCGACGTTCTCGTGAATTTCTTTCGTGGCTTTCCACAGCAGGAACAGGCCGCCAGCGATCAGAATCATGTCCTTCCAGGAGAAGGCATTGCCGAATACTTCGAACACAGGGTCGGTCAACTGCACGATCCAGGCTACTGTGCTGAGCAGTGCCAAGCGCATGATCAAAGCCATGCTGATACCGATACGTCGTGCTTTGGAGCGGTACTCCACTGGCAGCTTATTGGTGAGGATCGAGATGAAGATCAGGTTGTCGATGCCCAGGACGACTTCCATGGCCACCAAGGTAGCCAAAGCGATCCAGGCGGTAGGGCTTGCAGCGAGTTCCAGCAGATATTCCATTTTCTAATCCTGCAGCGGCGGTTGGGGTCAAATTTCTTGGGAAGTGGTGTTTGGCTTGCCGCTTTCGGGCTTCTGGCCCTCACTGCCAATGGCATCGCTCAAGGTTTGCTGGGCGGCTTTGTGGGTGTCGTCTATCGCTTGTTTAGCCGACTGCGCCGCCTGGTCAAGCAATTGCTGGGCCGACTTCTCAGCCTGGTCGCAGCCGGCAAGGGCCACCAGCGCCAGAGCCAGTACCAAGGGAGTGCCAATGGATTTGAAATGCAGCATGGTGTCCTCACTTCGTAATACCGACGGCGCCAAGCGCCTGATGAGAGGCATTCTAAAGACGCTTAAACCTCAGGAAAATTCGTATTTTCGGGGTGTATACTTCGTTTTTTCCGAATCCAGATTTGCCCCATGCTCAATTATCGCCAGCTGCATTACTTCTGGGTGGTGGCCAAGACCGGCAGCATCGCCCGGGCCAGTACTCAATTGAACCTGACGCCACAAACCATCAGCGGGCAGATCACCCTGCTCGAACAGACCTACGGGCTCGATCTTTTCCAGCGCGTAGGCCGGCAGTTGGAGCTGACTGAGACCGGTCGTCAGGCGCTGGTCTACGCCGAGCAGATGTTCCAGCTTGGCGGCGAGCTGGAGGCCATTCTCAGGGCCGGCCCACAAGAACAGATTCTGTTCAGGGTGGGGGTGGCGGATGTGGTGCCCAAATCCATCGTCTACCGCTTGCTGGCACCGACCATGGCCTTGGAGGAGGTCCTGCGCATCAATTGCCGGGAAGACAAACTGGAACGGCTACTGGCGGACCTTGCGATCCAGCGCCTGGACCTGGTGATCTCCGACAGCCCAATGCCCAGCCACCTGGATATCAAAGGCTACAGTCAGAAGCTGGGCGAATGCGGCCTGAGCTTCTTCGCCACGCCCGCTTTGGCCAGGCAACATGCAGGCCCCTTCCCTGCCTGCCTGCACGATGCCCCGCTGCTGATTCCTGGCCCTGAAACCGTGGTACGCAGCCGCCTGCTGCGCTGGCTCGGGGATCAGCAGGTCCAACCTAGGATCATCGGTGAATTCGACGACAGCGCGTTGATGCAGGCCTTTGGGCAGTCTGGTAGCGGGGTGTTCGTTGCACCCAGCGTGATAGCCGATGAAGTGTGCCGCCAATATGGTGTGGAGCTGATTGGCCAGACCGAGGCAGTGCAAGAATCGTTTTATGCCATTTCGGTGGAACGCAAGGTCAAGCACCCAGGTATCGTGGCGATCACCGAGGGCGCACGACGGGAGTTATTCCACTGGTAGCGGCGGGCCGTCGAAAAGCACCGGGTTGATTATGCTAGAGTCGCGCCCTTACAAGACTAGAGACGCTGCTACACATGACGCCTGTTTTCCACTTCCTCGACCGCACCAGCCTGGTCACCCAGATCATTATCGGCCTGGTGGCCGGTATCGCACTGGCCTTGCTAGCGCCTTCTATAGCCCTTGACGTGGGTTTTCTTGGCAAACTTTTCGTCAGCGCGCTGAAGGCCGTTGCGCCTGTACTGGTGTTCATCTTGGTGATGGCGTCGATCGCCAACCACCGTCACGGCCAGGAAACCCATATCCGCCCCATCCTCTGGCTCTACCTGCTGGGCACCTTCGCTGCCGCGGCCGTGGCAGTGGTCGCCAGCATGCTGTTCCCTTCGCCATTGGCGCTCAATGCCGCAGGGGCGGACCTCAGTGCACCGGGGGGCATCGGCGAGGTGCTGCAAAACCTGCTGCTCAGTGCGGTGGACAACCCGATCAACGCGCTGCTCAACGCCAATTTCATAGGCGTGCTGACCTGGGCCATCGGCCTTGGAGTCGCTCTGCGCCATGCTGGCCAGAATACCCGAACCGTGGTCGAGGACCTGTCCAACGGCGTCACGCTGATCGTACGCGTGGTCATTCGCTTCGCTCCCCTTGGCATCTTCGGCCTGGTCAGCTCGACGCTGGCCGAGTCAGGCTTGAGCGCCCTGCTTGGCTATCTGCACCTGCTAGCGGTACTGATCGGCTGCATGCTCTTCGTGGCATTGGTGATGAACCCGCTTATCGTGTTCTGGAAGATCCGCCGTAATCCTTACCCACTGACGTTGATGTGCTTGCGCGAAAGCGGCATCACTGCATTCTTCACCCGCAGTTCGGCGGCCAACATACCCGTCAACCTGGCGCTGTCGGAGCGCCTGGGCCTGCACGAAGATACCTATTCGGTATCCATACCGCTGGGGGCGACCATCAATATGGCGGGCGCGGCGATAACCATCACCGTGCTGACCTTGGCGGCAGTACACACGCTTGGCATTGCGGTTGACTTGCCGACGGCCGTGCTGCTGAGCGTGGTGGCCGCGATCTGCGCCTGCGGTGCTTCAGGCGTTGCGGGGGGGTCGCTGCTGTTGATTCCGCTGGCATGCAGCCTGTTCGGCATTCCCAGTGAAATCGCCATGCAGGTGGTGGCCGTAGGTTTCATCATCGGCGTGCTACAGGATTCGGCCGAAACGGCGCTCAATTCCTCCACCGATGTATTGTTCACTGCAGCGGCCTGCCTGGCCAACGAGCGCCGCAGCGCTTGAGCATGGGGGCCCTTTCAAGCGGCCCCTGATTGCCTTGCACCGCAGCATTACCTACGCTAGTGGCCTTCCCCCAGCAATGAGACAGGGCCATGTCAGAACATCAACCCGCAGGCGAAGGCCGCTTGAGTAACATTGAGGTCCGCATTCTCGGTGCGCTGATCGAAAAGCAGGCTACCAGCCCGGAAAGCTACCCACTGACCCTCAACGCCCTGGTCCTGGCCTGCAACCAGAAGACCAGCCGGGAACCGGTGATGAACCTGTCCCAGGGCCAGGTCGGCCAGGCGCTGCGCGCCCTGGAAGGCCAGGGCATGGCCCGCCTGCAGATGGGCAGCCGTGCTGACCGCTGGGAGCATCGGGTGGACAAGGCGCTGGAGCTGGTGCCAGCTCAACTGGTGCTGATGGGGCTGATGTTCCTGCGAGGGCCACAAACGCTCAACGAACTGCTTACACGAAGCAGCCGTCTGCATGACTTCGATGACACCGAGCAGATCCAGCATCAGCTTGAACGCCTGATTTCACGAAACCTGGCGCTGCACCTGCCACGCCAGACAGGGCAACGGGAAGACCGCTACACCCATGCCTTGGGTGACCCCGCAGAGATCGAGGCAATTCTGGCCGCACGACAAGTGGAAGGCAGCGGTCGCAGCAGCGGCGCCGGTGTATCGGAGGAACGTATCGAAGCGCTTGAAGCGCGCATTGCTGCGCTGGAGTCACGCCTGGCCGAATTGGAGGGTTGAGCCTGCTACTGTTCCGGGTCTGGAAAGTTACGGCAGCTTTTGCGCTCGGCCAACTCCTGTTCGCTAGGGCGTTGATCGACGAATACGGTACGCCCGTCGGCGTAAATCTCGAGGTAACCCCAGTGCAGATCCTGTTCTACCTGCCCAGGCTTGGGCGGGACTAGCCACCAGGGTTCGCGGCTGATCAGAGTCATGATAAAGCTCCTGAAGGTGTCCTGTTCAAGCATAGACACCTTCAGGTTTGCTTTGCTTTCAATGGCTCAAGCGGGTGCAGAAGTGCGAATCAGGTGGTCGAACGCCGCAAGCGAGGCTTTGGCGCCCTCACCCACCGCGATGACGATCTGCTTGTACGGCACAGTGGTGACGTCCCCTGCAGCGAACACCCCTGGGACACTGGTCTGGCCCCTGGCGTCGACAATGATCTCGCCACGTGGCGACAGCTCGACGGTACCTTTGAGCCAATCGGTGTTCGGCAGCAGCCCAATTTGCACGAAGATGCCTTCGAGTGCCAAATCATGCACCTGATCGGTGGTGCGATCCTTGTAACGCAAGCCGCTGACCTTTTCGCCGTCACCCACCACCTCGGTGGTCAACGCGCTAGTGATCACCTCGACATTCGCCAAGCTGTGCAGCTTACGTTGCAATACCGCGTCGGCACGCAACTGGCCGTCGAATTCGATCAGCGTCACATGGGCGACGATACCGGCCAGGTCGATGGCCGCTTCCACGCCGGAGTTGCCGCCGCCAATCACAGCCACACGTTTGCCTTTGAACAACGGGCCGTCGCAGTGCGGGCAGTAAGCCACGCCACGGGCACGGTATTGCTGCTCACCGGGCACATTCATTTCGCGCCAGCGAGCGCCAGTTGCAAGAATCACAGTCTTGGCTTTGAGGGAAGCGCCGCTTGCCAGGCGCACTTCATGCAGACCGCCTGCAGCACCCGGTATCAGCGCCTCACCGCGCTGCAGGTTCATGATGTCAACGTCATACTGCTTGACGTGCTCTTCCAGCGCCATGGCAAGCTTGGGCCCTTCGGTTTCCTGCACCGAAATGAAGTTCTCGATCGCCATTGTGTCCAGTACCTGCCCGCCGAAACGCTCGGCAGCGACACCTGTGCGGATGCCTTTACGGGCGGCGTAGATAGCCGCAGCAGCCCCGGCAGGCCCGCCACCGACCACCAGCACGTCAAATGCATCCTTGGCGTTGATCTTCTCGGCCTGACGGCTGCCTGCCTGGGTGTCGATCTTGCCAAGAATCTCTTCAAGGCCCATGCGGCCCTGGCCGAAGACTTCACCGTTGAGGTAGACGCTTGGCACCGCCATGACTTTGCGTGCTTCGACTTCATCCTGGAACAGCGCACCATCGATGGCCACATGGCGTACATTGGGGTTGAGCACCGCCATCAGGTTCAGGGCCTGGACCACATCCGGGCAATTCTGGCACGACAGCGAGAAGTAGGTTTCAAAGTTGAACTCACCTTCGAGCGCCTGAATCTGCTCGATGATTTCGGCGCTGGCCTTGGAGGGGTGGCCGCCTACTTGCAGCAGCGCCAGCACCAGCGAGGTGAACTCATGGCCCATGGGGATGCCGGCAAAGCGCAGGCTGATATCGCCCCCTGGACGGTTCAACGAGAATGAAGGGCGACGCGCATCGCTTCCATCCGCGCTGAGAGTGATTAGGTTCGACAGGCTGGCGATTTCCACCAGCAGGTCATGCAGTTCGCGGGATTTCGCGCCGTCGTCGAGGGAGGCAACGATCTCGATCGGCTGGGTGACCCGCTCCAGGTAGGTTTTCAGTTGCGATTTAAGCGTGGCGTCCAACATACGGGCGATTCCTTTTTCAAAACTCGGATACAAAAACGCCCAGGCGAGTTCGCCCGGGCGCTTTTACGGGGCGGTGAGTACTTCAGCTTTGGCGGCTGATCACCGCCCGCGGCAGGCTCATCGGTTTAGATCTTGCCGACCAGGTCCAGGGATGGGGCGAGGGTCGCTTCACCTTCTTTCCACTTGGCCGGGCATACTTCACCTGGGTGAGCGGCAACGTACTGGGCAGCTTTGACTTTGCGCAGCAGTTCAGTTGCGTCGCGGCCAACACCGCCATCGTTGAGTTCGACGATTTTGATCTGGCCTTCAGGGTTGATCACGAAAGTACCGCGATCGGCCAAGCCGGCTTCTTCGATCAGCACGTCGAAGTTGCGCGAAATCACGTGGGTCGGGTCACCGATCAGTGGATACTGAATCTTGCCGATGGTGTCCGAGGTGTCGTGCCAGGCTTTGTGGGTGAAGTGGGTGTCAGTCGACACGCCGTAGATTTCCACGCCCAGCTTCTGGAATTCGGCATAGTTGTCGGCAAGGTCACCCAGCTCGGTGGGGCAAACGAAGGTGAAGTCGGCTGGGTAGAAGAACACCACAGACCACTTGCCTTTCAGATCGGCTTCGCTGACCTGAACGAACTCGCCTTTGTGGTAGGCAGTGGCGTTGAACGGTTTGACTTGGCTGTTGATGATTGGCATGAGAGACACTCCTTCATGGGGTTGGAATCAGTTGATGGATAGAATCCTACCGGCTGACTCCCATAAAGGCTCATTGGCAAAGCTCATGCTTGTGATTGGTTTTGGCTATAACGGCTAACTATTAATAGAAGGGAATCGGCTGAGCAAAGGATTGCACACCTGCACCATAGCCCCATCGACGGCAATCCGCCGATGGGGCTTATAGCATCAGCGGCTTGCCGTGCGCATGGTGACGAACTCTTCCGCAGCCGTCGGATGTACGCCAATGGTTTCGTCGAACTGCATTTTGGTCGCGCCAGCCTTAAGGGCAATGCCCAGGCCCTGGATGATCTCGCCGGCATCCGGCCCGACCATGTGGCAGCCCAACACCTTATCGGTATCGGCGTCGACCACGAGCTTCATCAAGGTTTTTTCCTGAATGTCGGTCAAGGTCAACTTCATGGCGCGGAAGCGGCTTTCGAAGATCTGTACCTTGTGCCCGGCTTCCAGTGCCTGCTCTTCGCTCAGGCCAACGGTGCCGATCGGCGGCTGGCTGAACACGGCAGTCGGTATGTTCTGGTAATCCACTGGCCGGTATTGCTCAGGTTTGAATAGCCGCCTCGCCACGGCCATACCTTCGGCCAAGGCTACCGGCGTCAGCTGCACACGGCCAATCACATCGCCAATGGCAAGGATTGACGGCGCAGTGGTCTGGTACTGTTCGTCAACGCGAATGAAGCCACGCTCGTCCAGTTCGACACCGGTGTTTTCCAAGCCCAGGTTGTCGAGCATGGGGCGCCTGCCGGTGGCGTAGAACACGCAATCGGCATGCAGCTCACGGCCGTCCTTGAGGGTGGCTTTGAGCGTGCCGTCTTCAAGCTTGTCGATGCGCTGGATGTCAGCATTGAACTGTAGGTTCAAACCGCGCTTTTCCAACTCTTCTTTGAGGTGGGTACGTACCGAGCCATCGAATCCGCGCAAGAACAGGTCACCGCGGTACAGCAGCGTAGTGTCAGCACCCAGGCCCTGGAAAATACCGGCGAACTCGACGGCAATATAGCCGCCGCCGACCACCAGCACGCGTCGCGGCAATTGCTTGAGGTAGAACGCCTCGTTGGAGGTGATGGCCAGTTCCTTGCCCGGTATGTCAGGCACTTGAGGCCAGCCGCCAGTGGCAATCAGGATGTGCTCGGTGCTGTAGCGCTGGCCGTCGACCTCCACTTCATGGGCGCCGGTGATGCGTGCATGGCCCTGAAGCAGGGTGACACCGCTGTTGACCAGCAGGTTGCGGTAGATACCGTTGAGGCGCTCGATCTCGCGGTTCTTGTTGGCGATCAGTGTGCCCCAGTCGAAGTGCCCCTCCTCCAGGGTCCAGCCGTAGCCAGCTGCCTGCTCCAGCTCATCAGCGACGTGGGCGCCGTACACCAGCAGTTTCTTGGGCACACAACCTACGTTAACGCAGGTGCCACCCAGATAGCGGCTCTCGGCCACTGCCACCTTTGCGCCAAAACCAGCAGCGAAACGCGCCGCACGCACACCGCCGGAACCGGCGCCAATCACGAACAGATCAAAATCGTAGGCCATGTATTCAGTCTCCTTGGCTGGCGCTCAGCATAGCGCCTAAGGCCGCCGCAAACAAAAAAGCCATCCCGAAGGATGGCTCTGGTCCCAGCAAGGGCGAATCAGTACGCCTTGCCAGCCTTGTAGAAGTGTTCGAAGCAGAAGTTGGTCGCCTCGATGTAGCCTTCGGCGCCACCGCAGTCGAAGCGGCGGCCTTTGAATTTATAAGCGATCACATTGCCTTCGGCAGCTTGCTTCATCAGCGCGTCGGTGATCTGGATCTCGCCACCCTTACCAGGTTCGGTTTGCTCGATCTTTTCGAAGATGTCCGGGGTCAGGATGTAGCGACCAATGATCGCCAGGTTCGACGGGGCATCTTCAGGCTTCGGCTTCTCGACCATGGAGTCAACACGGAAGATACCGTCTTTGATTTCCTCACCCGCGATGACGCCGTACTTGTTAGTTTCCTGCGGGTCGACTTCCTGAATGGCGACGATGGAGCAGCGGTACTTCTTGTACAGCGCAACCATCTGGGCCAGCACGCCTTCACCTTCGAGGTTGACACACAGGTCGTCAGCCAGCACTACCGCGAACGGTTCGTCGCCAATCAGCGGGCGGCCGGTCAGGATGGCGTGGCCCAGGCCTTTCATTTCGGTCTGACGCGTGTAGGAGAACGAACACTCGTCAAGCAGGCGACGGATACCGACCAGGTATTTTTCCTTGTCGGTGCCCTTGATCTGGTTTTCCAGCTCATAGCTGATGTCGAAATGGTCTTCCAGGGCACGCTTGCCGCGCCCGGTGACAATGGAGACTTCGTTCAGACCGGCATCCAATGCTTCTTCAACGCCATACTGGATCAGTGGCTTGTTGACCACCGGCAGCATTTCCTTGGGCATGGCTTTGGTAGCAGGCAGGAAGCGCGTGCCGTAGCCGGCTGCCGGGAACAAGCATTTCTTGATCATAAACATCCTTAAACAAAGGCGAGGCCTGTGGAATTCGGCGCAGTCTAATCAGGCGGCATGCAGCTTACAATGCCCTGCCTGTGACGACTGCTGCCAATATACGAGACAACTGAGTGTAGATAGTTCCAGAATAATCGTGAACATCTCGTCAACCGGCCCTTTCAGGTGTGGCTGATGGGGCCGGCGACGCAGCACTTCAGTTGCCGCTACCCTGCCCGATCAGCACCCCCTCGACCTTCTGGCCATACAGGTTGATACCGTCATTGGCGTGGAATTTCAACCTTGTCTTCTCGACCGAGCCTTCCACCAGACGCGGGTCCTGTGGCCGCTCGTGGCGGTTGACCCAGGCAGCCACGTCCCAGGCCTGCTGATCGCTCAGGCTACCCGCCTTGCCAAGCGGCATGTTGTGTTTAATGAACGATGCAGCGGTATTGATCCGGTGCATGCCGGCGCCCCAGTTGTACGAGTCCTTGCCCCAGAGCGGTGGCATCACGTATTCGCCGGCCACCTTCTGCCCTTCACCGTTGTCACCATGACAGATGGCGCATTGTTCGCGGTACACCTGCTGGCCGCGCGCAAAGTCGTAGCCACCTTTAGGTTGCGGCACCTCAGGGTAGCCGCGCCCGGCGATCTCCACTCCCGTCGGCGCCTTGGTCGATAGCCAGTAGGCATACACAGACAGGGCTGTCATCTGCGGGCTATCGGCAGCAGGAGGTTTGCCATTCATACTGAACTGGAAGCAGCCCTGAATACGTTCGGCGAAGGTATTGACCTTGTCATTTTTCTTTCGGTAAGCCGGATACATCGGGTAGGCACCCCACAACGGTGCCGAATGCGCCAGCCGGCCCTGGTCCAGATGGCAATTGCTGCAGTTCATGCCGTTACCAACAGCCTCAGGCATCAGTCTGCGGGTGTCGACGAACAGCGCGTGCCCTTCGCGTACCATCTTGCCGAAGGCATTGTCCGGAATATCGTTTTCGCTAGGTGGGGCGAATTGAGGTGTCGCCTGGCTACCTGGAACGTTCAGTTGCGACTGGTCGTCCATGGCGATGGGCGCCTGAGTGGCTGATGCCGTACCCGTGGCCAGCAATAGCAATGTTGGCAAGAGCATTCTCATGGCTTGGCCTCCTGGCTGGCGGGTTGAGCGAAGTACTCGGCAACCGCCTTCACTTCGGCGTCAGTCATGGCCTTGGCCACGCCTACCATCAACTGATTGGGGTCGTTGCTGCGGCTGCCATCGCGCCACGCGTTGAGCTGAGCCATGAGGTAAGCGGCGGGCTGACCTGCCAGGGGCGGAAAATGCTCACCAACTCCGCTGCCACCCGGGCCGTGGCACTGAACGCAGCCTGGGATCTGACGGCTCCAGTCACCGTAGAGGGCCAAGCGCTCGGTAGGATTACTGGCTATCTGTTGGCGGCGCCCATCCGGCGCGGGCAGACCTGGAAGGCCCGCCAGGTAGCGGCTGACCGCTTCGATCTCATCTTCGCTCATGGCCTTGGCCAATGGCGCCATGACCGGCTGTTGGCGGCTGCCGCTGCGCCAGTCTCGCAGTTGTTTGCTCAGGTAAGCGGCCGGTAGGCCCGCCAGGCGGGGAAAACCTGCTGCGGCTACCCCGTTACCGTCGGGGCCATGGCAACCCAGGCAGGCCATGGCGAGGGGATTGGCCCCGCCTTGGGTAAAGACTTTCTGGCCATCGGCGGCATGCGCCGCCGGCCAGGCCAGGATCAGCAGGCTGCCGATCAGGACGTGCCTTAACGGTGTCATCACGAATCTCCATTTCTTTTGTTATAAGCTTAGGCTTAAAAAACATAAGCAAATGGATACTAGCCCTGCCAGGTTATCCGCAACAACGCCCAAGCCGACAAAGGGCTGGCAATATGCCTGCTAACCGCGCACCCGTTGCGCTAGATCAACTACCTGAGATGCATTCGGTAGCTGCCTTGCGCACATCGCCAGAGCGCAGCGGGAAGTTGCTCAGACGCTCATGCAGCTTGATGCTGCTGCCATTGGCGCGCTTGCTGATGTCCAGTAAGGCCGCAGGGCCACTGCCTGGAGTGAACTTCTGCGGGACAATCAGGCGCACGCCGTCACCCTTGGGTTCCTCGACCAGGGGATCACGGCTGTTTGCCAAATGCTCTTTCACACAGTCGGCATACTCCTGGGGTGCCTTGCCCGACATGACATCCAGGGTTTCGTGAGACTGCTCGAGTTCAGAAACGCTGGCACAACCTCCCAAGGTCAGCAGTACTGCTGCCACCATCCACTTCATTTGCCGCACCTCGACTAACAAGAGTGCGTACGACAACAGCCAGGCAGTTTTGCTCCCCGCTTTGGCCGTTTTATCTGCCAGACACCACCAGGCGCCGCCGTGGCAACCGACATCGTGTTATCGTTTGCCTTTGCAGAACCCATTTTTGCGGAGCACCCAATGAAATTCGTACACCAGCGCGAGCATCTCAACGAGGACGATATCGTCGTCATCGAGTGCTCCCAGCGCTGCAACATTCGCCTGATGAACGACGCCAATTTCCGCAGCTTCAAGAACGGCGGCCGGCACACCTACCACGGTGGTCATTTCGAGCGCTTTCCCGCCAAGATCACTGTACCCAGCACAGGTTTCTGGAATATCACCATCGATACCGTGACAAGCCGGCCGATCTCGGTCACGCGCAAACCGAACCTGACTCACAAGATCAAGATCATCCGCCGCTCGTCATCGAAACTCGGATAAGGCACGCCATGACCCAAAACATCAAATACGTCATCAAGTACAAACTCGACGGCCAACGCCGTTGGGACTTTGCGGTGATGGCAGACGCTTCCCACGAGCAGGCCATGCAAGCCTTGCGCAAGATCCACGGCGATGACGCCGAGAAGATCAGCGACATCCAGGTGAGCAAAGCGTTGTAAGGCAGCAGCCACAAGGAGAAGCGCATGAGCAACTGGCCCGACCGGCGTATCCTCGATTTGCTGAACATCCAACTGCCCATTCTCCAAGCGCCAATGGCCGGAGCCAGCGGTTCGGCCCTGGCCATTGCAGTGGCTAAGGCAGGAGGCCTTGGCGCCCTGCCCTGCGCCATGCTGACTGGCGAGCAAGTGCGTGAGGAAATCGAAACCTTCCGCTCGGCGTGCCCTGGCCTTGCGCTGAACCTGAACTTCTTCTGTCACCAGCCTCCAGTACCCGACAGCGCCCAACAGGCTCGCTGGAAGCAGGCACTTGAAAGGTACTATGCCGAAGTCGGCGCCGACTTCTCGGCCCCGACGCCAGCTTCCAACCGGGCGCCATTCGATGAACAGAGCTGCGTGCTGGTCGAGCAGATGCGCCCTGAGGTGGTGAGCTTTCATTTCGGCCTGCCCGAAGCTTCCTTTGTGCAACGGGTGAAGGCTAGCGGGGCCAAGGTGTTATCAAGCGCCACCACGGTCGAGGAAGCGCTATGGCTCGAAGCCAATGGCTGCGATGCGATCATTGCCATGGGTAACGAAGCGGGCGGGCATCGCGGCATGTTCTTCAGCGAGGACATCAACAGCCAGATAGGCACCTTTGCCCTGGTGCCTCAGGTGGCCGATGCGGTTCGCCTGCCGGTGATCGCGGCCGGAGGCATCGGTGACCATCGTGGACTGGTAGCTGCATTGGCACTAGGTGCCAGCGCAGTGCAGATCGGCACCGCTTACCTGTTCTGCCCGCAAGCCAATGTCTCCCCTGCCCACCGCCAGGCGCTGGATACTGCGTCGGCCAGTGACACGGCGTTGACCAACCTGTTCACCGGGCGCCCGGCACGGGGCATCAATAACCGCATCATGCGGGAGCTGGGGCCGATGAGTGAATTGGCTCCGCGCTTCCCGCTCGCAGGCGGTGCCTTGTTGCCGTTGCGGGCAATAACCGAGGCCCAAGGCAACAGCGATTTCAGCAATCTTTGGGCAGGCCAGGCGCTGCGCCTTGGCCGGCACTTGCCGGCCGAGCAACTGACCCGAAAAATCGCCGCTAAAGCCCTGGAGCAGATAGCGCTATAAAGTTTTGATCTGGCCGCCCTGCCAGGCCCTTTCCGATTCTTGGTTTATCGCTATATATTAAACATCATAACGATAACCCTCTAAGGAACTCTCTACATGCGCATTCGCCTTCTGCCCTTGGCCGCCACCACCCTGGCCAGCCTGATCCACCTCAATAGCGCGTGTGCTGAAGAGGTGCAGGTCGCGGTCGCTGCTAACTTCACCGCGCCTATTCAGGCCATCGCCAAGGACTTCGAAAAGGACACCGGCCACAAACTGGTCGCAGCCTACGGCGCCACCGGGCAGTTCTACGCGCAGATCAAGAACGGTGCGCCGTTTGAAGTGTTTCTCGCAGCTGACGACAGCACGCCGATGAAGCTGGAAGCTGAGAAAGAGATCGTTCCTGGCTCGCGGTTCACCTACGCCATCGGCACCCTGGCGCTATGGTCGGCCAAGCCCGGCTACGTCGATGCAGCAGGTGATGTGCTGAAAAAGAACGCATTCGAGCATTTGTCGATCGCCAACCCGAAAACTGCGCCCTATGGGCTGGCAGCGACTCAAGTACTGGACAAACTGAAACTGACCGAGGCCACCAAAGGCAAAATCGTCGAAGGCCAGAACATCACCCAGGCGTTCCAGTTCGTGTCCACTGGTAACGCCGAGCTGGGCTTTGTCGCCTTGTCGCAAATCTACAAAGACGGCAAGGTACAAAGTGGCTCGGCCTGGATAGTACCGGCCAGCATGCATGAGCCGATCCGTCAGGATGCAGTGATCCTCAACAAAGGCAAGGAAAACCCCGCGGCAAAAGCCCTGGTGGACTACCTCAGAGGCCCGAAGGCCGCTGCGCTGATCAAGTCCTATGGCTATGAAATCTGATGCCCCTGGATGCCAGTGATTTTGGTGCGATCTGGCTGACGATCAAGCTAGCCAGCTTGACCACGTTGATCCTACTGATCGTCGGCACGCCCATCGCTTGGTGGCTGGCCCGCACGCGTTCATGGCTGCGCGGGCCAGTGGGTGCAGTGGTGGCGTTGCCTTTGGTGTTACCTCCAACAGTGATCGGCTTTTATCTGCTAATCGCCTTGGGGCCCCATGGCTGGCTGGGCCAGGCTACCCAGGCATTGGGGCTGGGTACCGTGGTGTTCAGCTTTACCGGCCTTGTGATCGGCTCGACCGTTTACTCCATGCCTTTCGTGGTGCAGCCGCTGCAAAACGCTTTCAGCGCCATTGGTCAGCGCCCCTTGGAAGTGGCCGCCACCCTGCGAGCCAGCCCTTGGGACACGTTCGTACACGTTGTGCTGCCATTGGCACGCCCGGGTTTTGTCACCGCCAGCATTCTCGGTTTCGCCCACACGGTGGGGGAATTCGGGGTGGTGTTGATGATCGGCGGCAACATCCCAGACAAGACGCGGGTGGTTTCAGTGCAGATCTTCGACCATGTCGAGGGCATGGCCTATTCACAAGCCCACTGGCTGGCCGGCGCCATGCTGATTTTCTCATTCCTGGTGCTGCTCTTGCTGTATGCCGGGCGCCGCGCCAAAATAGGCTGGGCTTAAAATGAGCGGATCGATAGTGGCGCGACTGAAGCTGGCGCGCGACGACTTCACCCTGGATATCGACCTCAACCTTCCTGGCCGAGGCATCAGCGCTTTGTTCGGCCACTCCGGCTCAGGCAAAACCTCGTGCCTACGCTGCCTGGCCGGGCTGGAGCGGGCTGCCAGCGCCTATATCGAGGTCAATGGTGTCATCTGGGAAGATAGCGCCCACGGCCATTTTCTGGCGCCGCATCTACGGCCGGTGGGCTACGTGTTCCAGGAGCCCAGCCTGTTCCCCCACTTGTCAGTGCGCAGCAATCTGCAATTCGGCTGGCGGCGCATCGCTCAAGCGGCGCGCAAGGTCAGCCTTGATCAAGCCTGCCAATTGTTGGGCATCGGCCACTTGCTCGACCGCAAACCGGCTACGTTGTCTGGTGGTGAGGCACAACGGGTGGGCATCGCCCGCGCACTGCTCTGCAGCCCACAACTGTTGTTGATGGATGAACCGTTGGCCGCACTGGACGGGCCTCGCAAAAGAGAGATCTTGCCGTATCTGGAACGGCTGCACGACGAACTTGATATCCCTTTGGTGTATGTCAGTCATGCCCAGGACGAGGTGGCTCGGCTGGCCGACCACCTGGTCCTACTGGAACAAGGCCAGGCGATCGCCAGCGGGCCGATCAGCGAAACGTTGGCTCGCCTTGACCTGCCCCTGGCCCAGGACGAGGACGCCGGGGTCGTGTTAACAGGGACGGTCGTCGGCCACGACGCGCACTACGGGCTGCTGGACCTGCGCCTGTCCGCACGTGATGGACCCGTGTTACGAATCGCCCACCCGGCGCACAGCATCGGCAGCACAGTACGGGTGAAAGTCCAAGCGCGAGATGTAAGCCTGGCGCTGCGCGCCGACGATACTTCAAGCATTCTCAACCGCCTGCCGGTGCAGGTCTGCATGACACGCCCGTCGAGCAACCCGGCCCATATGCTGGTTAGCCTGGATGCTGGCGGCAACGCTTTGCTGGCGCGGATCACCCGCTTCTCTGCCGACCAGCTTGGACTGCACCCCGGTCAGATGCTCTACGCGCAGATCAAGTCGGTGGCATTACTGGGGTGAGCATCATTGATGCCGCCGTTGTCCATTGATCAGGAACCCTACCGAGGCCTGATGCCAATGCTCGACTGCCCTCTGCCTCCAAGCCTGCACTACGTCGAAGACAGCCAGCCGGGCCTTACTCGGCGCCGCTGGCGCGATCGCTTCATCTACCTCGATGCTGACGGGCAACGGGTGAAGGACAAACCGACCCTTGCACGCATCGCCGCGCTAGTGATCCCACCGGCCTACACCGACGTCTGGATCTGCAGCGACCCACAAGGCCACCTGCAAGCGACCGGCCGCGATGCACGCGGCCGCAAACAGTATCGCTACCACGCCCAATGGCGGGAACTGCGAGATCAGCACAAATACGGTCGGATGCTGGCCTTTGCTCAAGCCCTGCCCAAACTGCGCGCGCAGTTGCAAATTCACTTAGCGCGCCCTGGCCTGGATCGTGAGAAAGTCATGGCACTGGTCGTGAGCTTGCTGGACCACACGTTGATCCGCATCGGCAACCAACGCTACCTGCGCGACAACAAGTCCTACGGCCTGACAACCCTGCGCAATCGCCATGTCCAGGTGCAAGGCAGTACGATCCGTTTCCAGTTTCGTGGCAAGCGAGGGGTCGAGCACAACGTCACGATGCAAGACAGGCGCCTGGCCAATCTGCTCAAGCGCTGCATGGAGCTGCCAGGGCAAGCGCTGTTTCAGTACCTGGATGACGATGGGCAACGGCACAGTATTGGTTCAAGCGAGGTCAATCAGTTTTTGCAGGAGCTGACCGGTGCCGACTTCACCGCCAAGGACTATCGAACCTGGGCGGGCAGCAGCCTGGCACTTAGCCTGTTGCGGCCTCTGGCCTGGGAGCCGGACAGCGAAGCCAAACGCCAGATCGCCACCATCGTCAAGCAAGTGGCGGCAAGGCTGGGCAACACACCGGCAGTGTGCAGGCGCTGCTATATTCACCCCGCCGTGCTTGAGCATTACGCTTTAGGACGCCTGGCAGACTTGCCGAGCCGGCGTGTACGCAAAGGGCTCGATGCAGAAGAGGTGGCACTGTTGCTGTTTCTTCAGGCTCTGGAAACCAAAACGGATGATTGAGACGAACTATCTGCCCGATCAGGCAGAGAAATTTCCAATAAATGTCGATCCCCCCTATTCTTGCCAGCGAGCACCTTCGCCGACGCGCTTGACCGCCGATATCTGGGCATCTGTGACTGAAGACACGCAACAGAATTTGTCTTTCGGGGAATTACTAAGCGCCGAAAGCGTCTTTAATGAGAAGGAAGAGGGACGAGCTCCCACCGTCGCAACCCAATGGTTCGCCGGATTTCTATATCACCAAGGAGAACTACATGCTGATACTCACCCGTAAGGTTGGCGAGAGCATCGTCATTAATGATGACATCAAAGTCACCATTCTGGGCGTTAAAGGGATGCAGGTGAGGATTGGCATCGACGCACCGAAAGATGTTCAGGTGCACCGTGAAGAAATCTTCAAACGTATCCAGGCCGGTAGCCCGGCTCCAGAGAAGCACGACGACCAGCAGTGACCACAAAGCCTCGGTTCAAGCCGCACGGACGCGCTTGATCGCAGGGTGGACGCTCACGTAGCCTGTTATCAGTCGCCTAGCAGTTCATGTACTTTGGCGATCATCTTGTCCATGTCGAAGGGCTTGTCGAAAACTGCAGCAAACAGTTCTGGGCGCCCTTGACTGGCCTGAGCGCCACTCATCAAGATTACCGGCAGGTGGGGCAAGGCCAGCTCATCACGAATCGCCCTCACCAGCTCCTCACCATTGAGCACAGGCATCATGTAGTCGGTGATCACCAGCTCAACTCGCTTTGCTTTGAGAGCCTCCAGCGCTTTGCGACCGTTGCTGGCCTTTTCCACCAGAAAGCCCTCGTCCTCCAGGGCAAACCCAAGAATATCGGCGATCAGGTATTCGTCATCGACAATCAGTATGGTGTTCATCGCCCGGCTTGATCAGCCCCTCCTTGTGCAACAGGGGTGCCCGAAAGCACACCGCAGGCGCCCTCGAACGCCTTGTGCAGGCTGATACCCTGGGGCCCGAAGTGCATCGCATGCAGCGCAGGATCGTGATGACTGTCGCGTACTTTCAGGATCGACAGCATACGTCGCAATTGCGAATCCATTTCGACGAAGCGCATCAACATTAGATTGTCGACGATGCTTGATAGGTCCGGCGCAGGGGCTGTGATTTCCGAGCCGAAGATATCGCGCATCTCCCATGTGAGCATCACGCTGACGTCCCGCGCCCTTAACTCGCCGACCAAGGCCCGGAAGAATGCATTGAGCCGCGCCGGTTCAGTGGCCAGCCGGCTGAAAGCACCCAGGCTGTCGATCAACACGCGCTTGCTACCTGTACGCTCCACCATCTCCAGCAGGCGCGCACCTACCTGATCCAGCAGGCCCTCGGTGGTTGGTTGCCAGCACAAATGCAAAGCCCCCTGGCGCTCGAGCTCTGCGAAGTCGTAGCCTATCGAGGCCGCCTTCAACCGCAACCTGGCAGGCGTCTCGTAAAATCCAAAATGCAAGGCCGGTTGTGCCGCGCTGCCGGCGGCCAGAAACGCAAGCCCCATCGAGGTCTTGCCAATTCCGGAGGGGCCCATCAACAGGCTGACCGAACCCAGCGTCAGGCCACCGCCCAACATCTCATCCAGAGTCTCGACACCCGTGGATATGCGGCTCAGGGTGGCCGACCCAAGTTGACTGGGCTGACTGTAGAGCGCTTCGAGACGCGGGTAGACGTGCACCCCACACTCGTCGATCAGGCACTCGTGGCGACCGGACAAAGCCCCGCTGCCCCGGGTCTTGCGCAATTGCACATGACGTACCGAGCGGCTGCCGACCAACTGCTCACCCAACTCGATCACGCCGTCGACCATGGTGTGCTCGGGGCTATTGTCATCGAGGCGAGCGCTGGTCAGCAGCAGCACCGTACAACCGGCGAACGCTGCATGCCCTTGAAGCTCGGAGACAAACTTTTTAGTGTCCAACGTGGTTTCGGCTCGCACCCGGGCATTGAGCACTCCATCGACGATCAACAGGCTCGCCTGCTGTTTGCCGATTTCCTGGCGCAGCAGTTTGACCACCTCATCCAACCCCTCCTGTTCCAAGGTGTCAAAGGCACTGACGAACTGGATCTGATCGCCGACCAAGGCCGGGTCGAAAAATGACAAGGTAGCCAGGTACTGGAACAACCGCTCGTGGGACTCGCTGAGCAGGGTGGCTACCAGGACCTTGCCACCATCGCGCACATGAGCGCAGGCCAACTGGTTGGCCATGATGGTTTTGCCCGCCCCAGGCGGGCCTTGAACGATGTAGGAAGCGCCCGCGACCAACCCACCTTTGAGCAGCGCATCGAGCCCCTGAATCCCCGTGACCAGCCGTTTGAGTGCCTGCACCATGTTGGCTACCTGTCTTCTTGCGCCCGGGGACCGGGCTGATAGGCCGGCAGATACAGGCGCATGCACGTACCCTGGCCAGATTGAGTGTGGACGCTGATCGCGCCATTGCTCTGTTTGGCAAAGCCGTAAACCTGGCTGAGGCCGAGCCCCGTACCTTTGCCAAAAGGTTTGGTGGTGAAGAAAGGCTCGAAGATACGTGGCAACACCTCAGGTTCGATACCTTCGCCGCTGTCACGCACCTCAAAGCACACGAACCTGCCCTGCAACCCATCCACCTCACCTGCCAGGTCGACGCGGTGGACAGCCAATTCGATCACGCCCCGCTCGCCTATCGCGTCGCGCGCGTTGAACAACAGATTCAGCAGCACCATCTGCAGCTGGCCGGCATCGACCTCGATCAACGGCAGGTCGCAGTCCAAACGCTCGTGCAACACGATTTCGCGTGGTAACGCGTGCTCGACCAGACCACGAGTGGACGCCAGAACCTCAAGGGGGGCGAGCAGCGTGACCTCCAGTTGTCGATGGCGAGCGAAGCTCAGCAATTGCTGCGTCAATTCAGTGCCACGCTGCCCGGCTTGTAGAATATGCTCGATCATGCGCTGGACGCGGACGGGGTCCGGGCTGGCCTTGGCCATGCGCGCCGAACTGATGATGATGGTCAGCAGGTTGTTGAAGTCGTGTGCCAGCCCGCCGGTGAGCTGGCCCAACGCCTCGAGCTTTTGCACCTCGAACAACTGGGCGCGCACGGCATCGAGTTGCAGGGCTGCTTCGCGTCGGTCAGTGATATCTCGAGTGACTTTGGCAAGGCCGACGATTTGCCCCTGCTCGTCACGGATCACATCCATGGCCGCCAACGCCCAGAACTGCGTGCCGTCCTTGCGTACACGCCAGCCTTCGTCCTGTGTTCTGCCCTGTTCAAGCGCCTGTTTGAGCAAGCGTTGCGGGCGCTCATCGGCGCAGTCCTGCGGCGTGAAGAACAGTGAGAAGTGCTGACCTATGACCTCATCGGCATCGTAGCCCTTGATCCGCTGGGCACCTGCGTTCCACGACACCACACGGCCATCGGGGTCTAGCATGTAGATGGCATAGTCGACTACAGACTGCACAAGCTGCTCATAGCGGCTAGCTGGCATGGCAGGGTGATCGACACATTCAGCTGAAAGCATGCAGCCTCCACGGGCGCAGCGCTAAGGATCTGGTTAGCTTAACTAAGCACACCTGGGGAAGACAGCGCTGGTTGTATCGGCTCATCAACGGTCAGATTCAACCAGCACTGCGCTCGTTGACTGCATAGACTCAGAGACAACGAGTCAGCCCAAATCTCAATGCAGCCAAAACTGCGTCATGGCTGGATGCTCAGGAGCTAAACGGAGTCTGCTTTCATTAAGCATAGGTGGCAGGGTCTGAACTGATATAACAAGGCGTTATACCTTTGTGCATCACTCAGATCCGGCAGTCGTGGGTAAGGCATGCAGCAAGCCTAATGACACTCAACTGATCAACAAGCCATTGGCGATGGCACTGGCTTGGAGATTGATGCGCTCCGCTTCCAAGATGGCATAGGTGGCATTCAGTGCGGCGATCTTCGCCTCGATCTCGGCCATCTTGCGGCTCACCAATGCAGCTCCTTGCGCGCAGTCGATTGTTTTGCCCCGCTTTGCCGCGAGAATTGCACCGATTTCTGCCAGCGAAAAGCCGCCAGCCTGCGCACTCTGAATGAATGCCAGGTCACTTACCGCCTGATCACTGTACCTTCGGTAGTTGTTGGCCTGTCGATGAGCCACGATCAACCCGAGTTGCTCGTAATAGCGCAAAGCATGACGCCCAACGCCACTGCGTCGCTCCAGTTCACCTATGTTCATATCAAATGCCTTGACTGTAGAGCACGCTCTACACCTTAGCCTGCGCCAATCATACAAACAAGGAGTCAGGCATGGGCGTTGAATGCTTCGTTGCAGGCGGTACCGGGTTCGTTGGGCAGCATCTACTGGCAGGTCTGACCGCCAGGGGGCACAAAGCCTGGGTGTTGATGCGCCGCCCGGAGGCTATTGAACAGCTCAGGGACCAGGTTCATCGGCTGGGCGGTGACCCTGCGCTTATCGGTGCCATGCACGGTGATATCAGCCAGGAGGGGCTGGGGCTACATTCAGCAGACAGGTTGAGGGTTTCCTCAGCTTCAATCGTTTTCAACCTGGCTGCCCAATTTTCCTGGGGCCTAACCCTGGAGCGCGCTCGCGCGATCAATGTGCAAGGCGCCCTCAACGTTGCCAGGCTTGCGGCTGACATGCGCAGTCGCTTGATAATGGTGGGCGGTTTCATGCTACAAAATTTTGAGCACCTTGCCGCTATCGGGGTCGATACTGAACGTCCCGAAAATACCGACTGGCCGGCGGTGTACGACCGGGTGGGCGGCTACGAGGCAAGCAAGATCGAGTCGCACTTCACAGTTATCAGTTCTATGAAGCAACGGTGTGCCGATTACACGATCGTTCACCCCGCTACGGTCTGCGGACACAGCTGCAGCGGCCACATCACCCGTGGGCAACCACTTGCCGACCTGGTTCGCAACCTTGCCCAGGGAAGATTCAAGGCTATCCCAGGCTCGCGCAGGCACTGGCTGCCGTTGGTGAGCGTGGATTATCTGGTTGACATGATGATTGCCGTAGCCGTTGACCACACCATGGTCAATCGGGAGGTATTGGCGCTTTATGAACACACCCCCAACTTGCAGGGGATGCTCGAACGGATGGCACAGATCCTGGGAGTCAAAGCGCCTCAACATCATGTACCGATAACACTGCTCAGGTGGCTTTTAGCGTTGCCAGGCGTGGCAGCCCGCCTGACTCTCAGCGCAGAGTCGCTGAACTTCATTCAGACTCAGCGTTTCGACATGACGATCAGCAGGCAATTGGAGAGCAAGTATCAACTGAGCCATCCAGATATGAGCCAAGCGCTTGAACGGACGGTGCGCTACGTCAAAAGTCATCTGAGCGATTAAGGCCGCCGCAACGATTGCAGCTATCTAAATCGTTGATTTATGCAAGTTTTTCAGGTCTAATCCACGGCATCCGTCGTGCCTCGATGGTGAAATTGGTAGACACATCGCACTTAAAATGCGCCGCCTAACGGCGTCCCGGTTCGAGTCCGGGTCGAGGCACCATCCTAGACAGCAGGCAAGAGCCCGGCCGCTGATCCCTATATTCGTCGAAAAGGCGCCCTCGCGGCGCCTTTTTGCTGTCCGGCAGGTTTTAGCGCAGCTGCTAAAGTGGAACTTGTCTCTATTTTTCGGTACGCAACCATGCGCTATTCACTGTTGGCCGGCCAACGCGACTTATTTCTACTGCTTGCTCGCGTGCTATTGATGGTGCTTTTCGTAGTTTCAGGCTGGGCCAAGCTCACGGGCTTCGACGGCACTGTAGCCTACATGACCTCGCTGGGCGCACCCGCTCCCATGGTGGCGGCAGCGGTCGCGGTGGTGATGGAGTTCATCGTGGGAATTTTGCTGATACTGGGTTTCTATACCCGTCCGTTGGCGTTGCTGTTCGTGTTGTTCGTGCTGGGCACCGCGCTGATTGGCCATCCCTTCTGGAACATGGTCGACCCAGAGCGCGCCGCCAACATGACGCAATTTCTGAAAAACCTCAGCATCTGTGGCGGCCTGCTGGCCTTGGCAGCCAGCGGCCCAGGACGCTTCTCGATCGACGGGCGCTGATTCAGTCGTCCAAATCATCATGCCATGCTGGGTGGTCGTACTCATCGTCGTCGAGGTCATCCAGCAAGTCGCCCTCGATCTCGTCCTCGGCGCCTTGAGCATCCGCTTCTAACTCGAACTCTTCATCAAGGAATTCTCGATCAAGCAGGTGATCGTGCTCAGGCTCGTGCAAGTCGTTTTCGTCGCGCATGATGGCTCCTGGTCGTGTGGCATGCTTGTATAGGCCCATAGCCGCTGAAGGTCAATCCATCGCGGTTAATGCTGAGTTAACCGGCCTCCCTCAGTATTCAATCGCTCCCTTCAGAACGTTTATCGCCCGCCTTGCTGCGGGCTTTTTTTCCGGATGAGAAACGCCGCACACCCAGCACACGTTAAATTCACGATTCAATGACAAGTGCTGAGGCAATCTGATTGTGCTCCGTACGTTCTTTAGGCCCGCCTCTGTTTGGCGGGTTTTCTTTTTTTGAACTGTGAACCCATGCACATGCTGTATTGGTGCGGGGTATTGAAAAAGCATGATCCCGATATACTGTACATAAATACAGTATCGCCAACCTTCCCGCTGACGGTCAAACAATCCGACGGGAAGCGAATCGATGCTTGAGGCCTGGCAGGAGTCTGCCAAGCCAATCATTTATCGGCAGGAGGGATCATGACCGTAAATATCAGTAATCTAACGATTGCTACCCCGCTGGCAGCCTCCCCCACCAACCCCGTTGCCTTAGAAATTAACGGTGCAGAAGCTATCGAACGTTTTCCACGTGTAGTGAAAATGCTCGATGACGGGTCGATCCAGCTGTGGGCTCCAACCAAAGGCGCGTCCAGCAAGAGTACCCACAGAACCCGTTGTGAATGGTCCGAGACACAGAATTGGACAATCGGTAGCGCGCCTGAGCATTGGAGTCGACAGACCATGTCGCTGACCAAGGTCAATTCGGCGAAAAAGGTGGTGGTCAGCCAGATGCACGTGCGTGGAGATGACAGCCCTCCACTGAAGGTGTTCTGGAACAAAGGCAACATCACATTTGGCTTCAGACAGACTTACGACCAAACCAACCCTGTCAACAGCACCCTCCTACAGGGCGTGCCACTGGGGGCGGTGTTCGACGTTATCATCCACGCCGCCGCTACAGGCGAGGTCAAGGTGACTGCCAGATGCAACGGCACCTCCAGATCGTCGAGCGGCTTACAGCTCGATCACACGTGGGCCAATCACCTATTGGAATTTCATGGCGGGATCTACAACCAAATCGACTATTCCGAGACGACTCCCGCCGAGGATGGATCAGTTTGTATCATCAGCGCTTTGTCGCTGAGCCATGGTTGAATACCGAGCCGCCCTCTACCATCGCGGCTAGCGCAGGCATTTGGTCATTGATCCGATAACTAACCCAAACCACAAAGGTCAGCTAAAGTTTAAGTGGTACAAGCACCGTGGGGTGACGATCATGTTGAAACAAGAAGCGGATGAGGTGATCGAGCGTATTCGGGAAGATCTGAAAAGGCATGGGGTGGTGATCGGTTTCGACCCAGTGCTAACACAGCAGGGGTTTGGGTGCGATCTAGACTACCTGGAGCCTCAAGTCAGCGAGGATCCAGAGAAGCGCGTCCTGTGCATCGTCATACATGATGAAGGATTGTGGACTCAACTCAAGCAGGGCTCCGTTCATCGATGTGTCGTTAGTGAATGCAACGGTAAGATCTTTGGTGTGCCCGTCATCATTGAACCCCAGCCAGATGACTCATACACGATCCAGTACCGGTCCTGAAACTTCAATGCCAACCTGCCTGAGGGCAGGTTGCTTTGGGCAGGGAAAATCAATCAAGTGGCCCCCGCAGGTAGCGACCAGCCGGGGGCAAACTTTATGAATCACATTGAAGTTGCAAGAAGGGTTCGTTTTAAAAGCGTTGAAAATCGTAAGTGAGCGTTGAGCGCACTCCTCCTCGCGCTGTCTTGATACTACATGTCCAGCTCTCAAGACTTTTCACGAGACCCTAACGCATGCCGTATCGACTGGGCGGTTTTTTAGGTGAACTTCGGCTTGCAGGTCCGGCGTCAGGTGGGTCGATGGCGCGCCTGCGTTGCATCTCGGCATATTCGATCCAGTGAGCAAAAGCCTCGCGGTGACGACGGCAAGTTTCGTCCCAATCGATATGCTCCATCTGCTCGTAAGCGATCTGCTTCATGGTATCTGCCGCCAGATCACTCAATGCTTTGAGAGCTTGGTACGCCTGATATTGGCGCTCATGTTTATCATGACTCATGAGAAGTGATCCCCAAGCTATTGATAGTCAGTCCTATCAAACCGACCCTAAGCAGCGGGATGAAGGTTCCAGAATTGCGTTAAAAACCGATGAGCGACACCAACATTCATCGCAACAAACAAAATGCTCAATCATCATTTGATGCAGATGCGCCTTAGACATGGTTTTTTGAGCACAAAAGAAAAACCCCGCAGACGTTAATCTGCGGGGCTTTCGAATGGTGGAGGCCGAGGTCGGAATCGAACCGGCGTAGACGGATTTGCAATCCGGAGCATAACCACTTTGCTACTCGGCCTCAAAGTTCGGAGCTAGCTGCTTGCGCTTTGCTATCTCCTTGAAACACCGCGTCTTTTCAGAGCTTGCTGCGTTTCGATGGGCGCCATTATGTCTACATTCCTGCAACCTTGCAACCCCCTGAACAGAAAAAAATTTCAGCGGGTTCAAGGTGTTAGCGCAAGCGGCTGAGTTTGCTCCACAGCCCCACCAAAGCGTTCTCGATGCTGCCGCTGGCAGCCATGCCTATTCGCTCTTGCAAGCTCTTGCGCTCGGCGTAATGCAGGTGGAACAGATTGGCCGTGCGAGCGCGGTCACTGAGGTACTCGTCACTGGTCTGCAACTCATCGACCAGCTTGCGATTGAGTGCAGCAACACCCAGCCAGACCTCCCCCGTCGCCACTTCGTCGATATGCAGCTGCGGACGATAGCGGGCTACGAAATCCTTGAACAGCTGGTGAGTGACGTCGAGGTCTTCCTGGAACTTCTCCCGGCCCTTCTCGGTGTTCTCGCCAAACACAGTGAGGGTGCGCTTGTACTCGCCAGCTGTCAGCACTTCGAAATCGATGTCGTGCTTCTTCAGCAGGCGGTTGACATTGGGCAACTGCGCCACCACGCCGATCGAACCCAACACGGCGAAGGGGGCACTGACGATCTTCTCGCCAATGCAAGCCATCATGTATCCACCGCTGGCCGCGACTTTGTCGATGCACACCGTGAGCGGAATGCCGGCTTGACGGATGCGCGCCAGCTGCGAGGCTGCCAAGCCGTAACTGTGAACCAGGCCGCCCCCACTTTCGAGGCGCAGCACCACTTCATCATGCGGAGTGGCCAGAGTAAGCAGTGCGGTGATCTCGTTACGCAGGCTTTCGGTGGCCGAAGCCTTGATGTCGCCATCGAAGTCGAGCACGAACACTCGGCCCTTCTCTTGGCCTTTGCCTTTGTGCTGCTTTTTTTCCGCCTTGGCCTGCTGTTTGCGCAGCGCCTTGAGCTGCGCTTTGTCTAGCAAGCCGCTTTCCAGGCGCTCGCGCAGCTCTTTGTAGAATTCGTTTAGGCGGGTGACCTGTAGCTGCCCACCCGCCTTGCGCCGCCCCTTGCCGCGCAAACCAGCGACAGCAGAGAGCACCACCAGGATAGCGATCACCAGCGTGGCGGTTTTGGCGAGGAAGCTTGCGTATTCAGCAAGAAACTCCACATTGACTCCTTATGAACCTGCGCCAGATTGGCGCGAAACTCTTGCAAGCATACCGTTGAGCCCCTGCCATCGCCAGCTGATGGTAAACGTCAGCAACACAGTTCAAACAACCTTTTCAAACGCTTGTATGTTTTTTCGTTGACAGCCTCTCTAGCGCATCCTAACCTCGCAGCAACCTTCAACGCCGGATACACCAGTGGGCAATCTTTACCTGATCCGACACGGCCAGGCTTCCTTCGGTGCAGATGACTACGACGTCCTCTCGCCTGTGGGCGTGCGCCAGAGCCAGGCACTGGGTGAACACCTCGGCCAAGTCGGGTTGCGTCTGGATCGTTGCATTGCCGGTAGCCTGCGGCGCCAGCAGGACACCGCGCGGCATGCGGTGCAGGCGCTGAGCACCTTCGGCGGCCCAGTCCCAAACATTGAGACCGACCCGGCCTTCAATGAGTTCGACGCCGACGGCGTGATTCGTGCCCTGCTGCCAGGCCTGCTAATTGAAGAGCCACACGCCGGTGAAGTACTGCGTAATGCTGCGCAGCACCGCAGCGAGTTCCAGCGCCTATTCGCGCTCATGGTCCAGCGTTGGCACGCTGGTGATCACAGCGATGGCGAGCTGGAGACCTGGCAGGCCTTCATCGGCCGGGTCGAAGGCGGCTTGCAGCGGGTGCTAAGCACCGCAGGCAGCGGCGACAACATTGCCGTCTTCACCTCCGGTGGCACCATCGCCGCTCTGCTACACCTGATAACCCGGATCACTCCCAGCCAGGCCTTTGCGCTGAACTGGCAGATCATCAACACGTCACTGAGCCAGCTGAAGTTCCGCGGCCGTGACGTGGCACTGGCTTCCTTCAACAGCCAAGCACATGTGCTGCTGTTGAGGGCGCCGGAGCTCATCACCTACCGTTGAGCCCGGCTTGTTTGTCCCTGCGGGGATGCGAATATCACTCTATAAGGAATGCACCATGACCTCCGTAGCTGATGCCGTGAAAAAGATGCAAGAGAAGTTCAACCCGTCCGCTGCTGCCGGCCTGGACTTGGTGTACGGCTTCAACATCACTGACGAAAACAAGCACTACGCGCTGATCATCAAGGATGGCACGTGCGACCTGCAGGAAGGCGAGAACCCAGACGCCAATTGCACGCTGGTAATGGACAGCGAGACTCTCAAGGGGATCGTAAGCGGTGAAACGGACGGCATGCAGGCGTTCATGGGTGGCAAGCTGCGCGTTGAAGGCGACATGATGCTGTCGATGAAACTCAGCGAGCTGTTCCCTGCCTGAACGGGTGCTTTACTGCTCCCTATGAAAACCGAAGCCTGAGCGGCTTCGGTTTTTTTATGCCCAGCATTCGGTGCGGTGATCGCCCAGCAACACGCTGGCCTATAGGGTACATGGCACGCTTGTTCCAATGCTGCCAGGCCATTAGATTAACCAATAGTCCTTGCGCCAGAAAATAAGGAAAACGCATGACCCTCACCGATCAGTCCACCCAGGTACGTCCCGGCGAAGAAGTCGACGCAGCGGTCATAGACCCTTATTTGAAAAGCCACATTCCGGGCCTTGAGGGTACACCACGCATCAGTCAGTTTCCTGGTGGTGCGTCCAACCTCACCTATTTGGTCAGTTACCCAAGCCGTGAATTCGTACTGCGCCGCCCCCCTTTCGGCCAAAAAGCCAAATCGGCCCACGATATGGGCCGCGAGTTTCGCATCCTCAACCAACTCAACAGCGGCTTCCCTTACTGCCCCAAGGCCTATGCCCACTGCACCGACAATTCGTTGATCGGCAGTGAGTTCTACGTCATGGAGCGGGTGGAAGGCGTAATTCTGCGTTCAGACATTCCCCCGGAGCTCGGGTTGGACGCCAAACGAACCGAAGCTTTGTGCAAAAGCTTCATCGATCGCTTGGTCGAGTTGCACCAGGTGGACTATCGCGCCTGTGGTCTGCAAGACCTGGGCAAGCCGCAAGGCTATGTACAACGCCAGATCGAAGGCTGGACCAGCCGCTACGAAAAAGCCATGACTGCGGATGCGCCTCGCTGGGAAAAGGTGATCAACTGGCTCCAGGATAAAATGCCTGCCGACCACCCACGTCCAGGCATCGTGCACAACGACTACCGCTTCGACAACGTGATCCTCGACGCCAATAACCCCATGCGCATCATCGGCGTGCTCGACTGGGAAATGGCTACCCTAGGCGACCCCCTGATGGATCTGGGCAACAGCTTGGCCTACTGGATCGAAGCCGGGGACCCTGCGCCTGTGCAACTGATGCGCCGCCAACCCAGCAACGCGCCCGGCATGCTCACTCGGCGCCAGTTCGTCGATTACTACGCTGAGCGCGCCGGTATCCGCCTGGACAATTTCGATTATTACTACTGCTATGGCCTGTTCCGCCTGGCCGGTATCGTTCAGCAAATCTATTACCGCTACCACCACGGCCAGACCCAGGACAAACGCTTCGCCCAGTTCATTCACATGAACCGGCTGCTGGAGCAGATGAGCCTGCAAGTCATCGGCACATCCCCACTTTGATGCCAGACAACAAGGAAACCAGCATGCCCAAGACTTCACTGTTCGACCTCGACGGCAAGATCGCCTTCGTCTCCGGTGCCAGCCGTGGTATCGGCGAAGCCATTGCCCATTTGCTGGCTCAGCAGGGTGCCCACGTGATCGTTTCCAGTCGCAAGCTGGAGGGCTGCCAGCAGGTGGCCGACGCCATTATCGCCGCAGGCGGGAAGGCAACCCCCATCGCTTGCCACATCGGTGAAATGGATCAGATACAGCAAGTGTTTGCCGGCATTGGCGAACAGTTCGGGCGACTGGATATTCTCGTCAACAATGCTGCGACCAACCCGCAGTTCTGCAACGTGCTCGACACGGACCCTAATGCGTTTCAAAAAACCGTCGATGTGAATATTCGTGGCTATTTCTTCATGTCGGTAGAAGCCGGCAAGCTGATGCGCAAGCACGGTGGTGGCAGCATCATCAACGTGGCCTCGATCAACGGCGTTACGCCCGGCTTGTTCCAGGGCATCTACTCGGTGACCAAGGCAGCAGTGATCAACATGACCAAAGTGTTTGCCAAGGAGTGCGCGCAATTTGGCATTCGCTGCAACGCCCTGCTGCCAGGGCTGACCGACACCAAGTTCGCCTCCGCGCTGGTGAAGAACGATGCCATCCTCAACACCGCACTGCAGCAGATTCCACTCAAGCGCGTTGCGGACCCCAAGGAAATGGCCGGGGCGGTGCTGTATTTGGCCAGCGACGCCTCCAGCTATACCACCGGCACTGCGCTGAATGTCGACGGGGGTTTCCTGTCCTGATGGGCAATGGCCACGTCACGGCGACCCGCGACGTGGCCCACAGCACAAACGTCACAAGCAGGTCGCCGCCGCCGCTCGACGCTGCAAGGCCATGCTGTCATTTTTTTGCGCGAAGTAATCCACCCGCGTGCCGCCAGCCTGCGGATATACATCGACGAACGACTCAGCTTCGCGGGTATAAACAGTCAAACCGCCCTGCTTGCGCGGCTGCAGGTAGCCTCCAGCGTCATCGCCGAATACCTCCTCCTTCTGCCAACTGAACTGAATGCACTGAGCCACCAGCTCCGGCGCCTTCTGCGAATCGAGCCGAGCCACAGGTTTGCCGGCGCGCGCCGCCTCCATGGTCGCGCTCGCGCAACCGACCAATACCAGCGCCGCAGCCATCGGCAGAATTGCTCGCATGTTCCATCCTCGGGGCAAAAAAAAGAAAGCGACTCTAGCACTGCAAAGGAATTGTCCCAAGCAGGCCGCTGTCGCAGATAGTAACCGAACAAAGGAGAGCTCCATGCAATTCAAACATCTTCTACCCGCCCTGTTGATTGCCAGCTTGCCCGTAGTGAGCTTTGCTGCCCCTTCGGCAGAAGAGAGCGTCAAGGCGCCTGAAACCCACAACCGCGAACTGAAGGTCGGAGATAAAGCGCCAGACCAGTACAAGCGCGATGAAAACGCCATCACCAACTGGAAAGCCAAAGGCCTGCCCGCTCCAGAGAAAGAAAGCCACTGGGTACGCATGGGTGACCATTACGTGCTGATCCAGATCACCAATGGCGTGGTGCTGGCGATCCACCCCGCTTCCTAAGGTTGCCCAAACTCAGCCTCAACGCCGTGCAAGCATGCCTCTCATCGCTCGCACGGCATTTTTTTGCACGCCCTGGAAACCAATTGGATCGATCCCAGTCTCAGTAGGTGTCCCGTAAACCTATACAGATCAAGGACCTATAAACCGATGACCCGCTTCGCAAGCTGTTCGCTGATTGCTGCCTTTCTGCTTTTGTCAGGTTGCTATCACCACCACCATCGTGATGACGGCGGCTGGCGCGATGACGACCGCGGCCATCGCCACCATCATCGGCATGACCGCGACGATGACGATCGCCAATGGCGCGGCGGCCGTTACTGATGTTTGATCGTTTTGCCTGCCGTGGTGCCCAACATTTGCTGCATCTCCACCTGCCATTCCCTTGAGGTTCCAATCATGCGTCTGACTCTGCCTTCCATTGCCTTGGGCCTGCTGTTGTGCCAAAGCGCTTTCGCCGGTGACGGTACCAGCGCCATTGGCGGAGGCCTGGGCGGCGTTCTGGGCAACGTTGTCGGCCAGCAACTTGGCGGGCGCACCGGCGCAGCCATAGGCGCCGGTGTTGGCGGCGCTGCAGGGAGTGCTGTGGCTGCCAAGAAAAGCAATCGTACCCAAGCAGCAATAGGGGGCGGGCTCGGTTCGGCAGGCGGCTCGCTGCTGGGCAGGGCTGTCGGCGGCTCTACCGGCTCTACCGTCGGTGCGGGCCTTGGGGGTGCAGCCGGGGGAGCCCTGGGCAACCACTTGGGTGACGAGAGCGGCAGAAAAAAGCACCGCCATCACCGTCGTCACTGAATGACACCAGGAATCAGGGCCGCTAGTTGCGGCCCTTTTCATCACGCCCAATGACGCCCACCCTGCAGTACATCAACACCTCTTCACAACAAGCTGCCACACTGACTGCCTTGCGTGCCACTTGAGTGAAGGAACACCCTGCCCTATGAACCAGGAACTGCTCTGGGTCCTCGGCCTGCTGGCCATTGTCGTAACGCTCTTCATCATCAACCGCCCTCGCATGGACGTCGTTGCCCTGTTGGTGATCCTCGCCCTCCCCTTGACGGGCATCCTCACCATCGAGCAGGCCCTAGCAGGCTTCAGCGACCCCAATGTGGTACTCATTGCCGCGCTTTTCGTGATAGGCGAAGGGTTGGTGCGCACTGGCATCGCCTACCGCATTGGCGAGTGGATGAGCGAGCGGGCCGGTAACAGCGAGGCCCGCCTCTTGGTCCTGTTGATGATCTCGGTGGCTGGGCTGGGCTCGGTGATGAGCTCGACCGGTGTGGTGGCGATCTTCATCCCGGTGGTTCTGAGTATCGCCGCGCGCCTGAAGATTTCCCCTGGTCGATTGATGATGCCGCTGAGCTTTGCCGGGCTGATCAGCGGGATGCTCAGCCTCGTCGCCACACCGCCGAACGTTGTGGTGCATAGCGAGTTGATACGCCATGGCGCAGCGGGGTTCAGCTTCTTCAGTTTCACGCCGTTCGGGCTGGTAGTGTTGCTGCTGGGAATTGCCTACATGCTACTGACCCGCCACTGGCTTAATGGCGAAGTGCGCAAGGACGGTCGGGTGGAGAGCCGCCGTACGTTGCTCGACCTGGTACTCGACTACAAACTCAATGGCCGCGAACGACGCCTGCGTATCCGCCCACACTCACCCCTGATCGGCCACACGCTCGGGGAACTGGAGTTGCGAACACGCCACGGCGCCAATGTGATCGGCATCGAACGCCAACACAAGTTCACCACCCGGGTGATCGCCGCCGACTCGGCCACGGTGTTGCAACAGGGCGATGTGCTGCTACTGGACCTGTTCGCCAACCACGACAATCTGCGCAGCCTGTGCCAGACCATGCAGTTGGAGCCACTGCATTTCAAAGCGGCTTACTTCATAGATCAATCCCAAGAGCTGGGCATGGCCGAAGTGTCGCTGCCCCCAGGCTCGCAATTGATCGGCAAGACAATCCTGGGGCTAACCTTTCGCAGCCGCTACGGCCTCAACGTGGTGGGCCTGCGCCGCGAACAAGCGGCGATCGAAGCGCAGTTGGTGGAAGAGAAGTTGCGCATGGGCGACACGCTGCTGGTGGTCGGACCATGGAAGGCCGTGCGCCAGTTACAAGGCCAGCCCAAGGACTTTCTGGTGTTGAGCCTGCCCGCCGAAATCGACCAGGTGGCGCCAGCCCGCGCCCGAGCACCTTACGCCCTGCTGAGCCTGGCTGTGATGGTCGGGCTCATGGTCAGCGGCGTCGTACCCAATGTCATTGCCGCGTTGATCGGCTGTTTGCTGATGGGCGCCGGGCGATGCATCGACATGAACAGTGCCTACCGCGCCATTCATTGGCAGAGCCTGGTACTGATCGTTGGCATGCTGCCATTTGCACAGGCGCTTCAAAAAACGGGCGGCATCGACTTGGCGGTCAGTGCGCTAGTCCACCTGCTAGGCGGGGCCGGGCCGCTGGCGATGTTGGCCTGCCTTTTCTTGGTGACGGCGGTCATCGGCCTGTTCATTTCCAATACCGCCACCGCCGTGCTGATGGCGCCGGTTGCGATCAGCACGGCCACGCAATTGGGCATGTCACCTTATCCGTTCGCGATGACCGTGGCCCTGGCGGCATCGGCAGCGTTCATGACCCCCGTGTCATCGCCGGTCAACACCTTGGTGTTTGGGCCTGGCCAGTATCGCTTTGGCGACTTCGTGAAAATCGGCGTACCCTTCACGCTGTTGGTGATGCTGGTGACGGTGATCATGGTGCCCTGGTTTTTCGGCCTTTAGGTGGTCTGGCGAACGTCGATGGACAGCAGGCACCCACCTACGCCTTTTGGCACATTGACATCAAGCGCCCCAAGCCAACACACTGACACGCCAATACCCCAGGTGCTTAATGTCGCTGTCCTGGATTTCGTTTCCGCTTGTCGGTCGAGCCTATGGTTGTTCCAGCACACTTGCGCTTTCTGTCGCCCCTGGCCCTGTTCGGGCTCTCCCTCGCCCTAAGCCTGGCAGGCATTCTGGCTCGACCGATCGAATCGTTGTCGCTGTTCTGGCCGGTCAATGCAGTACTGGCTGGCGTGCTTTTGCGCTACCCACGCCTGGCCAGCCCTGTGGGCTTAGCTTTGGTATGGGTAGCGATGGTCGCGGCGGACCTTGTGTGCGGCAGTGCCTGGGGGCCAGCGCTGTGGTTCAACCTGTGCAACCTTGCAGTGATAGTAACCGTCTGGTGGTTGCTATCGCGCCCGCCACGCGCACATCGGCGAATGCGCACGCCCCATGGGGTGCTCAGTGTGTTCGGCGCCTGTGCGGCTGGCGCGGTGATGGCCGCCAGCCTTGCCTGTGTGATGGCTACGCCATGGTTTGAGCAATCACTACGAGCCACTTGGCTTGCCTGGTTCAGCGAACAGTTCTCGACTGGCGTTCTGGTGCTGCCGATCCTGCTCACCGCGCCCTCGGCCCGAGCCTTGTTACGCAGCGGCGCCAAGCCAATCCGCCTTGCTCCACTGTTATTGCTGCTGGCCTCGCTGGGATTGAGTATCGCGTTCGGCGGGCCAGGCGCCATCGCTTTTCCGATTGCCGCATTGCTCTGGTGTGCCTGGACCTACTCGCCCTTCATGGTGTCGTTGCTGACACTCACCGCAGGCAGCACACTGATCGTGGCCGTGGCGCAGAACCTCATGCACTTCAGCGTGCCGCAAAGCGAGTCAGGGGTAACTACCTTGATGTCGGCTCGCCTGGGCATTGCCATGCTGGTCCTAGGGCCGCTGGTGGTGGCCTGCGTCAGCCAGGCCAACCGCAGCTTGCTGGCGCGCCTGGCACATCAGGCGACAATCGATCACCTCACCGGCCTGCTCAGCCGCAGCGCGTTCAGCCACCGCGCCAATACCTTGCTCGACAGCCGCCAGCAGCATTCCCAATGGCTGCCGTTGACCTTGATGATGCTCGACATCGATCACTTCAAGTCGATCAACGACAGTCACGGCCACGCCGTGGGTGACCAAGCGCTACGCCTGGTCGCGCGCACGCTGCAGGATCAGCTGAACACTGATGCACTGCTGGCCCGCCTGGGGGGCGAAGAATTCGTGGTGGTGCTGCCTGGGCTGGCGCCGCAGCAGGCCATATTCACCGCCGAACGCTTACGCCGGGCGGTGCAGGACCTGCAGCTGGCCCAAGGCAATGCCCGCTTGCAGGTCACCGTCAGCATCGGCCTTGCAGGCTGCACCCCAGAGCAACCGGCGCCCACCCTGGACGAGTTGCTGGCCCGTGCCGACCAGGCGCTCTATCGTGCCAAGGCGCAGGGCCGCAACCGTGTCGAGCAGGAACAGGTGCAGCGCCAGGTGATCTGAGTCAGTTCAGCAGGTCCCAGGACAGCTTGGCGATCAACACGCACAGCAATACCAGGAACAACACCCGCACGAACCCTGCCCCTTTGCGCACAGCCAACCAGGTACCGGTCAATGCGCCGAGGATGTTGCACACTGCCATCGGCAGGGCAATGGCATACAGAACATTGCCCGAAGGCACGAAAAATACCAGAGCGGCCAGATTGGTAGCGATGTTGACGACCTTCGCCGAGGCCGAGGCGTGCAGGAAATCAAGCGCGAAGAAACGGATGAACAGGAAGATCAGGAAACTACCCGTGCCAGGCCCGAACAGGCCGTCGTAAAAACCAATCGCCCCGCCAATCACTACAGCCAGGCACTGCTCACGCCGGCCGATCTTCGCGGGCTTGTGCAGAGTGCCGAAGTCCTTCTTGCAAAACGTGTATATCGCCATCAGCACGATCAGTACCAGCACCGCAGGGCGCATCAAGCTGGGGGGCACCAGCGAAACCGTAGCCGCCCCGGCGAACGACATAACGAAGGCACTCAGCGCCGCTGGCACGATCAGGCCCCAGTCCAAGGTCACCTTGCGGATGAATGAGCGTGCGGCGAAGGCCGTACCGCACACCGAAGCCAGCTTGTTGCTACCCAGCAAAGCTGCAGGTTGCGCTGAGGGCAGTACGTTGAACAGCGCCGGAATCTGTATCAACCCGCCACCCCCGACGGCAGCATCGATCAGTCCGGCCGCGAACGCGAACAAGGAAAGTACGGCGATATCCATGATGATACGGTTCCTGGCAGTGAAAGCAGGCTGCAAGGCTAACCAAAACGGCGTCCCTGTGTTGAAATGCCATGTTGCGAAAACTGCAATCAGGAGCCCTCAATGGCATTGGACATGCTGCGCGAAATCCAGGCGTTCGTCAGTGTCGCGCACAAGCGTAGTTTCGTTGCAGCCGCACGTGCCTTAGGCCGCTCACCCAGCGCGGTGACTCGCGCTGTGCAAACCCTGGAGGATAACAGCGGGTGTAAGCTGCTCAACCGCAACGCTAGCGCCGTTACCCTCACCGAAGCCGGGGAGCGGTTACTGCCCCACGCAGAGCGCTTGCTGGATGTGCAACGCGACGCCGCAGAGGAATTGGCCGCCCTTAGCGGCAGCGCCGAGGGCTGGGTGCGCTTCGCCGCGCCCCAACTGCTGGGGGAGCACGTGTTGCCTGGCGTACTGGCCCGGTTCAGCCAGCGGCATCCGCGAGTGACCCTCGATGTGCACTACAGCGATGCTGCAATGGACCCGTTACAGGGCAAGTTAGACTTCGTGATCCGTGGCGCCTTCCCCCAATCGAGCGAACTGGTTGGCTACCCGTTATGGCGATACCGCCGCCATCTGTATGCCAGCCCCACCTATGTCGCGCGTGCTGGCATGCCCGAGCAACCGGAACAGTTGCAGGCGCACGCTTTGATCTTGCATACCGCACCACGCATCCTCAAAGCCTGGCACTTTTGCCGCGATGACCAGATCATCAGCCTGCGCCCTCACCCGCGTCTGCGTTTGGGGTCCGGTGACGCGGTCTACCACAGCGCATTGGCCGGCGCCGGCATTGCACGCCTGGCAGACTGGGTGGCAGAAAACCAGGTCAAAGCTGGCCGCCTGGTGCGGGTATGCCCGGATTACCGGCTGACCTCAAGCACCGGACAGGACCCGCAGATGCACGCCGTTTATCCTTCGGGCGAGTTGCCCGCCCGAGTGCGCGAACTGCTGCATGCCTTACGCAAAGCTGGGGAAGGTGCCCCCGATCGAAAGGATTAAGCGCTGTTCAAATTCTGCTCAATTTAACAGAGGCCTGAGGAAATCTGGCTTTCAGAATGTTATCCACAGACCTACCCACGTTTTTTGTGGACAGATTTACTCGCGCAATGAAGGACTTATCGCACGTGTAACAGGGCAGCATTCGCCGCCTTAACCATCTCGATCCATTCCTGCGCGCTGATCATCCCAGTGCGCTCCAGAGCCTCGGCACACCGCAGTGCCTGATCGTACTGATCTTCATCGAGGAAACCTTCGCTCAGATAACGGCTGCGCCACTCCAGCATTGGCGAAGTGGTTTTTTTGCATTCCATCGATGTTCTGACTCCCGAGGCAAAATACCAGGTCGCGACCGCGACCCATTCTGACGCAGCGCAGACTACACGAGGCTTTTGCAGGAGAGAACGGTATCCACCTACCATTAGTCAGCTTGGGAGGTGCTTGGCCCATCAATGCAGGTTAGATGGGCCGGCGGGGCTGAGCGGCTTAGCCGGGCGGGATGGTACCGAGCAAACCAACCAGCAGGGTCAGCAACAGAAAGCCACTTAGAAATAGCGCAAGCTTGCCCATTTGAACCTCTTCAGTGTGGTGGAGCAGATGAAACTATTGTCTGCTCCAGGCTGATACGGTTACAGATGCAGGTTACTTGAAAAAAAGCAGATCAGATGTTCCTAGGCCTGATCCTGGCAGACAGATCGCGAGCCTATAGGCCAGAACGCGCAGCCATCGAGGCTGCACAGCAACTTGTCACATTGAGCTTCATCTCGCCCACCCACAGTAGCCCGCTCAACCATCCCACTGAGGCTACTATCGTGTTGCAACGCCTGTTCTGCCCGTTTTCACTGCTGACCCTGGCCGTTTCCGCCGCCCATGCCGCCAGCCCGCTGGATACACCCCGCCTGGTCGGCATGGACAATTTTCGAGACATAGCCGGCGGCACCAGCGCCTACGCCACAAGCCACGACGGCACCCTGCGTGACGCGGTGTTCTATCGCTCCAACGCCCTGACCCCAACAGCTGACGACCTCGCCACGCTCGACGGCTTGAGCATCGAGCATGTCTTCGATCTGCGCACACCCAGTGAAATCGCCAGCACACCCGACACCCTGCCTGCCGGCGCGAGCTACACCAACATCGATATCATCGGCAACACCAGTTCCGGCTCGAATATCGTCGACATGTCGTTCACCAGCGCTGCCCAGGCGCTGGCCATGATGCAGCAGACCAACCGCGCCTTCGTCAACGACGCCGGTATGCGCCGGCAATTCAGCGTGCTGTTCAACGAGCTGGCCAGCGCCGAGGGTGCCACGCTGTTTCACTGCACCGCTGGCAAGGACCGCACTGGGTGGGCCGCCGCCGTGCTGCTGAGCATCGCCGGTGTCGACGACGCAACCATCATGAGCAACTACCTGGCAACAAACGACTACACCGCTGAACGTGTGAAAGCGACACTGGCCAGTATGCCGTCAGGCATGGCCCAGATTTACGCACCGCTGTTGGGGGTCGAGGCAAGCTACCTGCAAGCGGGCCTCGATGAGGTCGCAAATACCTACGCCAGCATGGACAACTACTTGAAACAGGGCCTGGGGCTGTCGCAAGCAACCATCTATGTGCTGCGAGGCAAGATGGTGCGCTACAGCATGCTGCCAGGCGAAGCCGGCCTGAGGGGCAACGCCGCCGCCGGCGCGCAACTGCTGCGTCAGTTGCAGGACAGCTCGTTGTCAGGTACCTACAGCGCCTACAACTATTACCTGCAGTCCGCGATCGATGCGGGAACACTGGGCGGCGTCGAATCGTCGGTAGGGGGTCAAGTGCATGCCGATGCCGCCAGCTACCTGCTGCGCCAGGGCTCTATGATTGAGCGAGCCGCCGCGCCCTTTACCGACGCCAGCGACCTCAAGATTGGCCAGTCGCGCCTTTGGAGTACTGCGCTGGTTGGCTACCTGGGCACCGAGCGTTCAGCCCAAGCTGCCAGCAGCAACGAACACAGCCGAGGTACAATGATTGGCATGACTCAGCGCTTTTCCGAGCAGCTTGGGGGCCATGCCGGTTTTGGCTACAGCCAGGGGACCATCGGTTCTGCCGGCGGCGAGGCTGACAGCGATCTGACATTTGTTAGCCTGGGTGCGCGCTTTGCACCCAATGGCTTGGATCACGGTCTGTTCATCGATGCCGATGCCAGCGCTGGCTGGCTCGATTACACGAGTAAACGCGAGATTGGTGGCGGCCTGGGGACGGCCAAGGGCAACACCCACGGCACGCTAACGGGCGCCAGCCTGGCACTGGGGTATCGCCTGCCGTTTGGCGGCCTTGTTCTGGAACCAAGCCTTGGCCTACAGGGCAGCCGCTTGCAGCTCAACGGATTTGCCGAGCGAGGCAGCGACCTTGCCATGCAGGTGAACGACGTGAAGCAAACCAGCAGCACCGCCGTCACCCGCCTCAAAGCGTCCTTTGCACCAATGGCCCTGGAAGGCTGGCAGTTACTGCCAGGGGTGGAGTTAGGTTACGCGCATGCCTTGGGCGGCCACAAGCTCGAAAGCGAAAGCCGTTTGCAGGGCCTGGCGGTCGCACAGCGGGCGGCCTTTGCCAACCGCGATCAATTCACTGGCGCGCTCGAGCTGGTAGCGAAACAAGGCGCGATGAGCATCGGGGCAGATATTGCCGCCATAGGCGGCGGGAACAGCCGAGGTGTCAGTGGCAACCTAAAAGCCAGTTACGCCTTCTGACGCTTGAACGGGGCCACGGTGTGGCCCCAGCCTAGCGGCGCCGAACCATTGCCGGCGTGACACCGAATGCCTGCTGGAAGTATCGGGCAAACCGTCCGGCATTGCTGAAGCCATGTTGCAGAGCAACCTGCGCCACCGACCCACCCTCGCCACGTGCCAGCACTTCACGCGCCTGCTCCAGCCGCACCTGACGCTGAAACGCTATGATCGAAACGCCGGCAAAACGCCGAAAGCCATCCTGCAGAGCTCGCAGGCTGACATTGGCCAGTGTCGCCAATTCACTGCCGCTAAGCTGTTGAGCGGGGTGCTCGCGCAGGTAAGCCATTGCCCGTTTCACATGCCGAGGCGCGATCGCCGGCACAGGCCTGCTCATCGCCTGGCTGTAGTTGTGCGGCCAGGTTTCGAGCAACGCATCGACCAACATTTCTTTCAAGCGCGCCGGTAGCAGCACACCAGTGTTGATCAAAGGGTCGAACTGCGTTCCGGTGGCGAACGACAGCAATGCACTGACGCCTTTAAACGCCGGCTTGTTCAGTTCTACCTGATCTGCGAAACGAATCGGGGTGGGCAGAGGCCGATCAAGCAGCGTCGACAGGCGCTGAGTCACTGCGCTGCGACAAATCGACAAACCGCAGTGAGCGTGGCCTTCGCCGATGCGTATTGAGCGAATGTCCAGCTTGTCCACTGCCAGGCCCACCTGACCCGTGCCAATCGATTGGCTCCGGTGATCGAAGATGATCTTGCCCGCTGTGGGTAGCACGAAGGTTATTTCGTCCTGAGGCGCCGGCAACCTGATGGTGAAGTCACCTTTGTACTGCATGCGCCGCACACTCAAGCCATCGAACCGCCCGTAGACGCCAGCGATGCAGATGCCTTCGCCCAGCGGTTGCATTTCGGCGTAGAGGTTCCCGTAGAGCCGCATGAATAGCGCGGCGAACTCATCGCTGGACATGTCACTGGAGCGCAGCAGAAACGGCTTGCCAGTTGCGCCGAAATTCACAGGGCCGCCTACCTTATGCCAGTTGAAAGGAGCGACACCTTAGCAACCGCTTATGAACACCGCGTGACGGCCCGCGGCGATTAAACAGGCCCTTGGCGCCTACCCGCTCACCGCGCCTGCAAGCCGCCCGCTCAGGCGAGCAGCTGGCTGATCAACTGGCCGAACAAGGCACCCACCAGCATGACAGGCAGCACCGCCAATTCACGCTTGATACTCAACATGCCCAATTGGTGGCTGACCTTGAAGATCAAAAACAGCGTGAAGAAGGTATGCAGCGCCACCCCCCAGAGCGCGTAATTCACCCCACCGATGGCCAACAACAACGGCATCAGGGTGAACAACGCTACCAGCCGAATGATATTGTCCATTGCCAAGTATTTGGTCAGCCCCAATGCCAGCCATATCTGGTGGGTGAGGCCGTAGCGCAGGGTGAATAGCGACAATGACAGTACAGCCATCATATGCCCTGCATCGTGATACCGATCGTCATACAGCCAATGGATGATCAGTGGGCTGGCAGTGAACAAGAAGCCGCAGGTGAACAGCGTCAGTACATCGAACATCAGCCGGAAGCGAAAATACAGGCGACGCAGGCGGTCCATGTCGCCACTGCGAGCCGCTTCGCTGAAGGCCGGCAACACCACTGCACCGGCCAGCCGCTGCAGGCTGAGCTGAAAGGCTCCGAGAATGCTTACGGCAATCGAGTAGACCCCTAGCTGCGCCACCGTCATGCTGCCACCGAACCAGATCCGGTCACCTTGCATGGCCAGTACGCCGACAGCGGACGATAGAAATACCCAACGGCCGTAATTGACGATCTCACGCAGTGCTGCAGGGTCCCATTGCGGGCGGTCTTTGTGCCCCGGAAAAATCCAATGGCTCAGTACCGTGGTCACCAAGGTGGAAACCAGGCCGGCAGCCACCAGCGCCCAGATGGAGCGCGTCAGATAGCCGATGATCAGCATCACCAGCAGGCCGGCAATTTGCGATACAAGGTCGACCAGGACCACTTTCTTCTGCTGGAAGGCGCGGATGGCCACATCGATCTTGGTCGACTGGAAGGCGAAGATGATTGCGAAAAAGCCAGTAACGGCCAACACCCCAGGCAACTGCGGGTCGGCGTAGGTCGAGTGCTCCGGCCACATTTGGTAGAGCTGAGAAACCCAGCACGCTACCGCCACCAGTTGCATCACCACAAACAAACCCAGGCCGCGAATGATCTGCAGCGACCAGATGGTATTGAGGAACAGCGGGTCGTCACCGCGCGGGCTCTGAATGATGTTTTGCTTCAGGCCTACGTCCGACAGCAGCAACAAGACCACCGAAACCGTAGTGGCAATGGCCATGATGCCGAACATTTCTGGCAGCAACATGCGGGTGATGATCAGGTTGCCGCCCAGGCGAATCACCTGAGAGGCGACAATGGAGCCGATATTCAACGCCCCGGCCAACAACACGCGTTTGCGAAGGCTTTGCGAGGACGACAGATCGATCGTAGACATGGCACCCACTGACCTGGTTTTAAGAAGTCACTATAGTCTCAATTCGCCATGTTGCTGATGGCCTCACCCAGTCACCGACACTCAAGCGGCACCTGCGCCCCCCGAGCATCATCGCCGCAGCGCTCAATCCAACGGCAGCAGCACACTGGCAGCCAGCCCGCCGCTTGGGCGGTTATCCAGGCGCACCTGACCGCCAAGGCGGTCAACGATGGTCGCGACGATCGACAGCCCAAGCCCTGCACCATTGGGGCTGTTGCGACTGTAGAAGCGTTCGAACACTCGAGAAAGGCTGGCTTGATCGATACCCGGCCCTTCGTCCTCGACCATCAGTTCGAAGGCGCTGTCGCGCCGGCGCAATGACACGATGATGCGCCCTGCCGGTGGTGAATGTTCAACCGCATTGGACACCAGGTTCTGCAGCGCAATACCCAAGGCGCCGGCATCGATTGCCAAGTGATGCTCACCTTCATCGATGTCCAGCGAGGGCTCAAGGCCGCGGTCAAGTATCCACGGGGTCAGGTCAGCCAAGGTATCGGTGACCACTTCGGCCAGGTCTACCCGAGCGCTTGCCCGTAAACCAGGGCGCGGCTCGACACGCGCTAGGGTTAGCAATTGGTTGACCACCCGAGTCAGCCGGTCGACGCCCCCGATCAGAAAACCCAGCGCTTTGTGCCGCTCGGCCTCATTGCCGGCCGCCAGTGCATTCTGGGCATGCAGACGCAGTACGGCCAACGGGGTGCGCATTTCGTGGGCAGCGTCGGCGATGAAGCGGTGCTCACGGCGCAGCAAGTCATCGATCTGGGCCAGCAAGCGATTGATCGCGGCCTGCATGGGCTCGAGCTCTGAGGGCAACGGTACCAACTGCAACGGTTCGAGGGACTCGGCATGACGGTTGCGAATCACCGTGGCCATGTTCTGCAGCGGCCGTAGCCCCCAGCCGATCGCCACCCAAACCAAAAGCGCCAACGCCAGGCTGCCGAGCAGGAACGGGAACAGCGTGTGCCGAACGATACGATCGATCAGGTCGTAGCGTACGTCATTGCGCTCGCCCACCCAGATGACCCAGTGCTTTTCCGGTACCGGTAGGACGAAGCCACGCCAGCGTTCGCCGGCGCTGATGAAATCGTAGAAACCAGGGGCCGACGGCGGTGGGTCAAGGGTCGGTGCACTGGCGGTATGGACCAAGCGACCGACACCGTCTTGCCACACCTGAAAGGCCAGCTTGCTTTCGTAAGGGTGCCCCACCTGCCCTCGCCCAGCCTTGCTCAACGCTGCGTTGAACGCCTCGTATAGCGCTTGGCGCGAGCTGTCCTGCACCGGCATGCTCATCACACCCTGGAGCAAGCGTGCATTCTGGGCGAGGTGGGCGTCGTACACCTCGTTAATTTCCCGGCGGCTGTCGTGGTAGTTGTACAGCGCCAGCAGGCCGGTACCCAGCAGCAGTAGCAACATCACGCGCCACAGTGTGCGCTGGCGCAACGAACTCATGCCTTGGCCTCGACCAGGTAGCCGATACCGCGCACGGTGCGGATCAGCCCGTTGAACAGCTTCTTGCGCAAGTGGTAGATATTGACCTCCAGGGTATTGCTTTCAGGCTCTTCGTCCCAGCCATACAGCAACTGTGTCAGGCGCTCGCGGGTGAACACCTTGCCCGGTTGCGCCAGCAGCTCGTGCAACAATACATACTCCTTCGGCGTGAGCACCACTTCAGCGCCGTTGTAGTGCACCTGCTGCGTGGCAGGGTCGAGGCTGACCCCGGCATGTTCGATCAGAACCTTGGCACGCCCGGCGCTACGCCGCAGCAAGGCACGCAAACGTGCCTTCAACTCGTTGACGTCGAACGGCTTGACCAGGTAGTCGTCAGCGCCAGCATCCAGGCCATTGATACGATCGTCCAGGGCATCCCGGGCGGTGAGGATGAGCACTGGCAGCGAATTGCCGCCAGCGCGCACCCGCCGCAGTAGCTCGATACCATCCATGCGGGGCAACCCAAGGTCGAGAATCACCAGGTCAAAGGCCTCATGCTGCAGTGCATGCAAACCGCTGACACCGTCGCGCAGCCAGTCGAGGGTGTAACCCTCCTGGCGTAACCCGTCGCAGATTCCTTCACCCAGTGCGATGTCATCCTCAACCAGCAGCAGCCGCATAGTCAGTCCTGTTTGTCCTTGATAGCCTTGAGTAAAGCATCGATATCGGCGCGGCGACCCTGGTCTGCCAGCTCACGCCCTGGCCGAGGTGGGGCCTGCAAGGCTTTTTGCAGGGCAGCGGTAGCCTCAGGGTAGTGTTTCTGCCGGTACAGATGATCCGCCCAGAAGTAATTACTGTCGATGCCATTGGGGTTTATTTGCAGGGCTTTGCGCAACAAGGCATCTGCCTTGTCGGCATCGCCGAAACCGATAGGCCAGCCAGGCACTTGGTCATACAGCGTGCCCAGGCTGGTGTAAGCCGAGCCCTGCAAGGCATTGGGGTCCAGTTTCATGGCCTGCTCCAGGCTGGCCTTGGCGGCCTTGACCTTGCCCAGTGCCCCAAGGCCACCCGTTGCACCTGCCCAACTGCTATTGATGATCCCCTCCCAGATCAGCGGTTCTGGCGTGCCCGGGTACTGACGTACGAACACGGCAGCATCGCCAGCCAGTTTCTCGAATGCATCGGCACGCTTTTCTTTGGGCAGTTGATACTGAATTTGCGCCCAACGCTGCTGCAAATCGCTCAGGTGCTGACTACCCGCCTGGTCCAATGCCCAGGTAAAGGGGGCGAATGCCAGCAAGCTGGCCACCAACAGACGCTTCATTTGATCGACTCCTTCGAGTGGCTACCAATATAACGACGAATGACCGGCAGTTGTTTGCGCAGGGCGCGGTCGACCACCCCTGGCAACATGCCGTTGATGCGCACGAACAGCTTTTCCGGCCACCCCAGGTACAGCTCGCTACGTTCAGACTGCACCGCTTCGAGCACCGCCCGCGCAACATCCGCCGGATCATCCATGCCGACCTTCAGCGCTTGGTTCAGCGCTGTCGCAGCACTGCTGTTCATCGAGGTACGGGTTGCCCGAGGGGCGGCATACAGAACATCGACCGTGGTGTCGGCCAGCTCGCGGCGCAGCGCCTCTGAGAACCCGCGCAAGGCAAACTTGCTGGCACAGTAGGTGGCATAACCGGGATAGCCGATCGAGCCATAGGTCGAGCCAACATTGACCACCAGTGCTTTGGGCTGGGCACGCAAAAGCGGTAGGCACGCGCGCGTGAGCTGCAACGGCGCCTTCAGGTTGATGTCCAGCAACTCATCGAGCGCGTGCTCGTCCAACTGGTCTAGCAGCGCGAAGCGGTTCACCCCGGCCGCGTTGATCAATACGTTGACATTACCCATCTCGCGGGCGCGGGCTACCACCTCACCGCGGCCGGCGGCACAACGCAGGTCGGCTTCTTGCCAACGCAGGCGACCGGGGTAGCGCTTCATCAGGCCTGCAAGCTCACCAATGTGCCGACTGACCGCCAGCACCTGAGCGCCCGCAGCACACAACTGCTCGGCCAATTCCAACCCGATGCCACCACTGGCGCCGGTAAGGACCACTACGGACTCAGGCAATCGCATGGCGCACCTCTTGCTGCCCGGCTCGCGGCAAACCCTGGAACATATCGGTGTACAAGCGATAGACGATTTTGGCGGCATGGATAACCGCCTGTTGGTCTGCGCGGTCTTCGAGGCGATCCATCAGTTGCTTGTAAGTCACCATGTGATCCTGGTCGAGCGCACCGTGCGAGCTGAGGTAACTGAACGCCTGGTTAGGCAGCGCCAAGGTGCTCTGGATAGTACCTGCGGCCTGGGTGGCCAGGGCGATGCTGGTGCCTTCGAGCACATTGACCATGCCGAACAGCCCGACCGGGTTGCCCCGGGCGATCAAGTCGTACAAGTAGGCGACCATCAGTTCGATCGGCATCGCCGGACGGCCATCACGCACCGCCTCCCAGTCACCGCCACAGGCTTTGATGTCATTGAGAATCCACTGCTCATGGCCGTACTCTTCCTCTATGTACTCGCACACCGCGCCGCGCAGCCATTCCAGCCGCGACGGCAAGCGCGCACCACAGGCCATCATCAGCGGCACGGTGTGACGAACGTGGTAGTAGGCCTGGGTCAGAAAGGCGATGTAACTGTCCAGGCTGACCTTGCCAGCCAGGGCATCACGGATGACCGGCACGGCGAACAATGCCTGACGCTCTTGGGCCGTTTGAGTTTGCAGCGTGTCGAAAAAGGACATGGCGTACCTCACTTGAGAAGGTCGGATAACAGGGTTTGGTAACGCTTGAAGATCGCCTGGCGTCGCGGGCGTCCGTTGGCGGTCAAGGTTTCGTCTTGCTGGCTCAGGGGGGCCGGCAAGCGGTGCCAGGCATGCACCTGGGCGTAATCAGGCAGTTGCGCGTTGCAACGCTGCACGGCTTGGTCAATGGCAAGATCACTGAGGTTAGGGTCCAGCGGCCACAGCAGTGCCACGTTGCGCGGCAAGGCTTCGCCATGCACGAACGCTTGAGAGATCACACCGCCCTGGGTCAACTCGGACTCGACCCATTCTGGGTTGACGTTGCGCCCGAAGCTGGTGATGAACTGGTGCTTCTTGCGCCCATCGAGGTATAGATAGCCGTCTGCGTCTAGGTGCCCGAGATCGCCGGTGGCCCACCATGCCTGAGTGACAGGGGCGTCTTCCAGGTAACCCAGCAAGGTCGAGCCGGCAACCAGCACCTCACCATCCTCGGCAATGCGCACTTGAACATGGGGCAGTGGTTTGCCGACGCTGCCAGGGCGCATCGCCCCCGGACGGTTCAACGCCACGACAGAAGCGCATTCTGACAACCCATAGCCCTCGAACACCGGCAACCCCACCGCCTGCGCCCGCGCCAGCAAGCTGGGCGAGACCCGCGCCCCTCCCACCGCAACGAAGCGCAACTGGCCTACCTGCATCAGCCCGCGTTCGATGGCCGTGACCAGCCCCAGCAGCAGCTGCGGTACCAGGATCAAGCTCTGTGCGCCACTGAGGGCAATGGCGCCCAGAAGGCGCTTGAAATCCACTTGGCTGGCACCGCCCACGCCCAGCTGCTCCTGCGGGTAAAGCTGCACACAGGCCCCAGCCATGAGCGCGGCGTACACACCGAGGTTTTCCAACAACACCCCCAGAGGCAGTACCGCCAGGTACCGTTGTGGGGAGGTGGGACGGCTGGCAGCCTCCAGCTCCCGTGCTACCCGCAATAGGCTGCCAGCGCTCAGGCACACCCCTTTCGGGCTACCGGTACTGCCAGAGGTGTAGGTCACCTTGGCGGTGCCGACCGGTAAAGCAACCCGGCTCGACGCCTCCCGGACCCAAAACTCGCCTTGCTGTACAAAGCCCTTGCCCGCCAATTGCGCCGCCCACCGCGGCGTACACAACACAACCGATGCACCGCTTTGGTTGATGCAGTGGTCGAACTGGGCGGCGCTGAAGAACGACGGCACGATCACGCAAGGGCGTTCAGCGAACAGCGCGGCCAAGTCCCAGAACAACTGATCTGGGCCGTTGTCCAGTGCCAACACCAAGGCACCTGCCGGTTGCCCATGCATGGCATGGGTGCGCAGCCCGACTTCGCCGAGCAACTGCTGATAGGTATAGCGGTGCGTTTGGCCTTGCACCGCCACCGCCTCGACATGATCGGCTGCATATTCGCCCAACCGTTGCCGAAATTGCTGCAACTCATGCGGCATGGCCTGCCTCCTCGGCACGGGCGGGAAAGCCCAGGCGTTGGAACACGCCGGCTCGGCTCAAGGCATCGTAGCCGTAGCCGATATTGCCGGCGAACACCTGGGGGTGTTGGTCGTAATAGGTACCCCATTGATCGACCTGCCCCTGCAGGCGCTCGGGGTCGGCCGGGGCCAATACCGTCGGCACCAGCCCCAGCCGCTGGAAACTGTTTATCAGCGTGGCGGCGCCGGTGAAGGCCACCCATTGCAAGCCGCGCGCAGCCAGCAACCAGGTCACGGCAATGATCATGATGCGTGCGCTGCCGGCGCTGAGCGATGCCAGGTTGCCGACCTCGACCATGCCAGTGCGGGGCAGCTCGGTGCCGGCTATGCGGGACACCTGCACCTCCAGCGGCTGGTCCAGATACCGCTCGAGAAACAACGGGCCCTGCGCGGCCAGGCGCACGCCAGCGGCGGCTACCAGTTGCCCGTGGCTATCGTGCAAGGCCAGCAGTTCGGGCAGGTAATGCTGCACGTCCGCGTGGTGCGCTGTGGCAAAGCAGTGGTGGATGAAGTGCTCCAGGCCTGGGCGGCCAGGGTCTCCAACAGAATGAAGCGATAAACGAGCATGGTGATCGGCATGGGTACCGATCGCTAACGGGAGCAGGCTGCTCCATTGAATCTGGCTCATGAAAATCCCCCAACTGGGTGCGATGGGCGGATTATCTGGGGCGAATCTGAAGGGAATCTGAAGTCGGCGAAAACAGCTGCAGGTGGGATCGAACGGTGAAATCGACCATACTTCAGCCTTCAAACCAATCTGTGCGTCCGATGCCTCAACTCACGCCCTCCCCGCTACCCTCATCCTGGGCCCAAACGACCTGGCGAGCCTGGCGTCAACGCCTGGCGTTCTGGATCGGTGCATTGCTGGTTGGGCTGACGGCCCTGGCGTTCGCCTGGCTGGCCGACGCTGCATTCGCATCGTTCAAACAACTGCTGGAATGGGCTCCCTGGTCCCCACTGGTGGTCACCCCTGCGGGGTTTGCCTTGCTCGCATGGCTGACCCACCGCTGGTTCGAGAATGCCAAAGGCAGCGGTATCCCGCAGGTCATTGCGGCGCTGGAGTTGCCCTCCGGTCGGTTGCGAGCGCGCTTGCTGTCACTGCCTGTGGCTGGCGCGCGCATGTTACTGACCCTTGGCGCGCTGACAGTCGGCGGTTCGGTTGGCAGAGAGGGCCCGACCGTGCATATCGGCGCTGCCGTGCTCTATGCCTTTGGCCGCCGCCTTGGGCTGCATGGGCGGCGCACACTGGCTGGCCTGATCCTGGCGGGTGGCGCTGCGGGCATCGCGGCCGCGTTCAACACGCCATTGGCCGGGGTGGTGTTTGCCATCGAAGAACTCAGCCGGACCTTCGAACAACGCTTCAGCGGGCTGGTGCTCACGGCAGTACTGATCGGTGGCATCGTGACCCTAGGGGTGTTGGGCCAATATGCCTATTTCGGCCAGATCGGCGGGCGCCTGCCCATCGGTTGGGGGTGGATCGTGGTCCCTGCGTGCGCGGTATTGGGAGGCGTTCTGGGTGGGTTGTACGCCAAGCTGGTGCTGCCATCCAACAAGGGCATCCTAGGCCGTATGTGTGCACTGCGCGGGCGCTATCCAGTGCGCTTCGCTGCCGTTTGCGGGCTGGTGCTGGCTGTACTCGGCGTGATCTCGGGCAACCATGTATTCGGTACAGGGTATGAAGAAACCCGCAAACTGCTCGAAGCGCAACCTATTACGGACCCTACGTTTCTGCTCTGGAAATTCCTGGCCAATGTCGCGTCTTACCTTGCCGGCATCCCCGGCGGCCTGTTTTCACCGTCACTGAGTATCGGGGCGGCCTTCGCACCGCTGCTGGGCTTGCTCCCTGACGTCGACCCGCAGGCGTGTGCGCTATTGGGGATGGGCGCCTATCTGGCCGGTGTGACCCGTTCACCGCTGACCGCTTCGGTGATCGTGCTCGAACTCACCCACAGCCCGGACCTGGCAATCCCGATGTTGGCGACCACGCTGTTGGCAACCGGTATTTCAGGCTGGATATCACCGGTTTCGTTGTATCACGCACTGGCACACAGCGTCATCGACAGGTTGCAGGCACCCGAACCCTCCACGGGGGCTGAAGCGATAAACCGTAGCTAGTTGCACAACGGGCGGATTGGGCGCTCAAATATAGCAATGCGCCACCCCTGAAATGGACTTACATCAGGAATCACCGTGAAGCGAGATATTCACCTAGTCGTTCTGCTGTTGTCAGTGATTGGTTGTTCCCTCGCTTCATTGACCTTATGGAAGGTCGTCGCTTCGCGAGAGCGAGCTTTGGAGGAAGCCAACGTCCATGCTCTGAATTTGACCCAGGCCCTTTCCACCTATGCAGACGGTATCGTGCGGCAAAGCTCGGTGATCCTGCTGGGCCTGGTCGAGCGCCTGGAAACCGAAGGTAGCGGCCCCCAACAGATCGAGCGGCTTCGACAACTGGTGGCCAGCCAGCAGCCACTGATGCCCCAGCTGAGCGGCATTACCGTTTACGGTCGTGACGGCAGTTGGCTGATGGCCTCCAATCGCCCCATTCCGGCAGGCGCCAACAGCAGCGACCGAGCCTATTTCATCCACCACCGCGACGACCCCTCGCGCGAGCCATTCATCGGCATGCCGATCCGCAGCCGCGCCAACCATGAGTGGGTGATCACCATCAACCGGCGCTTCGACGATGCCCAAGGGCAGTTCGCCGGGGTCGTGGCGGTGACACTGGGCGTTGAGAACTTCCTGCGCCTGTTCGGCCAGATCAACGTGGGCCAGGACGGTGCCATCGGGCTGACCCATACCGATGGTGCGCTACTGGTGCGCTACCCCTTCCGCGAGCAGGACATGGGCCGCAACTTTTCACGCTCGCCCCTGTACGCCAAATACCTGGTGGACCGTTCCGTCGGCACGGCGTCATACAAGTCCAGCCTGGACGGCGTTGCCCGCTTGTATGCGTTTCGCAAAAGCGATAGCCAGCCGCTGGTGACCACCGTGGCACTGGGCAAGGACGAGTCACTGGCCGGGTGGCGGTTGGAAACTGAGCTGTCAGTACTGGTGGTGTGCGGGTTGCTAGGGCTGACGGGGGGCATCGGTTGGCTGCTGATCCGGGCAATGCGCCGGCGCAGTGAGGCCGAAGGCGAATTGCTCATCACCCAGCAACGCCTGCTCGACTCCAATCAACAGCTGGAGCGCCTGGCCAAACACGATGCGCTGACTGGGGTGGCCAACCGGCGCTTTTTCGACGAAACCCTGGCCAAGGAAACCAGCAGGGTACAACGCAGCCATGCAAGCCTGGCCTTGCTGATGATCGATATCGATCACTTCAAGCGCTACAACGATAGCCTCGGCCACCCTGCAGGTGATGCGTGCCTCAAGCGTGTGGCCACGACACTGGCCGGCTGCTTGCGCCGGCCCAATGACTTGCTTGCACGGTATGGCGGCGAAGAACTGGCCGCCATACTGCCCGATACAGACTGCGCGGGCGCAACCATGATTGCCAAAGGCATGCTTGAACGCCTGGCGCTGGAACCTATCGCTCACCCGGACAGTCCTTTCTCACAGGTGACCGTGAGTATCGGTATAGCCTGCATCAGCCCAAGCCAGCCAGACCTGGTGTCATCGCTGTTGGAAAGGGCTGATCGCGCGCTCTATGTCGCCAAGCAGGAAGGTCGCAACCGGCTGCACGTCGGTTGAGCCCGGCACGTTAGTCAAACACGGTGCGTATGCCCGATCGAGGCGCAGACTTGGACGCTATTAAGCAAAGTGCCGTGCACAGCCGCGCACTCGACTGGCTGAACTTTTTCCTGGCCGATGTGCGCGATGGGCTAGGGCCGTACTTGGCCATCTATCTGCTCGCCGTACACCAGTGGCAGCCGGCGAGCATCGGCTTGGTGATGACTCTGGCCGGGGTGACAGCGCTGGTGGCGCAAACGCCAGCTGGCGCACTGATCGACCGCACCCGGGCCAAGCGCGCGGTGATCGTCATCGCTGCCTTGCTGGTGACCGGTAGCTGCCTGCTGCTACCGTTCATGGCATCGTTCACCTTGGTGGCGTTGACCCAGACCGTCAGCGCCCTGGCCGGTTCGGTATTCGCCCCCGCGATTGCGGCCATCACGCTGGGCATCACTGGGCCCAAGGCGTTCACCCGTCGTTTCGGGCGCAACGAAACCTTCAACCACGCTGGCAATGCCTGTTCGGCACTGCTTGCTGGCGGGCTTGCGTATCTGTTCGGGCCGGTCGTGGTGTTCTACCTCATGGCAGTGATGACGGTCATGAGTATCATCGCCGTCGCCAGGGTGCCCGCTGACGCCATCGATCATCAGCAGGCACGGGGCTTGAGCGACGCGGCCCATGGCCACGATCAGCCCGCTGGCCTCAAGGTGCTGCTGCACAACCGCACCTTGCTGCTGTTCGCCGTGTGCTGCGCACTGTTCCACTTGGCCAATGCCGCCATGTTGCCTCTGGTCAGTCAGAAGCTTTCGCAGATCGACCTGCGTCTGGCTACGCCCCTGACCTCGGCCTGTATCGTTGCCGCGCAACTGGTGATGGTGCCGATGGCAATGCTGGTCGGCAACAAGGCCGAGCAGTGGGGTCGCAAACCCTTCCTGGTGGCTGGCTTTTTCGTGCTTGCACTGCGCGGGGCGCTGTATGTGCTGTCAGACAACCCCTTCTGGTTGGTGGGTGTGCAATTGCTCGATGGCGTGGGTGCCGGCATTTTCGGCGCGCTGTTCCCCATCGTAGTGAAGGATCTGACGGCAGGCACTGGCCGCTTCAATGTAAGCCTGGGCGCGCTGACTACCGCCTTTGGCCTGGGCGCGGCTTTGAGCCCTGGCATAGCCGGGCTGGTGGTTCAGGCGGCAGGTTACGATGCCGCATTCCTGACCTTGGCCGCTATCGCCACGGCCGCTTGGCTGTTGGTGTGGCTAGCACTGCCAGAAACCGCCCCTCAGATGGACCGGACGCTGGAGTACGCCGAAAGCTGAAGGGCCAGCGCGCAAAACTGCAGCGCTACACCCCTGGCGAGTGAGTCCTTGCACGCGCACACTTTTCAGAGACTGCAAAACCTGTAGAATCCGTGGCCGATTGCCCTGACCAATGCCTGAGCTTTGCCCATGACGCTGGCCCGCCACACACATTCGAAAGTCGCCTGGGTGCTGTATTTCAGCATCCTGTTCGGCTCGTTGTTGTGTGCCATGGGGCATGGCCAAATGGCCGGGTTGCGCCTGGCCGGCCTGAACGACGCCGCCTGGTGCGCGGCGCATAGCAGCGGCACAGGCAGTGCCAACCAGGACGTCGCCGACCCTGTGCTGCCTACCGGCGCCGACTGCGTAATCGCCAGCCTGTTCAGCGCTACGCTGCTGGCCGTGTTCTTCGGCCTACTGGCCTTGCTCGGCAGCGAACCACGTACCTTTCTACCCAGGCAACCCACGCCACGTCTGCCCAAACAGCGCTGGCCAAGGGTCAATCCACGCGCCTCGCCTGCCTCGCTTCTTGTGCTCTGACATCGCCACGCCTTGATGCCGTCTGATCGGCTAACGGCGTGCGCTTACCCTTTCAGCCAGGAAGCCTTGCATGTTCCGCATGACCACTTTGGCGCTGCTCGTTGGCAGCGCAACCTGTGCCTGGGCGCAGGACAATACCCTCACCCTGCCCGCCAGCGACGTTACCGCCAGCGCCGAGCCGCCCAATCAAGCAACCCGCCTGGACCTTGACCGCCCCATCGGCAGCGGCTCGAACCTGAACCTCAGCGCCCGCGAGAACCCGGCCTCGGTCAGTGTCGCCGACCGTGGCACCATGGAGCGCATCGGCGCGCGTAACTTTCAGGACGCGGCCAACGCCCTGCCCGGCGTAAACGCCTCGGCACCGCCCGGCTGGGGTGGCTACGTAGCGTACCGAGGCTTCAATGGCGCGCAGATCAGCCAGCTGTTCAATGGCATCAACCTGCAATACGGCGCCGCCGCACGCCCAGTGGGCGCTTGGATCTATGACCGGGTCGAACTGCTCGGCGGGCCTTCGTCATTCCTCAACGGCAGTGGCGCAGTAGGTGGCAGCCTCAACGTCATCACCAAGCTGGCCAGCCGCGATCAAGACAGCTTCGAAGGACGCATCAGCTACGGCCGCTACGACACGATGGAAACATCGGTCGGGGTCAATCAGGCGCTCAATACCGGCGACGGCCCACGCCACTATGCTCGGCTCGACTATAGCCGCACCAGCAGCAATGGCTATATCGACCGGCAGGCGAACGGAGCCGGTAACCTGGCCTTCTCGTTGCTGAGCGACATCAATGACCAGCTTTCCCACACTCTGGCCATCGAATACCTGGAAGAGAAAGAAGACAGCCCATACTGGGGCACGCCGGTGCTGCAACCATTGGCGGGCACACTGCATATCGACAAACACAACCGCTTCAACAACTACAACGTCAAGGATGGTCGCTACGAGCAGCGCACCCGCTGGCTGCGCTCGATCACCGACTATCGCTTCGACGACAACACGCAGTTGCGCAATACCTTCTACCACTACAACGGCCAGCGCGATTACCGCAACCTCGAGGTGTATCGCTACAACGCCGACAACAGCGCCATCGCCCGCTCCGGTGGCTACCGCCAGCGCCACGACCAGGAAGTCAACGGCGACAAGGTCGAGGTGACCCATCAGAGCCAGCTGCTGGGCATGGCCAGCGACTGGGCGTTGGGCATGGACTACAGCACCAACCAGCAGACCAATTACCCGCTGTCCAAGGGTGCGTTCGATACCGTTGACCCCAATGGCTTCGCACCCGGCCACTTCCTCGACATACCTGGCATGGGCGCCCCCATGAGCAAAGGCCGCAGCAGCACTACCAACACCACTTCGGCCTTCGTCGAGAACCGCACTCGCCTGACCGACCAACTGTCGTTGGTCACTGCGCTGCGCTACGACCACATCGATTTCGACGTGGTCGACCACGTGGCGCGAGCCAAACTGGACCGGCGCTGGGACGCCATAACCGGGCGCTTGGGCCTGGTCTACGACCTGACCGCCAACGTCAGCCTGTATACCCAGTACAGCACCTCGGCCGAGCCGCCGGGAGGCACCCTGACCAGTGCGTCGATCAGCCAGGTCGGTGACTTCGACCTCAGCACCGGGCGGCAGGTCGAAGTGGGCAGCAAGTTCGACTTCCTCGACGGACGCGGCAGCGCTACCGCAGCGGCTTACCGGATCGTGCGCAAGAACATCTCGGTGCCCTCCTCGACCGTGCCCAACACCACCGAGCAAGCTGGCCAGCAGACCTCCACCGGTATCGAACTGGCGGCCTCGTTCAAGGTAACGCCCAAGTTGCTGGCGGCAGGCAACTTCAGTTGGGTGAACGCCGAATACGATGAATTCAACGAGACCATCAGTGGTGTGGTGTATTCGCGCAAAGGCAAGACGCCGGTGAACATCCCTGACCGGGTGGCCAACCTATGGTTGACCTACGACCTGGCACCCGGTTGGCAGCTCGGCGCCGACGCCCGCTACGTATCGTCGGTGTACGCCAACACCGCCAACACCGCGTGGGTACCGTCATATACCGTCTACGGGCTGTCCATGACCCACGACCTGGACCAGCACGTGCAGCTCAGCGCCCGCCTGCGCAACCTCACCGACGAGGTCTACGCCCGTTTCATCCACCAGACCAATACCCAGTACTACCTGGGTGAACCACGCAGTCTGGAAGTTGCTGTGCAGTGGCGCTACTAAGGCGGCGCAGCCTCTGAGGGGTGCCAAACAAGGTCGAACTTGGCGAACAATGCTGCAGTGTTCACACTAGCGCGTTGTTCGCTGCCCGATAGGATTGATCATGCTTTATATCGTGATGCTTGGCGGTCGCCACCCTCGTGCACGCATAGAGGTACATGACGTGGTTTTTGCCCAGGCCGATAGCCTGGCGCAACTGCACCCGCACCTGCGCCATACGTGGTTCGGCAGCCCTGAGGGCCTGCACATAGACTCCTGGCTGGAAGTCGACGGTGTCGATGGCTACCGGGTCGAGCTGAGCCAGGCAGCACCGGGGCCTGGCTCCATGCGCCTGTTTTTCCTGAACTTGGGTGGCTATGAGCGGCAGGTATTCGGCGAGGCGCATCGTTACGCGCTGGTGGCAGCCGTCGACAAGGCCCAGGCCAAGCGCCTGGGCAAACAGCGCATGGCACAGGGCTGGTTCAAACCCCATACAGACGCGGTAATCGATATCGACGACTGTTTGCCGGTGGACCTGGTGAGCGGGCGTTATGTGCACTTGGTCGAGGGCGAACATGCAGGCATCCGCCAGTTCAGCGACTACATCGTGCTGTGATGGGTTCAGTTGCTGCGCCATCACGCGACAAAGTGGCGCAGCGCTGACCTTTTACAGCGACACCAGGATGCGGCTTAATGCTCGCCTCATCCATCCGAGGGCGTCATGACTCTACGTGCTCGCGCACATTTGTGTCTGTTTGCCTGCTTCGCCGTGCTGTTCAACCTGCTGGCGATGCCGCTCGACCGTGCCTTGCAAACACCCCGCATCGATAGCCAGTCACTGATCCTCGGCAGCTTCTGCAGCCTGCATGGTGCGCAGAGCCTGCCCAAGTCATTGCTGGCGCAGCTCAAGGCCGAGCTGCCGCAACTCGATGATCAACCGGAAACGAAACACCCGGCGGGTGACTGCTGTTGCGGGCACGCCGGGCATGCCTTGCTGGCCAGCGACTATTATCGCCACCTGTTTCCCCGCTTCTGGCCCGACGCACTGCTGCTCGGTGACAGCCACAGGCTGCCACTGCCACGCGAACAGTGGCCAAAGCTGAACCCCCGCGCCTCCCCCCTGGCCTGAGCCGTCGTTGCTTGCCCACAGCTGCCCCGTGACTGCGGTGTGCAGCCCTGCTCGACCGTTTCCAGGAAACCACTCATGTCTGCGTTCCGTTACACCGCACGTGCCGTTCTGCCTGTGCTCGCTTTGTACAGCCTCAGCCCATTGTCGTTGGCCGGTGCCGAAACACTACCCGCTGAAAACTCCACCCTTACCCTCGGCGCGGTCACCGTGACCGGCAATCAAAGCGGCCCGCTGGCCACCAGCAGCGTGCTCAGTTCGGTGGACATCCTGGGCGGCGATATCCTCGAAAAAATGCCCGTGACCTACAGCTGGGAGTTGTTCAACCGCGCGCCAGGGGTGATGCTCACCGAATTCAACCAAGGCACCACCTCGGGCAAATTATCGTTTCGCGGCTTCAATGGCGAAGGCGAAGTGAACGCAGTGAAGCTGTTGATCGATGGCATCCCCAGCAACACCAACGACGGCAACATGCCCTTCATCGACTCGGTGTTCCCCATGGACATCGACAGCATCGAAGTGGTGCGCGGCACCAGCGACCCACGCTACGGCCTGAACAACATCGCCGGCAACGTCAACATCAACACCCGCACCGGCGGCAACTACAACAAGGCGCGCGTGCGCTACGGCAGCTTCAACACCCGCGAAGTGCAACTGGCCAAGGGCATCGAGACCAGCAACTGGACGCAGAACTATTTCTTCGGTCGCCAGCAGGTCGACGGCTATCGCGACCATGCCGACACCGAGCGCTACAGCTTTGGCGGCAAGTGGTTCTACACCCCTGACGATGGCAGCTACCGCCTTGGCCTGATCGCCCGCCACTACGAGTCCGAAGCCCAGGAGGCCGGCTACCTGACCGAAGACGATGCCCGCCATCACCCGCGCATGAGCAACGCCTACAACGCCACGGACAAAGGCACGCGGCGGATGAACCAGGTCAGCGTGCACTTCGACACAGACCTGGCCGACACCCTGTCCTGGTCGGCCAAGACCTACCTCAACACCTTCGACGACCGCCGTTGGACACAGTACTGGCGCACCAGCTCACAACAGGAGCGCGACACCTACGAAGACCAGTACGGCGCCATCACCTCGCTGACCTGGCGGCCGCAGGTGGACTGGCTGCACGCCTTCGCCCTGGAAGGCGGCAGCGATGTGCAGAAGCAGCAGAACCGCAGCGAACGCTATCGCACCGTGGAACGGGTGCGTCAGGCCCAGACCCGCGACCAGGACTTCGACTTCAACACCGTCGGGGCCTACGTGCAGGCAGAGATCGAACCCTTCGAGTCACTGAAGATCGTGCCCGCGTACCGGGTGGACAAGATCAGTGGTGACTTCACCAACAAGATCACCGGGCAGGACTACGACATCAACGACTACGGGCTGATCAAGCAGCCCAAGCTCAGCATTGTCTATTCGCCATGGAAGTTCGCTAGCGTTTACGCCAACTGGGGCCGCACCTTCCAAGTCGGGACCGGCGCCGCAGCCTACAAGGTGCCGCCACGCAACGAGGACCTGGACCCATCGATCAACGAAGGTTGGGAAACCGGCGTCAAGTTCACCCCAGCCAGCTGGATCGATGGCCGCGTGGCCTACTGGCGTCAAGACGCCTCTGGCGAAGTGAGCCGTCGCTTGAATGACCCGAGTGGCGAGTCGGACAACGTCGGTGAAACGCGTCGCTGGGGTTACGATCTGCAAGTCAACCTGCACCCGGACGAGCGTACCGAAGTGTGGATGTCGTATTCCTGGCAGTATTCGAAAATTCTTGAGCCCAGCAGCGCACTGCCCGCCAGCAAAGGCAAGGAAATCGACCACGTGCCGCACCACCTGTGGAACACCGGCATCAGCTACCAGGCCACCCCTGCCCTGCAACTGAGCGCCTGGGCGAACGGCCAGACCCACTACTACCTGGAGCGTGAGAATACCCAGGGCACGTACGGCGGCTACGTACTGATGAACCTGGGCGCGACCTACAAGCTCAGCGAAACGATGAGTGTGGACCTGCAACTGAAGAACCTGACCAACCGCTACTACGAGTACGTCTGGTACGACCCTGATGGTGCCGATGCCTCGCTGCATTCACCTGGAGATGGCCGGGCTTTGTATGCCGGGGTGACGTTCGACTTCTGAATGCGTCTTGGCTCAGCGATGAGTGAACCTGGCCGTGCGCTGCGCCCTGACTTGCGCACGGCCAGGCCAAACCCCTACACCGCTTGCTCGCTACATACCAGGCGGCAGTATTCGGCCCAGTCCATCTCGAGCATACTCGCCAGCTGGCCATGGGCTGCCAGCAAAGCAAGGTTGAACTGATCGACGCTGCGCGACGCACAGATGACCTCCAACTCCCATTGGGCAATGTGTAATTGGCGAGCGACTCGGCACATACGGCCCTCACGATGGTCGGCGTGAATCAGGATATCGCCCATCAAGCGTTCCAGCTTGTTCAACCCATAGGGATGCGCAACCATGGCAGCCAAACGGCAAGCCACCTCTGGGCAGCCTGGAGCACGTACATCTTTTAGATATTCGAACATGGCTGACTTGCCTCGCCGAGGGATGTATCCAGAGCGAACTGACGGATGCGCGCCGTTACCAGGCCTGCCAGTTCGTCAGGACGGAACTTGGCGAGGAACTGATCCGCGCCAACCTTTTTAACCATGGCTTCATTGAACGCCCCGGAAAGAGAGGTGTGCAGCACAATGTGCAGGCTCGCCAGCTGCGAGTTGGCGCGAACCTGCGCGGTGAGCGTGTAGCCGTCCATCTCCGGCATTTCGATATCGCAGATCATCATCAGCAGCTCCTTGGGGGGCTGCTTGCCTTCGGCCAGCATGGTGTTCAGCATTCCCAACGCTTGGCCGCCGTCATTGCAGGCCAACACCTGAACGCCTATAGCCTGCAGGCACCGGCTAACTTGCCGCCGCGCCACGCAAGAATCATCGACGATCAGTACTTTGAAGCAGCTGGCCTGCTGCCGAAGTGCGGCATCAAGGGTTGCCTCGCTCAGTTGCTCCGCAACCGGCGACACCTCGTTCAGCACTTTTTCCACGTCGATAATTTCGACCAATGCTCCGTTGACGTTGGTGACGGCGGTGAGATAGTTGTGCCGCCCACTAGCACCGGGTGGCGGATGAATGCGCTCCCAGTTCAGGTTGACGATATGCTCGACCGCACTGACCAGAAAGCCCTGAGTACGGCCGTTGTACTCAGTGATGATGACGTAGGCCTGCTCAAGGTTTTCCAACGCCTGTAGGCCAGTAGCCCGGGCGAGGTCAAGAATCGAGATCGATCTGCCACGTACGTTGGCCACGCCGCGGACCACGGGGTGCGAACCAGGCAAGTGCGACAGCGGTGGGCACTTCAGGATTTCTCGCACCTTGAAAACGTTGATGCCGTAGCGCTGCTTGTCCGCGAAGCGAAACAGCAATAACTCCAGACGGTTCTTGCCAGCCAGCTGGGTGCGGCTGTCGACGGTTTCCAGTAAACCAGCCATTTTTTCACCTCATCTTGCCGATTGGATTCAGCCATTGAACCGTGTGACCAACGCATTGAGGGCATGAGCGGTGTTCTCCAGGTCGCCGCCCAACGCGCAAGAGTTTTCGGCGATATCGGCGTTCTGCTCCGAGACTTGGGCGATGCTGGTGATCTGCCGGGAAATCTCCTCGGCAACATGGGCCTGCTGCTCTGAAGCGGTAGCCATCTGTTGGCTCATCTCATGGATACGGCTGACTGCGGTGTTGATACCGTCCAACGCTTGTTGCGTGCTGATCACCTGGGCCACACCGCTGACTGCTTCGCCGCTCCCTTGGCGCGCCACGGCCACTGCCTGATTGGCCACGTCCTGAAGGGTCTGAATGATGCGCTGAATGGTCTGCGTGGACTCCTGAGTCTTAGAAGCCAAGGCCCGTACCTCATCGGCGACCACGGCAAAACCTCTGCCTTGTTCCCCGGCTCGTGCAGCTTCAATGGCCGCATTGAGTGCCAGCAGGTTGGTCTGTTCGGCAATCGAACGGATCATGTTCGCCGCCTGCTGTATGGTCTGAGTTTCGTTGGCCAGCCCCTCGACTGAATGGCTCACAGCTTCGACCGTCTCTGCCAGTTTCTCGATGACGTGCCGGGTCTTTTGCGCTTCCTGCGAACCGGTCTGGGTGAGGAGGTTGACCTCATCGGCTGCTTTGGCGGTGTGATTGATATGCACGGCCACTTCTGCAATCGACATTGCCATCTGGTTCATGGCGGTGGCGGCCATGTCAGCCTCGTCCCGCTGTTTGGTCAGGGCCTGTTCGGACTGGCGGGACAGTGACTGGCTCTGGGTCGCAAGCGCCGCTGTCTGGTTGGCGAAGTCGCCCAAGCGGCTCAGCGCCGTGCGAATTTTGGCTTGTTCACTGATCAGAATCATCTGCAGTTGCCCAGCCATGCCCCGCTCATCGGTGTAGGTTCGAGCGATCAGCTCACTATCGAAACTGCCTGCCGAAACACTGCGGATGCTGTTGAGTGTCTTGCGTGCCAACACTTCGGCAAGCCCTTGCAGCGCGAACATGCCAGCGGCGGCGGTCAGAGCCCCTGGCAAGGTGCCGGCCAGCTCGAACACTCCGGCACTGACTGCCGCCATCAACGTGGGCGGCAGCAGCATGCGTACCCAGAACCCCAGGCGCTCGCGAACAGCCCTGGTCTGCTTGTTATTCTTGAGCCTGGCGTACAGGTCGATCGCGCGCTGGATCTGGTCTCGATCAGGTTTGACCCGCACCGACTCGTAGCCGGTCAGCACGCCCTGGGAAAAGATCGGTGTGACATAAGCGTTGACCCAGTAGTGGTCGCCGTTGCTACAGCGATTTTTCACCACCCCCATCCAGCTCTTGCCTTCTTTAAGGTAGGACCACATGTGCGCAAACACCGCACTGGGCATATCGGGGTGCCGGACGATGTTGTGGGGGCTGCCAAGCAGTTGCTCACGGGTATAGCCACTTACCGCCACGAATTCGTCATTGCAGTAGGTGAGCTTACCGTGCAGATCGGTTGCGGAAATCAGCCGCTGACCTGCTGAAAACTCGAGTTCTTTTTGAGTGACCGGAAGATTAGTTCGCATGATGCAAACCCTCTTTGAACGCTGTAGGCAATGTTATGTGTATGGCTAGTCGTTAGCGCTCACATGCGTCCTGCGGTTCGGGCGAGGCGGTCGGGATGGGGTTCTGGGTGATGGCACCTGTCTCAGGTATGAGATGAAGTGGAGCCTAATAGGTGGCTATTTGATGTCAATCCGCCACTGAGAATTATCTTGTTACATCTGTCGTTTTTGCATGCATCTTTGAGCCACGTCAGTACTTAGCCTGCTATCTACGTGTAAAAGCGACAGGTTTGCATCCGCGATTTATAAACTGGGGATATCCCCTGCGATTTGGAAATTTTTATTATTTCGCTCCGCCCTGAAAAGACACGTTTGCAACGCTCCTTTGTTTCCTAGAATGAGTCGACGAAGGGAGTTTGAAATTTGAGCTGGTGAGCGATAAAACGAATAGTGTCTGTATGCCACTATCGTTGCTGCCAGTCGGCATGCAAGGAGGCGAAATGAGCAAGAGCCATGGCCGTGTCATGTTGCGACAGTGGATGTGGCGCGCATTCATGCGCAGCGCATTGATACCGCTGGTGCTCGTCGAAACGGTCCTGGTTGGCTGCTATCTGCTGAGCAACCAGGCCATCCGCGACGCACAACTGGGCTATCTGGACCGTAGTGCCAGCGAAAGCCTGGCCGCCAGCGCCGAGCAGAATGCACAGATCATCGAGAATCAACTTGAGCACATCAGCGCCACTGCAAGCTTGCTGGCACGTCTGACCCAACGTGCGTTGCAGGGCCCAGCCCCGGCAACCACAGAAACCCTGGCAGTATCACCGCAAGGCGCACGGTTCAGTGCTACCGACGTAGGCGGCGCAGCTTCTTTCTACTCGGCCGCTACCCCACTGGAGCACCACGACCTGAACAAAGTCGCCCGGCTGGCCACGCTGGATACCGTGTTCGTGGAAATCCAACGCCATGATGCGACCATCGCCAGCCTCTATTTCAACAGTTGGGACAGCTACAACCGCATTTACCCCTGGTTTCGCACCGACGAGCAATATCCGCCCGACATGCGCATACCTGACTTCAATTTTTATTATCTGGCTGACTCGGCGCACAACCCACAACGAGAAACGCGTTGGACCGACGTCTACCTAGACCCCGCTGGCCACGGCTGGATGATGTCGGCGATCGCGCCCGTCTACACAGCCGACTTCCTCGAAGGGGTGATTGGCATCGATGTAACCATCGGCGGCGTCTTAGGCCAGCTGGAAAAGCTCAATGTGCCTTGGGATGGCTACATGTTGCTGGTGGGACGTGATGGAACCATCATGGCGATGCCTGAAAAAGCCGAACACGATTTCGACCTGCAGGAGTTACTCAAGGTGCCAAGCCAAAACAAGCTCAGCACCGAGCAGTTCAAACCACAGAACTTCAATTTAAGGTTACGCAGCGACACCGCACGGTTGGCCAGCCAATTGAACGACAGCCCATCAGGCAACCTGCAACTGGCGCTCAAAGGCAGAGAGCATTTGATCGCCTGGAGCGCGATTGGCAGTACGGGGTGGCATCTGCTGGCAGTTGTCGACAAGGAAGCGGTCATGAGTACCACGAACGCACTGGCGGCCCACTATCGTAATATCGGCTACCTGATGATCGCCGGTCTGGTGCTGTTCTACCTCGCTTATTTCAGTGTGCTGTGGCGGCGTTCGCGCAGGCTCAGTGAGCGTTTACGCAAAACCATCGACGACATCAGAGGCATGCTGAGCGAAATTGGCAAAGGGCAATGGCAACCATTGCGTGCCGAATCGCAGATTCAAGAACTCGACGCGATGGCTGGCGACGTGCTGACCATGGGCGGGCAGTTGGCAACCAGCGATCTGCATCGACGCATGGCACAGCATCGCCTAACATTGATCATGGATTACCCCACGTCGGGCATGTGGGAGTATCACTTGGAAGATGATTGCATGAGCCTGCACGGTGGTTTGTGCAAGCGCCTGGGGTGGCCCAATAACCAGATATCCCGTGAAGCATTCCTGGAACGGCTTGATGCCCAAAGCGCGAGGCAATTCCAGGGGGTGCTCGATAGCCTTCGCAGTGGCAATACCCAGCGTATCGAGTTGGAGTTGAAGGTGTGTCAGGCCGACGGCAATTCTTTGTGGGTGTTGTGCCAAGGTCGCATGCTCGATGTCTCGGTGGGTACCCAGCGCGCTGCGCTAGGCACGTTGGTCGATATCGACAGGCTCAAGCTGGCCGAGGCCGACCTTAAGGAGCGAACCCACCAAGCGCAAGCGGCGAACCGGGCGAAGTCGCGATTCATTTCCAGCATCAGCCATGAACTGCGAACGCCCCTGAATGCCATCCATGGCTTTGGCCAGCTGATGCAGATGCACGTGCAGGATGCAGTTGTCCGGGACCAGACCCAGGAGATCCTGGCAGCGAGCAGCCACCTCGGCAATCTGGTGGACGATCTGCTGGACTGGTCGAGCCTGCAAGCAGAAACCCAGCACCTAAGCCTGCGACCAGTTCAAGTCGCCCCATTGTTGGAGGAGTGCGCTGAGATGATGGCGGCTCAAGCCCAGGCGGTCGGGCTCAGGCTTGAGCTGCGGCCTGTACCGGAAAACTTTTGGGTACAGGCCGAGCCCAGGCGTCTGCGCCAAGTGCTCTTGAACCTTCTCTCCAACGCGATTAAGTACAACCGCCCCGAGGGTATGCTGTGCGCAGGTGCCGAGTCGCTGGCCGGGGCCCTGCGCCTGTATGTAGAAGATGGCGGTATGGGCATCGAGCCTGAGCTACAGGCCGAGCTGTTCGAGCCGTTCCAACGCTTGGGCAAGGAAAACACCGCGATCCAGGGCACAGGAATCGGCCTTGCGCTATGCCGAGAGTTGGCCGGGCTGATGAGCGGTTCGATGGGCGTTCACAGCGTGCCAGGTGAAGGCAGCCGCTTCTGGATCGAGCTACCTGATGCCGAGCAGTTGGAATACAAGCAAGACGAGGCCTCACCAACAGTTTTCTATGCCGGCAGCGATGTGGACATCGTCCTCCAATTACCGATGCTGGTGAGCAAACGTACCAGCTTCGTGCACGGCACGCTGGAGGCGTGCCTGATACGAGCGCGCGAGCACGGAGCACCGAATGTGCTGTTGCTTGACTGCGATCCCGAGCAGCAGCCACTGGAGCTGCTCGGCCGAATACGGCGCGCAGCCGGTGCCGCGCAGATGTCTGTGGTCTTGATAGGTAGCGAGCCACGCAAGCTGGCAATGCTGGGCATCGAATTTCAGGGAGTGCTCGCAAAACCTGTGAGCCGTGAAGAACTCGCTGAATTGCTCACGGCGTTATTGGAACAGGAGTTCACCCATGTTCACTGATATTCCAGACGATGTGCGCATCGTGGTCGTCGACGATGTCGCTGCTAACTTGCGCTTGCTCAGCTCAAGCCTGAAAGCCTTCGGCTTGGCAAATGTCACGTGTTTTTCTGATTCGGCTGCGGGGCTGCAGTGGCTGAAGACCAACTCATGGGACTTGCTATTGCTCGATCTGGATATGCCAGAGCCTAACGGTTTTCAGATACTGGAACACCTGAGCGAGCGGGATCGCTCTCGCCAGCCGGTCATCATACTTACTGCGCTGACCGACGCTCAGAGCAGGCGTAAAGGCCTGGAATTGGGCGCGAATGACTATCTGCCCAAACCGTTGGACCTGCCCGAGCTGGTATTGAGGGTGCGCAATTGTCTGCGCCTGGCGCAGGCCACCAGCCGCCTACAGAAGGCCAATCTCGATCTGGAAGTACAGGTGTTGCAGCGCACCTTGCAATTGCAGGAAAGCTACCGCGCTGCGATCCGCGCATTGGGCCGGGCTGCGAGTTATCGGGACAACGAAACCGGTGATCATATCCAACGAATTGGCGATTCGGCAGCACTGATCGCGGCAGCGATTGGCCAGCCCGCCAGTTGGTGCGAGCGTCTGAGAATGGCAGCGCCCATGCATGACCTTGGCAAGATCGGCATTCCTGACCACGTTCTGCTCAAGCAAGGGCCGCTGACCGAACAGGAACGACAAGTCATCATGGAGCATCCCGGCATCGGTTACAGCATTCTGCACAATGGCGCGATGGACGAGCTGACTGAAATGGCGGCGCAGATCGCTTACTGCCACCATGAGAAATGGGATGGTTCGGGCTACCCACGGGGTCTGAGCGGCGAGGCGATACCCCTCGCCGCGCGAATCGTGGCGCTGTGCGACGTCTATGATGCGTTGCGGATGCCCCGCCCTTACAAACCCAGCTGGAGCGCTCAACGGGCGCAGACGTTTATCCGGGAGCAGGCTGGCCAGCATTTCGATCCGAGGCTGGTGGAAGTCATTGAGGGTTGTTTCGAGCAGATCGAGCAGTGCTTCGAAAAGTCGAGGATCACCGACCACGACCCATCCAGGCGTGAGCAATTGCTTCAATCATCCCATTCGCAGCCTGCGGGCCGTCACTAACGCCTTGCTACGCGTAGTGCCTCATTGAGGCGGGTTCAAATTCGCCCCATGAAAATCTTGATCGTGCTCTTTTCGTTCAAGAGGGTATGACTGGGGCCCTCGCCTTTTAAGCCATGAAATATTCGAAGCGAATCGCTATTAACCGAGCATCACACATACACACTTCAATATATTGAATCTTAATCATAGAGATAGGCATTAACTAATAAGCGATATCAGTTTGACATCACGCCTGCGTCGCGGCTATACATTCCCCCCGGGCGACTTCCATCATATAACCGCCCACGGGAGGCAGCATGGATCAGGATTTTCATTATTACGGCACTTTCCACTCAGCAATGTGTGCAGGGTTTGACAACGCCGATGCAACGTTGATTGCAAAGGCGTCCAACTTTATCGACTTCTTTCATGAGGGCGAGTACAACGCTGACTGGTCATTGGTGAGTGAGACAAAGAAGTCCGCTCACTACACAATCATTGCCAAGATGGACAAGCCTCGCTACACCTTCCAACACGGATATTGGGATACCTTCAAACATCCTGAAGACAGCGTGTGGTGCGCTTATCACTTCATCCCTGGCAACTACGACGACCCGGCAGGCACGCCCAGCCGAGAGGACGTCCATGGCGCAACCGTTGCCGATTATTTGCCTCGCCACATCAAGCGTGATACCCGAGGCGGCGAGTACATATTAAGAAAATACAACCCGGGCACAGTGAAAGACCTAGAGTTCGGGCAAATGCTCAATCGGCCGCAAAGTGCACTGTCGAGAAAGCTGGTTGAGGACGCCGTGCTGTGCGCAACCGACGACGACCGCTTGGCAAGGATCATCAGCCTGGCCGCAGGTGGCCCAGAGATACTAGACACCGATCGTTCGGACGTCCTGCACAGGTTCAAGTTGATTCTGCTGGGTGTGCGGGCGCACGTGATTGCCGATACCTGGGCGCATCAAGACCATTGCGGCCTGGACAACGTGATGAATACCTACTGGGATGCAGACTACGACCCAGACTCCTGGAACCCGCTAAAACAAGGGCTTGGGCGGCAAAGTATCTATTACACCGATGGCTCGTCCCAAGATTGGAAGCAGACGGTGCTGACCATGCATAACAGCACCATTGGTTATTTGACCCAGCACGTGCCTAATTCGAATTTCGAAGCCACTCCCAATGCAACCAGCTACCTGGGCCACGGCTGGCTAGGGCACTTCCCAGACTTCAGCTCGGTCAAGTTCCGCTACAAGCCGTGCTGGTCAGACCCTAGAAAAACGATCGAGCGAGACAACCCCAGGGAATATGAAGCCGCCTGGGTCGAGCTGACCAGTTTGTTCCACCAAGCCAAGACTGGGCGCCGGCTTGAAATGGATGAAGCATTCAAAGCCAATCTTCGAAATGCCAAACAAGCGATAGAAACACCTTGCGAACTCGGCAAATTCGTACCAGGTCGGTTAGTTTCGCAATTGGCATGGCAACGGGTGCTGACCGAACAACCCCTGGCACAGATCGACACCCTTCCAGAGCCGGATGCCAAAGCGGTGTTGGCAGGCGTGCTCGACAAGAATGGCACGACCTACGTAAACGCCAAAAGTGATCTTTACCTGTTCCAGATTGCGGCAGATTACCACTTCCACTTTATCAAGCACTATCTCAAGGCTAATGGTATCTATCAATTTACCGGGGCGTGGTCAAAGCAGCACAGCACGCTGTCTGACAGCATCGTGAATCTGTTCGAATAAGCCAATTGACCCCAGGAATCCGATACCCGATGAGGTATCGGATTCTCTATTAGCGCTTCAACCCCCGGATCGGAGCGCCCCCCGAGGAATCCAAGTGTCCTGCTCAGCACACTGGACACCAATTTGCAGATTCTTCTCCTGCTCGTAGGGATGGCCGCCCTCGTCGACCAGGTAAAAAACCTCGTGCAGGTATTGTTCGCCCTTGTGATCTCGGTAGCATCGAAATGCCGTGTTGGCTGGGAAGACTTTACGTATTTTCGCGAACGGCGTAGCGCGCCCGATCATGCTGTCGAATTTCGCCGGATTCTCGATGACGACCGACTTTCTAAGGTCGACGAAATCTTGAAAGTAGCGCTGAACGGTTTTGCCCGAACAGGTACCGTGTTTCCTCCACTCGTGGGCGAACATCCCTTCAGGATCGCGGGTAACCAGCTTTCTCAAGGCCTCATTGGCGAGAACGTGCTTCATATCGCTCTCACTCATTGCGCAAGCCTCACCCTTACAGCTTGGAGAGGTGCTGTAAAACTGCGGGTGGCGGTTGGTACGATCGCCTACACTCGCGCTGTACGGCCATATACCGTGGGTCAAAAATGCTTGAGGCACCTGATCACAACCTCCAGTCATGGGGCGCATGATGCAGAACGTGGGCTGCCAGGTTACCGAGTAGACTAGAAATTGGGCAGGCGGGGCGTCAGCACCGGCCTCTTCGTTAGCATCCAACGCAGCCGCGTGGGTACCCCAGAACGATGTGAGTAGAAGTAAAAAGGTCATATGGGAGCGCATTATTCAGTCCTTTGATAGTAGGGCGCCCGGTCAGCGGCGTAAGTCCAGTCAATCAGCTCTGAATACGCAGCGTCTACTGGTAAAAAATGATGGGGCTCACGCTGTCAAGGTTTCGATGAGCACCCAAACTGACCATCGTTTCCAGCAGATGCGCACACCCGTGCATAGAAGATTCCCATTTGAATCGGGGTGCCACGCCAACGGCTTCGTCTTACGGAACAAAGATGCCCCGTGTACGACGGCCAGTGCGCGCTGAACTATTTGTTCCCGAATGTCACCACACTGTATACAAACTCATGGTCCTGGCGCTGCACGTTACTCTCAGGCTCCTTGATTTTCATTCGATCATCGTCATGAACAATCAATACACTGCGACCATCCAGCACTTCGACCCCCTCTGGCTTGTTGATGAAGGCCAGCGCAGAACCATCATTTAGTCTTACAGGCTGTGGCCTACCGGGTTTGCCTTCGGTAAGCGGCAAGACCCAGAGAAATCCGCCAATCTTGTCATCGCGCTCGAAACTTGTGACTGCGTAAAAGCGATCTTGGTTGTAGCGATCGAACTCAATACCAGAAATACCCAACTCTGGGTACGCACCGGCCTCCATTCCCAGCCTCTGGGCCAACTGGTCAGGTGTTAGGTTCCACAGGGTCTCAACCTCGTCGCCAAGCTCGACCCCTTGCTCACTGATTGAGCAAGGAATCGACAGCAGCAAGAACGCATAATCTGCGGATTTGCTATTGACTCCGAACTTACGAATGCCCACTAGCAGACGATCACCAGGGGCGGTTGAGAGCGCTTCGACCTGAAAATAAGGCGAGCCTACCGCTTTACCGATCCGTTCTCGTAACCCACGCGAGCTGGTAATCTGGCCACGGGTCGATGGAACGATGATCGCTGCTTTCTCTGGATTGCCAACTGGCCAGTAAAGCAGCGTATTCAAGGCGTCTGCCGAAGGATTCTGCGCTGTTCCTTCCTTATTGAAGGCCGTGATGGCAATGACGTACTTCCCGTCGAGCGTGGTGGTCAGCCCCTCAAACTTGTCTGCGCTTCGCAGCATGCTGCTTTCCAAGTATGAGGGAGTACCGACAATCTTTTGCTTGTCGAGCTTCAACGTGAATATTGCTGGGTCGCCTGCCTTAGGCATTTGCTTGTCATTGGCAAGTACGAGGCTCTCCCCGGTGAGCGCCACAGCCGAGACTTCACAATTGACGCCTTTACCCGCTTCGAAGCACGGAGCTAGATAGCTTTGCACAGTCGCCGCTGGCGTCGCGATTGCGGCAGCATAAAGGCTTGGGAGGTACAACATCATTCCCGCGAATGCGAGCGAATTGGTAGATTTAGGCACAGGTTCCACTCCATGGATGGGCTATTTCGCAACAAGTAGCAACTTACATAAGATCAGAAATGCACGAAACTGACATTTTTGATAGGTAGCGACTCGAATGCACCATTCAAGCCGCTAAGCCCCATTATTTAATTAGCGAGCGCGCACCCGTTTTAGTTAGCCATCGCAGTGCGTTGGGCGGCGCTGCTACTGATACGGGAGCGAGTGCTCGATTCACTGGCCTGCTCTTGCGTTTGCCTTAACTACCTCGCGACAGACCGGCTTGCGTGGTCACCCCCAAGCTGGGCCGACTTCTGCAACAACCCTCGGGGCAACCGAAAACCTTTGAAAGGCTCTTGCGTGATTGGGTTGTAGGCCTTCTGGGCGCTGAGCCTGTACCGCATCACGCCATCGCCAGTCCTGAAACTCAGATCCACGCTGGTCGCCGTCCGCCCATTGAGCGATCCGCGGCTGAGCAAGCGAAACATCGACCAGGGGCCTCGGTATTCCAGGCTACTGCTGCTGCCGTTCTGCCTGAGCAAGGTCAGGTTACTGCGTACCTGCTGCCCCAAAGTGTTTGGCCAGACGATGCCGGTGATCTGGCTCGGGCCATGGGTGTAGGAAATCAGTTGACCGTCCAGGTCCAATAAGCTCGTGCGCTGGTTGGCACTCAACCCCAACGGTTCGATGCTGAACTGCACGCTCAGGTTGCCGCGCTGATCGAAGAAGGTCTCGCGGATTCGATCTGCGCGCTCCAGTTGTTCGAGCACATCCCTGCGGATCAGCGATTGCCCCTGCTGGCCGGCCTGCAGGGCTTCGAGGTTATCCTTCAAGAAAACCTTCAAGTACTGGTCATGGAATTGCTGCAGCCGCCCCTTAGGCCCGAAGAAGGCTTCGAAGTCGTCCAACGAGACATCCGGCGCCCGTACCACGAAGGGGTAGCGTTCAGCCAAGCGCTGCTGGAAGAAACTGTACACCTCGACATCCCAGCGTCGCTCCAGCTCGCGCAGAGCTTCGACATTCAGCACTTGTGCCGTTTGATCCGCCAGTTTCCTGACCTGGTGGTTGATTGGCTCTGGCAAGCCGGTGGAGACTCGCTGCAAGGTGCCAATTGGATCTTGCCCTTTCATCGAAAAGCGCAGATGCACAGCCTCGAGTGCTGCTTTGCCTCTGTCGGGGCTGTCGTTGACCGCTTTGGCGTAATCATGGACCGCCGCAATGGCACCGAGGGTTTCATCGTAGTAGCTGGGCTTCTCGCCCGTTACCCGCAGCATGGCGCTCAGCCCGGCAAAAGACCGCTGAATAGCCCATGCCTGCCGTTGCTCGGGGTCGCTGCTTCTCGGTTGCAGCGCTTGAGCCTCTGCGGGGGAATCAGCGCCTGCAGAAGAAAGTGTGGTGTTTTCCCTCACCGTGTCCAACAACCGATGCAAAGGGGCCGCAGGTGAGGCCAAAGTGTCAGCAGGTACCCAAATCATCACCTAGTCCTCCGCAAGGCTCAGACGAAACCTCAAGTCACCTGGCGCACGCGCCAGTTATTGCGCCACAACGTGACGCAATATATGCGCGTCGTGCTCTTGCGCTGATCACTCCCTGTGTGCGCCGGAGTGCAGGCTGCCAGGTCGAAACATGCCAAACGCTCAGTGTTAGAAAAAATTCGCGGACGGTCCGTTGGCTCGAATGCCACTACAGGCCTCGAGCACAGTGTTAATAAAAGCCAAAATCCATTTGGATACACTGCGGCCATCCCTTTACGACTATCTTCTTCGCTAGCACGCAGACGCCAGCACCCAGCCGGCAACTCCCCAACAGCGAAAGAGCCTAGTACACCAACACGACTACTTACAAGAACTTATTTTGTTACACATTCAAACTCGACTTCAGCAAAACTTTAAGCGCATGGTTTTTTAGCAAAATGACATTCAAGCCCCGGTCGCTTGCTTAACTAACGTTTAATATTAAACGCCAACTTGTAGGACGCTTCCTACATATAGGACTCACGCCAGCAAGGATATATAGCCATGAGCAGATCATCCGGCTCCGTTGCCCCCAAAGAGCGCATCAACATCAAGCACGGACCCGCCACCGGCGACGAACGAGTCGAAATAGAGCTATCGCGCAAAATGCTGGTGCTGGGCGATTTCGGCCTGGACAACCGCGCGCATGAAGACCGCCCTGTAATGCGCATCGATAAACACACGTTCAACAACGTGTTGAACGATGCCTATGTCAACCTGGCCATGTCTGTGCCCTCTGAACTGAGCACAGCCCGAGGCGGGGCTCGCAGTCAGCCTGCAGTTCAAGTCCATCAATGATTTCGGGCCAGACAGCATAGGCCGCCAGGTTCCGGAGCTGAAAAAACTGCTGGAGCTTCGCGAAGCGCTCGTCGCCCTCAAAGGCCCATTGGGCAACGTGCCTATGTTCCGCAAGCAGTTGCGGCACCTGCTGAACAACGAGCAAGCGTGCCAGCAGCTGGCAGAAGGACTGGGCCTGGTGCTTTAGGCGCCAGAAGAAGACTGAGACAACGGAGCGACACCATGTCAAAACAAAACAACTCGACCGTAACGGCTGAAGTCACAACAGCAACACTGAGCAACGCCACGCTGCTCGAGCAAATCATGGCAGAAACCAAGTTGGTGCCCAGCCAAGAGGGTTATCAAGTCGCGCGCCAGGGCGCAGCTGCCGTTATTGCCAAAATCCTTGAAAGTCATGATCCAGATCAATTGATCAATAAACACAGTGTCGATCACATGATTGCCGAGATCAACCGGGTTCTCAGCAAACAGATGGATGCCATCCTGCATCACCCCGAGTTCCAGAAACTTGAGTCTGCTTGGCGCAGCTTGAACTTCTGGTCGACATAAATCGCAGGCGCATTTGCAGTTAAGCACTGCCCACGCTTCGCCGCGCTAAGCGCTGCGCATATTGCACCTAGCGACCAATTTTAAATTTGAGACGAGGTAAACCTCCCTGTCCGCTCACAAAACGTGTTAAGGAAGAAACCTATGAATATTGTATTGATTGGCTACGGAACTATCGCGTCTGCGCTTATGCCGAATCTGCTCACTGAGTTTGGTAGAGATATTAAAAGCCTTAAGGTGATAGATCCATGTGGCGCCAAGAAACCAAGTGCCGAATTCGTCAGTCCTATGACGTGGGTGGCAGAAAGTATTACCAGGGACAATCTTGAGGAGTTGTTATGTGACTTGGACGCCGAGTCATTTGTAGTCAACCTTTCAGTTGATGTCTCCAGTGTCGACCTTGTATCGCTTTGCCAGAAAAAGGGAGCAAGGTACATTGATACGTGCATTGAACCATGGGCTGGACATTATGTGAATGCAGATGCAGAGCCTGCAGAACGTACAAATTACGCATTGAGAGAAACGATGCTTGCATTAAAGTCTCAATGTCAAAATGGCCCTACAGCCGTGGTGGCGCATGGTGCCAATCCGGGTCTAGTTTCTCATTTCGTAAAGCAGGCGCTTCTGAATCTTCGCAGTGACATATTTGGTGTCAGTCAGCCTATCCCACAGACCCGTCAGCAGTGGGCGAAGCTGTGTGCGGATCTCGGCGTGAAAACAATTCACATCGCGGAGCATGATACTCAGATTGCAAAGCTGCCCAAGCGACCTGGTGAGTTTGTTAATACTTGGTCAATTGATGGCTTTATTGGTGAGGGTTGCCAGCCTGCTGAGTTAGGCTGGGGGACTCATGAGCTTAGTTTTCCGCCAGAGGGGCAGCGCCATACTACTGGCTGCAATAGTGCAATTTACTTGAATCGCCCGGGTGCCTCGGTCAGATTGAGAACCTGGACACCCGCCTTTGGCCCCTGCTTAGGTTTTTTGATTACTCACAATGAGTCGATTTCTCTATCTGACTATCTAACCTGCTTTGATAATGGACAGGCTACTTATCGGCCCACTGTCAATTATGCTTACCACCCTTGCAATGACGCAGTTCTTTCAATTCACGAGCTTAGTGGATGCTCTTGGAACTCGCAGCCAGATAAAAGAATCTTGCATGGTCGGGATATCGCCTTTGGAGGCGATTATCTTGGCGTACTTATAATGGGGCATGAAAAAAATGCTTATTGGTTTGGATCTTATCTAGAGAACGCGGTAGCGCAGAAGCATAATGCTGAAAGTTCTGCTACCTCATTGCAAGTCGTGGCCGGTGTGGTATCGGGCATGAAATGGGCAATTAATAACCCTCACTGCGGCATCGTTGAGGCAGAAGAGATGGACTTCAATTTTATTCTTGATAGTGCTAGGCCCTATCTGGGCGAGATGCTAGGCGAATATACAGATTGGAGCCCAATAGAAGAAGACAAAGGATTGTTTGCCATCTCCCGGTCTGACAAGTGGCAGTTTAAAAACTTCATGGAATAATTGCAAGGAGCGTAATCGTGAGCTATTCGAAGTCCTCCATTGGTTTGAAAAGTTATGACTGGTCTTCAGTTGACTTGCTTAAAGATCTGACCTCAGAGAGCATCACGGGCTCTCAGGAAGTCATTAAGTCTCGGCAAGAACACTTCTGGCATGACATGAGTTCAGAATTCGATTCTAAACATTTTCTGATATACCTAATAAATAGAAGTGACTTAAAGTTGAGCGATGATTTTCTAGAGTTCGTATGCCTCTGGCACTTAGATGAACAAAATCACTACAGAGGCCTCAGGAAGATCAATAGCGTTTTGTATGGATTTCTCGAAGATGATATTGACAGGGCAATTAAATCCAGGCAGCCGGAGTTCGACTCTATCTCATCGTTCATGGCTGATGAGTTCACCATATTGGTATCGATTGCATTTGATGAAATAACTAGCACCAGGGCTTACAAACAAGACTTCAAACTTTTTGATAGCCTTGGACCCGACTGCTTGTCCGAATGGATCCGCAATGCAGCCAAAGATGAAGCAGCGCACTACGGGAACGCGATAAAACTATTGAAGAAAAACCACTCATCACGGTTCAACGAGCTTCCAGTCATTCTAGATAAAATAGTGAGTCTCGAGACATCTGATGGGTTTGGCTACAATAATACATTTATCTTTGATCATGATACTGATGACTTTTCGAACGAGCTGTTGATTGACAGCAAAAATACCATTCTTGAGGTTCTCGGGAGAGAATAATGACCTGGTTATACTTCGCACTTCTGGCCCCGCTATTTTGGAGCCTCTCAAATATTGTTGATAAATTTGCCATTAACCATATCACCTCAAACTGCATCTCCTTTATTTTCCTACTGAGCATTGGAAATATTTTCTTTGCAGGAGCCATTTATGCCTATTTTCAGCCTACTGATTTAGATTTGCACATAGCAGTGATTAATATCTGCTCAGGACTTGCAATATTTTTGCAATACTTTGCATATAGTTATTCACTAGAAGACATGGATGTATCTGTAGTGATCCCAATTCACCAATCTGAACCAATCTTCGTATTGGCAGCATCCATTTTGATTTTTCATGCCATCCCAACATCATGGCAGGTGGCTGGCTTTGCTATGATCGTTGTTGGCATTCTAATATTGTGCATGTCTAGGCAGACAATAAGAGGGCTTGGCCACCCCAGACATGTAGTTATTTTGTTGGTTTCAGCTTTTTTTGGGGCTGTCTCAACTGTTATTTCAGACGAGATACTGCAATTGAAAAGCTTGGAGTCGGTGCTGATTTTTAACTTTGCTGGTTATGCTCTAGGCGGCATGTTGCTTTTGTTGGTGCCGAAATGGCGGAGACTCATTACTAACGATCTAAAGACCTTGAATTTAAAGCAGTTTGGGATTTTTGGAGTGACAAACATTTTTGATGTTGGCGGCTATGTTTTTTTCATGGCTGCACTTGCAGCGGGAGGCGGTGCTGCCTTGGTTTCGGTTGTCGTCAGTATTCACCCGCTATTCGTTTTAGCGTTAGGGTTTCTGGCAACGAAACTACTCCCGAAGTTTATCGCCGAAGATATTGCTCCAGGTGGTGTCGTGAGAAAGTTTTTATCAATCGTGATTATCGTTGTCGGTGTGGCCGTGATATCGCTTCAAGCTATGTAAGCTGGGCTCGAAAAGAAACACTTGTTGGCAAACAACTGGAGTCGCTTGGAGCATTATGTCGAGGCCGGGCATTTACAGATCAACATTAACCTGGCGAGCGTGCGATTAAGCCATTTGTCATCGGACGCAATGCCTGGCTATTCAGTGACACACCCAAGGGCGCCACGGCCAGTGCGCAGATCTCTATCTTAGTCGGAAGTGCCAAGGTCAACGGCCAAGAGCCCTATACGGGGCTGCGCCACATACTCGAGCGGTTGCCGGATGCCTCGTCGGTAACAGACTACGAAGCGGTGCTGCCGTGGCACTGCTCGCCAGATATGCCACGATAAATCACGGCCTCACATGTGGTAGGTGGGCTCATCGATCGCGCTCGGACTACCACCAGGCGCTGTCGCGCCGGTTGACGGGCAATAGCCAGCGCCAAGGGTAAAGTTCTTACCGATAGCCTTAGCATGGCAAACCTTCCCTTCCGAGAAAGCCATGCAAGAGCTCTTTGGTTTGACGCAAAGGCTGGATGCCCGTGATGCTCAGCGCTCTTTTTTCAGCAACGAACATGGGCTCTGGACGCTATTAATTCATGGACTCATTGCTTGAAGGGCCCGAATGCCCACGAGTCCGAATGAATTGGACTTGAACGAAAAAAAGACGCCTGAGCGTCTTTTTTCGATGATTTACAGAATTCTGTAGAACGCTATAAATCTTAATTTGGAGCGGGAAACGAGACTCGAACTCGCGACCCCGACCTTGGCAAGGTCGTGCTCTACCAACTGAGCTATTCCCGCGTCGTGATGGGTGCCATTCTAGCAATATCTGAAATAGCGTCAACCCCTTGATTCAAAAAAGTTTTATTTTTTTTCAGAGCCTTCGCGCAGGTGCGGCCAGGCTGCCACCAGGTAGTGCACCATCGACCACAGGGTGAGCGCGGCCGCCACCAGCAGCAGGCCATAGCCCAATACCACCCAGAAATTCACAACGGGCGGGTTGCCTAACAGAATCACCAGCGCCAGCATCTGCGCCGCCGTCTTCCACTTGCCAAGGCTGGAAACCGCCACATGCGCCCTCGCCCCCAGCTCCGCCATCCACTCGCGCAATGCTGACACCACAATTTCGCGGCCGATGATCACTGCTGCGGGCAATGTCAGCCAGAAGTTGGCGTGCACCTGCACCAGCAGCACCAAAGCCACCGCCACCATCAATTTATCGGCCACTGGGTCGAGGAAGGCCCCGAATGGGGTGCTCTGCTGCAGCCGGCGCGCCAGGTAACCGTCCAGCCAGTCAGTGGCAGCGGCGATGGCGAACACCGTACTGGCGGCCATGTAGCTCCAGTGATAAGGCATGTAGAACAGCAGGATGAAGATTGGGATCAGCAGGACGCGCAGAACGGTGAGCAGGTTTGGAATATTCATCGGTACGACTGGCTGCGGGTTGAGCCCGGCATTCTACTCGCTATGCAGGCTGGCATAAATCGACTCGGCAAGCTTTTTACTGATGCCAGGCGCCTTGGCGATCTCGTCGACACTGGCGCGGTTGAGTTCCTGCAAGCCGCCGAAGTGTTTCAGCAGGTCGCGGCGGCGCTTGGGTCCTACCCCGGCAACGTCCTCCAGGCTCGAAGTGCGTCGGGCCTTGCCACGCCGGGCACGGTGCCCAGTGATGGCAAAACGGTGCGCTTCATCGCGGATCTGCTGGATCAGGTGCAGTGCTGGGTTATCGCCCTTGAGAGTGAACTCATGGGCCACATCGTTCAGATACAGCGTTTCGAAGCCGGCCTTGCGCGTTACGCCCTTGGCCACACCCAGCAGGGTGAGATCGTTGAAGGCCAGCTCCTGCATCACTTCGCGGGCCATGTTCAACTGGCCCTTGCCGCCATCGACCAGCAGCACATCGGGCAACTTGCCCTCCCCGTCCTTGATGCGCCCGTAACGGCGGGTAAGGGCCTGATGCATGGCGGCATAATCGTCGCCTGCTGTCACCCCTTCGATATTGAAGCGCCGGTAATCGGACTTGATCGGGCCTTCCGGGCCGAACACCACGCAGCTGGCGACCGTGGCTTCGCCACTGGAGTGGCTGATGTCATAGCATTCCAGACGCTGCGGTACTTCATCCAGGCCGAGGACCTCGGCCAACGCTTCGAAACGCGCAGCCATATGCTGACGGTTGGCCAACCGGGCATTGAGGGCCTGCTCGGCATTGGTTACCGCCAGTTGTTGCCAGCGGGCGCGGGTACCCCGGACGCGATGACTGATCGCAAGCTCCCGACCCCGCAGGCTCTGCACGGCGTCAGTGATGGCCTGAAAGTCTTCGTGCAGCACGTTGACGATCAGTTCACCCGGCATTTCACGTTCGGCATTGCCCAGGTAATACTGCGACAGGAACGCAGCCATGACGTCGGCCACTTCCTCCTCGATACCCACCTGCGGAAAGAAATTCTTGCTGCCCAGCACCCGGCCGCCGCGAACACTGATCAAATGGACGCATGCGCCGCCCGGGTTGACGAAGGCGGCCACCACATCGACGTCGCCAGAGCCGCCTTCGATGTACTGCTGATCCTGCACCCGTCGCAGCAGGGCGATCTGGTCGCGGAGTTCGGCAGCCTTCTCGAAATCCAGAGCCATGGCGGCCTTCTCCATGGTTTCGTTGAGCTCATTGCCCAACTGCTGGCTGCGCCCCTCGAGGAACATCACCGAGTGACGTACGTCCTCGGCATATTCTTCGGGCGTGACCAAGCGGGTGCACGGGCCTTTGCAGCGCTTGATCTGGTACTGCAGGCACGGGCGAGTGCGGTTGGCGAAATAGCTGTCTTCACACTGGCGGACAGAGAAAGCTTTCTGCAGCAAGCTCAGGCTCTCGCGAATGGCTCCGGCACTGGGGTACGGTCCAAAATAACGCCCCTTGGCTTTTTTGGCGCCACGATGAATACCCAACCGCGGAAATTCGCCGTCCGAGAGAAAAACGTATGGGTACGACTTATCGTCGCGTAACAGAATGTTATACGGCGGCCGCCACTGCTTGATCAGGTTCTGTTCAAGCAGCAATGCCTCGGTTTCATTGGCGGTGATGGTGGTTTCCACCTGGGCGATGCGGCCCACCAGCGCAGCAGTCTTCGGCGCAAGGCCAGTCTTGCGAAAATAACTGGCCAGGCGCTTCTTGAGGTTTTTGGCCTTGCCCACGTAGAGCAACCGCGCCTCGGCGTCGAACATCCGGTATACGCCTGGGCGGCCACTGCAGGTGGCCAGGAACGCGCTGGCATCAAAAATTTGAGACATGAGGGTTAGAGGCTTGCGTCGACCATACCGTGGCGAACGGCCAGCAGCGTCAGCTCGACGTCGCTGGTAACCGAGAGTTTTTCGAAGATCCGATAACGATAAGTATTGACGGTCTTGGGCGAGAGGCACAACTTGTCGGAGATGATCTGCACCTTTTGGCAGCCGACGATCATCAAGGCAATCTGGATCTCTCGTTCCGACAGCGCATCGAAGGGCGAGCCTTGAGGCTGGAACGACTTAAGCGCCAGTTGCTGGGCGATCTGGGGGCTGATGTAGCGCTGGCCGGCGAAGGCCATGCGGATGGCCTGAACCATTTCGTCAAGCCCAGCCCCTTTGGTCAGGTAACCGGCGGCACCCGCCTGCATCAGCCGGGTGGGGAACGGGTCTTCTTCACAGACAGTGACAGCCACCACCTTGATGTCAGGGTGACTGCGCAGCAACTTGCGGGTGGCTTCAAGGCCACCGATGCCAGGCATCTTCACGTCCATCAGCACGACATCAGGTTTCAGTTCCCGGGCGAGCTTGAGCGCCGATTCGCCCGAATCCGCCTCACCTACCACCTGCAGGCCATCGATATCGGCCAACATGCGAGTAATACCGGTTCGAACCAGATCGTGATCGTCGACCACTAGGACCCTAATCAAGCAGACACCTCGTCAACAGGGCGATTGGATCCCGTCACCTTAACAAAATTTTTCATGGCGGACCTAGCGTAAAACTTCCGTCAGAAATGTCCGACACCCAGGCTGCATCTGCGGCGCCGATTCCACACGACTGCCCTCACCCGCCAAACGCCCCAGCACATGCCGCAACGCTGCCTTGTCAGCCGCAGGTAAACGGCGAAATGCGCCCAATAGACCGGTTTCATCGGCCGTCAGGCTTTCCAGCGGCGCAGGGGTGCGCTGACCACTGAGCACATACAGTGCATCCACTCCTCGGTTTGCCAAGGCCGCTAAGTAGTCCGCCCGAGGCGTGCGCTCGCCGCTCTCGTACTTGCCTTGCGCGTTGGGTTCGACGCCCCCGATGTCACCAAATACCCGCTGGGTCATGCCTAAACGTTCACGCTCTTCGCGCAGGCGTGGGCCGAATCCTTTCATGCCAGATCTCCTCGTTCCTTGGCCTTCATGGCTGCTGATCACGCCCGTGCCAGCAGTTGTAGAGATGACAAGCACTATGCCCATCGCCGCGCAGTGTCGCAAGCCAGCACGACCCTAGCAGAAGCCTTGATTTTGAAGGTCTTTATTCATGGATGCAGTCCATTGAGGGGTGTCGCGCCAGCGGCAGAACCGGGCCGACGCCATGTGATTGGCGTCACTTTATCGCCACACGACAGGCATTCATTTTTTTGGCGCCCAACTAACAGCAACTTTAAGTTATTGATTTTAAAGTGTTTTTTAACTTTAACGAAGAAAGTTAAAGTTATTTTTAAATTACCGAGCAACAACGCTTGCAACAAAAATTAAAATCCATTTAGTCTGTAATCAGACCACTAAGAAACAGCCTGCAACGCCACTTCCGAGCGCGGCTTACTTCTGCGCGTCTGCCACTTATAAAATTCATAAACGATGTATCTCGGCCGGCCTTGCCGCGCCCCAGAGAGAGGGATCTATGCACATCAGTATCTTTGGACTTGGCTATGTTGGCGCGGTCTGCGCGGGGTGCCTATCGGCCCGCGGCCATCATGTGCTGGGGGTCGATATCTCCCCGGCAAAAATCGAACTGATCAACCAGGGCAAGTCGCCCATTGTCGAACCCGGCCTGGAACAACTGCTGCAAGAGGGCGTGAACAATGGCCGGCTGCGCGGAACAACCGATGTGCAAGGGGCGATTCTTGCCACAGATATGTCGCTGCTGTGCGTCGGCACCCCGAGCAAGAAGAACGGTGATCTGGACCTGGTGTACATGGAAGCGGTGTGTCGGGAAATCGGCACGGCGCTGCGCGACAAAGCTAGCCGCCACACCGTGGTAGTGCGCAGCACCGTACTGCCAGGCACCGTCAAGAATGTGGTGGTGCCAATTCTGGAGGAGTTTTCGGGCAAGCGAGCTGGCGTCGATTTCGGCGTAGCGGTCAACCCGGAATTCCTGCGCGAAAGCACCGCGATCAAAGATTATGACTTCCCGGCCATGACGGTAATCGGGGAACTGGACAGCCAATCGGGCGATCTGCTCGAGTCGCTGTACAAGGAGCTCGACGCACCGGTGATCCGCAAGACCATCGAAGTGGCCGAGATGATCAAGTACACCTGCAACGTTTGGCACGCCGCCAAAGTCACTTTTGCCAACGAGATCGGCAACATTGCCAAGGCTGCCGGCGTCGACGGCCGCGAGGTGATGGATGTGGTCTGCCAGGACCACAAGCTCAACCTGTCGCGCTATTACCTGCGCCCAGGGTTCGCCTTTGGTGGCTCGTGCCTGCCCAAGGATGTTCGTGCCCTGACCTACCGCGCCGCCAGCCTGGACGTGAAGGCGCCGCTGCTCGATTCGCTGATGGCCAGTAACGCTTCGCAGGTGCAGAACGCCTTCGACCTCATCGAACGCCAGGACAAACGCAAGATCGCCCTGTTGGGCCTGGCATTCAAGGCCGGCACCGATGACCTGCGGGAAAGCCCATTGGTGGAACTGGCCGAGCGCCTGATCGGCAAGGGCTACCAATTGCACATTTTCGACGAGAACGTCGAGTACGCCCGGGTGCATGGCGCAAACAAGGAGTACATCGAAGCGAAGATCCCCCACGTTTCGTCGCTGCTGCACGGCAACTTGCAGCAGGTGATCGAGGAAGCCGAGGTGATCGTGCTGGGTAACAACGACCCACGCTTTGCCAGCGTGCTGCAAGCCGGCCACGGCAAACAGGTGATCGATCTGGTGGGCTTCATGCCTGGCCTGAGCGACAGCCAAACCCAGGGCATCTGCTGGTAACCACCCCAGCACCCACCCTGCTCCACCCGCCACAGGGTCACCCCTGGGCGGTGTGGCGCGCGGCCACCGGCAAAAAAGGAGTCAAGGCGACATGGATCGACAGCACCCACCCTTCGTAGCACCCGGCTACCTGCGCGCAGGCGCCAGCTTCTTCGGCTGGGCGTGCCTGGCCGGGCTGATTGCGCTGGCGTCGGAGATGGTCGCCCCGCAGTATCTGGACCCAAACCACCACCTGTTCATCTTCATCATCGGCACGCTGGGGATGTGGCGCTATGGAAACGCCGTCGTTCACTACGTGCGCGGCATGTATTTCCTGCATTGGCAATTTCCAAGGCTGCGCCGCCGGGTGGAGCGCCTGGGCGATGCGGCGCTGCCCTCGCACATGTTCATGGTGGTAACCAGCTTTCGCATTCCCACCATGACCACTTTCAAGGTCTACCAGTCGGTGTTCCAGGAGGTGCAACGGCTGAAAGTGCCCTGCACGGTGATCGCTTCGATCGTCGAGAAAGGCGACGAAAACTTCATCAAGGACATCATGCGCAATGAGGTCAAGGACCGCGACGACATCAAGTTGGTGATCGTCCGCGCCCGCGGCACCGGCAAGCGTGACGGCCTGGCCCATGCCTTCAGGGCGTTGTCGCGGCAGATGCCGCTCAGTGATGCCGTGGTAGGCGTGGTCGACGGCGACACCATGATGCTGCCCGGCTGTGTCGAGCGGGCAGTCAAGCTGTTCGCCGTGCTGCCGGACGTTGGCGGCTTGACCACCAACGAGTTCTGCGAAGTCGAGGGCAGCCGATGGATGCGCCAATGGCACTCGATGCGGTTCGTGCAACGCCACATCAACATGTGCTCGATGGCGCTATCACACCGGGTGCTGACGTTGACCGGGCGGCTGTCGTTCTTCCGCGCTGAAGTGATGACTGACCCCGAGTTCATCCGCGATGTCGAGGCCGACTTTCTAGAGCACTGGCGGCTCGGTCGCTTCCAGTTCCTCACCGGTGACGATAAGTCGAGCTGGCTGAGCCTGATGCGCGCCGGCTGGAACACTTTCTACGTGCCAGACAGCCACACCCTGACCGTCGAGCATCCACCCAGCGACAGCTTCTTCATCGCTACGCGGCAATTGATGTTCCGTTGGTACGGCAACTCGCTGCGCCAGAACTTTCGCGCCACGGCCCTGCTCGGCCGCGCGCGCCTTGGGCTGTTCACCCTGTACGTGCTGCTCGACCAGCGGGTGTCGATGTGGACCTGCCTGATGGGGCTGACCGCCTCGGTGGTGGCCGGTGTGGCGTTCGGCATCCAGTACCTGTTGGTGTACCTGTTCTGGGTGCTGATCTCGCGCAGCCTGGTGACCGTGCTGTTCGTCTTCGCCGGGCACCCGGTGAGCCCGATGTACCCCTTCGTCCTTTATTACAACCAGATCGTCGGTTCGCTGATGAAGGTCTACGCGATGTTCCACATGGACCAGCAAAGCTGGACGCGGCAAAAGACCACTCTGGCCACTGGCAGCGTCGACTTCGATGCCAGCCTCAACCGCTGGTCCTCGAAGGCGATGCTGTGCTCGTCGGTCGCCATCTTCTTCGGGGTCATCACCGTTCTTCTAGAACTCTCGCAACGTTAAGGAAAGGCGCCTGCATATGAGTACCACGAACATCCCCGCGGCCCCGGGCAAAACAGCGGCCAACATCGTCCACGAAGCGGTCGACGAGCGTCAGTATGTGCGCACGCGCATGAACGCCCGCGTGCGCCTGTGCAGTGCCGGCCAGGCGCCGTTCGAGGTAGCCCTGCAGGATATTTCCCTGGGCGGCCTGGGCCTGAGCCACGACGCCCCCCTGAAGATCGGCGCGTTGTATGACGCCTCCATACGCCTGCGCCTGAACCAGATCGACCTGAACATCGACAGCAAGATCCGTATCGTCTCGCAGCGTGGCAGCGAGGTGGGCGCGCAGTTCGTCGACCTCGATGCGCAGAAGCGCGACATTCTGCGCTACCTGATCAGCGCCTACATGTCTGGAGAAATCGCTGATATCAATGGCCTGTTCACGGTCATGCAGCGCGAGAACTACATCAAGGAACGCAAGCACAAGTACGCCAGCGCCCGCACTCCAGGCGCTCGCCTGAAGGCGTTGACGGGCACGCTGTTGTACACCGCCGCTGGCATCGCCGCACTGGCCTTCGTTGGTTACAAAGGCTACCTGCTGTTCTTCCGCATCCCGGCGCTGCAGGCGCAGGTGGCGACCAACGCCCAGGTCATCAGCATGCCCGACAATGGCTATGTGAAATACCTGCTGCCTGCCGGTGCCACCGAGGTGCACGCCGGGCAGCCGCTGGCCAGCATTTCCACACAGCTGGCCACCAGCTTCACCAGCCCTGCCGACATGAAGGCTGTGGCCGACCTGTCGCCGGGTGACCTGCAAACCCTGCTCGGCCGTGCCACCATCGAGACGGTGATCAACAGCCCCTGCGATTGCCAGGTCTACTACCCAAGCCCGCGGGTGGATGGTTACGGCTACAAGGAGGCGCCACTGATGCACTTGCTGCCCAAGGCGCAAGGCATGTTTGTGCGCGCCAATCTGCCGTTCGACAAGCTCGCCGATATCGAGCGGGTTAAGTCGGTGGACATGCAGGTGTTCGGCCTTGACCAGCACTACAGCGGCAAGGTGGTCGATGCGCGTGTCGATGAGGCCAACCGCAATCTGGCACTGACAATCGAGCCTGACAGCCCGCTGCCGGCCGATGCCTACCAGAAAGCGGTGGCGGTCGACCTGTTCCTGGGCCTGCCGTTTGGCGCTGCGCGCTAAACCGCCAAGGACGATAACGCCATGACCGTGAACATGCCCCCCCGCCTGCTGCTGGCCAGCCTGGCCCTGGCCTGCGCCAGCACGGCCAGCGCCGGGCAGAGCCTGGAGCAGATCCGCTACACGCTATACAAGGACCCATCGGCAGAGGTCACTGGCGATCTGCGTCAACTGGCTGAGCGTGGCGATCTGGCCAGCACCTTGCTGCTTGGCGATGTACTGGCCGCACGGCCAGACTCCAGTCCCGCAGAAGTGGTGGCGTTGTACCAGAAGGCTTTCGCCGATGGCCGTGGCATGGTCCCGGCGCTGGCTTCGCTGGCTCGCCTGATCGACCGCACTCCACACCTGCGCGAAGCGCAGCGCCCATGGATGACCCAGGCACTGACGCGCTACCCGGCCAACCTCGACCCGCGTAACACCAGCACCACGCTGGAAGTGTTTCTGACCTATCCCGAGCTCGTCGAACCTGCTCAGGCCGCACAACTGTTGGCGCTGTACGAACAGGCCTGCCTGCTCAACTGCCGCCCGGAGCTCTACCATGCCGTGCTGGCCGAACGCCAAGGCCGGCGCAGCGAAGCCGAACGCTGGTACCGCCAGGCGGTCAAGGTGGATGCCCGCGCCATCGACCGCTACTACGCCTTTCTCGGCGAGCAGCAGGACCGCTTGTTCCCAGCATTCACCGACCAACTGGAGCCAGAACGCGAGCAGTTGCCGGTGGAGAACATCCACCGCATCGCCGCCTTGCTCGACAGCATTGCCAGCGTGCAGCGTGCCGAACAGGATGCCGACCGCTATGAGAGCCAGAACGGCACAGCCGGTGCCGAAAAGCTGCCGCCGACACCCGAGCAATTGGCTCGCGAAAAGGCTCAGCAAGACGCCTTGGACCTGGCTACCGCCCGCGTTCAACGCTGGCGAGATGTAGCGGTGGCCCGCGGATACGTACCAGCGATGGTATCGAAGGCCAACTACATGATCTCCAACCCGACCGAGCACAACGCCGAGGAAACCCAGGCGCTGATCGATCAGGTGCGCCCGCGCGATCCGACGCGGGCCAAGGCCTTGCAAGCCCAGTTCTACATGGTCAACAACTGGCTGACCATGGACCCGGACAAGGCCCGCGCATTGATCGAAGAACTGCGTGCCAGTGGTTACCCCGGTGCCGGCTTGCTGCTGGGTGAGTACTACAGCAAGGGGGTCGAGGACCAACCTGACCAGGAAAAGGCCCTGGCGCTATTCCAGGCCGAAGCCAACAAAGGCAACACCGCTGCCTGGTACCGCATGGCCACCCTGCACGCCTACGGCCGCGCGCTGTGTCACGACCCAGTCAAAGCCTACACCTATGCCCGCGTAGCGCTGGACCTGGGCGAGCGCAGCGCCAAAAGCCTGGTCAGGCGCCTGGAAAAAACCCTGCCCAAGGATGACATCGAGCGCGCCATGGCCGCTCGCAACGGGCTATTCAAGGAGGCCACCCTGTGAAAGCGCACCACCCCCTGTTTGGCGCCTTGCTCGTCCTGGCGAGCGTGCCGGCGTGCTTTGCCGCCGAAGAAATCACCGGCCCTGAAGCGGACAGCAACGAGCCGGTACGCGTCGTAGCCGCCGATGGCAGCGAACCTGTGATCACCTCCGAAGTGTTCAACAAGCTCACCGTGCAAACCGGCTATGGCCCGCAAGACTCCCAAGTCGGCAGCAACCGGGAAATGTTCTATAGCCTGCGCTACGAACCGTCGTTCGCTTGGTACTCACCGGAAAAGCGCTGGGCGAAATGGATGGTCTACGGCCGCCTGTGGCTGAACTATGACTCCAGCCAGTCGAGCAACCTGACCCTGGAGGCGACCAACAGCAGCGAACGCGAGCAGCCCGAAGGCTGGTATGCCGAAATGCGCGAGCTGTACGTCAAGCGCAACCTAATCGGTGACGACCCGCGCTTTTCAGCCTCATTTGGCCGCCAGCGTTTCTTCGATGACTATGGCATCTGGTGGGATGACAGCCTGGAGTCGCTGCGTTTGAACTTCCAGGACACCTTCTCCGAAGCGTTCTTCGCCGTTGGCCAGAAGTTCTACAACTACAACACCGACGTCAACCAGTTGCCCGACAGTGAGGAGCGCACGACCTACCTGATGGGCCAATACGCCTATCGCTGGAGCCAGAACAACCAGGTTGGCGTGCGCTTGATGCACGAGAACGACCACAGCGGGCACGACGCCGACGACCGCTACGACTTCAAGGGCATGCGCTACGGGTTGTTCTTCAAGGGCGACAACTTGCCTTACCCAGTGCTCAGTGACTACCACCTGGAACTGGCGGCGCTGGACGGCAAAATGGACAACACCAATGGCAACGGCGTCACCACCACCGGCCACAGCAGCAAAGGCTGGGCAGTGCTCGGCGAAGTCGGCAAGCGCTTCGACAGCCTGGCCTGGACGCCACGCCTGGCCCTGCGCGGCGGCCTGACCGACAAACCCAGCGATGAAAACGATGGCTTTCGCCTGAACGCGATCCAGTCCGACCGCATCACCCGTACTGGCTCCTACAGCACCCGCCTGACCAGTTCGTTCGTCGCCCTGGACCTGCGCAACCTGAGCTACTACGGCTTCGCCGTGGAAACCCGCCCCACCCCACGCAGCGCGCTGGACCTGCGGGTTACCCAACTGCAACTGCGCGACCCCGACGGCACCCTACCGATCCGCATGAACGGCGACCAGCGCACGCAGCGTAACCGCGCCATCAGCCAAGGTACCCAGGGCAACGGGCGCAACGTCGGGCAAATGATCGACCTCAACTACTACTGGAAGATGTTTCCGGTGGCTATCGATGGCAAACACCTGGACGTCAACGCGCTGGTCAGCGCCAGTTACCTCAATGCCGGCAGTGCATTGGAAACCGGCGATGACTACCAGTTGAGCGTCGGTGTGGTGATCAGTTACTAAGGAAGGGCCGTGCCATGATCTTCGCCTCCAATGTGTTCCTGTTCCTCTACCTGCCGCTGTTCCTGGCCGTGTACTTCCTGGCCAAAGCGCAGTGGCGGTCAACGGTGATCGTCGCCGCCAGCTACATCTTCTATGCCTGGTGGCGGCCAGACTTCCTGCTGTTGTTCGTCGGTATCACCTACTGGAACTACTGGTTCGGCCTGCGTATCAAGGCACGCCTGGATGCCGGCGACAAACCCATGGCTCTGCGCCTTCTGTGGATCGGTGTGGCCGGCAACCTGTCGACCCTGGGCTATTTCAAATACGCCAATTTCGGCGCCGAAGTACTGGCCATGCTGCTCGCACCGCTGGGCATCAATACCTGGACGCTGGAGAACATCTTCCTGCCACTGGGCATTTCCTTTTACGTGTTCCATGCCCTTAGCTACATCGTCGACATCTACCGCAAGGACGCTACGCCCACGCGCAACTTCATCGACTTCGCCGCCTTCGTCGCGCTGTTCCCGCACCTGGTGGCCGGGCCAATTCTGCGCTACAGCCAGCTGGCGCCACAGCTACGCGAGCGCACCCACTCGCTGGAGCTGTTTTCGCTGGGGGTTTGCCGTTTCATGCTCGGCTTCATCATGAAGGTGTTGATCGCCGACCGCCTGGCACCGATCAACGTGCTGTTCGTCAGCGAAGGTACGCTGCAGTTCAGCGACGCCTGGTTCGGCCTGGTGATCTCGACGCTGCAGCTGTATTTCGACTTCGCCGGCTACAGCCACATGGCCTTGGGCCTGGCACTGATGATGGGCTTTCGCTTCCCGGAGAACTTCAACCAGCCCTACGTGGCGCAGAGCATCACCGAGTTCTGGGCACGCTGGCACATGACCCTGGCGCATTTTTTGCGCGACTACGTGTACATGCCGCTGGTGCGTAAACGGGTGGCCGGTGCAATGCCGGCGCTGATCTGGACCATGCTGCTGTCGGGCCTGTGGCACGGCGCGAGCTTCGCCTTCATCTGCTGGGGCCTGTTCTTTGGCGTTGGCATGGTGCTGGAGCGCAAGTTCAACCTGGCGACCAAGGTTGGCGCGCCTTACAAGCTCGGCCGACACCTGCGCACCGGCCTGCTGATCCTGTTGAGCATGCCGCTGTTCTTCACCATGGACCTGCGCCACAGCATCGATATCTACAAGGCGTTGTTCGGCTTCAACGGCTTCGGCTCGCTGGAGCTGTATGTGCTGGGTGCCTCGAAGATGGCCATGGCCTTCGCTCTGGTGGCGCTGGCCTGGCTGCTGCTGGCCGGCATCAATAATTTGCGCTTCTACGCCGGCAACAAGGAAGGCTACTTCATGCGCCATGTCGGCGCGTTGCACAGCGTGATGCTGTGGGGGGGCTTCCTGCTGGCCCTGAGCAGCCTGGCAGCCAACTCGTTCTCACCCTTTCTGTATTTTCAGTTCTAGGAGAACGCCATGTATCCGGTGATGAATTCGGCCAGCAAGGCCAACGGCATTGTGTTCATTGTGGTGCTGGCGGCCATGTTCCTCTATTCGCTGCCGCCGGTGTTCAGCTTTGCGCGCACCTCGACCGACACCTGGAACCTGTTCGTCGACGGCAAACTGCTGCGCAAGTTCGAGCAAGCCTACGACAAGCGCTTCTTCCTGCGCGACCCGTCGGTTGAGTTGTGGGCCGACGCCCAGTTCCATCTGTTTGGAGAAGGCACCAAGGGCGTGGTACTTGGCAAAGATGGCTGGCTCTACAGCAATCAGGAATACCGCGTACCCAACGATCTAGACGCCAATCTGGCGGCACAACTTGAGCAGATCGCCAAGGTGCGCCTGCAACTGGCAGAGCATGGCAAGCACCTGGTTATTCTGCCATTGCCGATGAAGCTCGACGTCTACGCAGCCCACGCCCAGCATGCTTTCGACCCACGGGTAATCAGCCTCTACGACCGCTTTGTCAGCGAGCTGCAAGGCCGCCAGATGGATGTGGTGCCGTTGCGTGCGGCCTTCCTCGCCAACCTTGAAGGCCCACAGCTGTTTCTCAAGTCCGACACTCACTGGAGCCCTGAAGGCGCACGGCTGTCGGCCTATGAATTGGCACGTCAGCGCCCGCAATTGCTCGGCGACCAAGTCTACGTTTCGCACAAGGCCGGCGACAAAAGCGTCAAGGGTGACTTGATGAATTACATCCAGTTCGACCACGCCCGCCTGGCCCCCCAGTTCGGCCCCAACTCCATCGCCCTCTACGAAACCCTCAAGGCCGAGCAAGGTGCCGACGACCTGTTCGCCGAACAAGACCAGAGCCTGATGCTGGTCGGCACCAGCTACAGCAAGATCGACGACTGGAACTTCGTCGGCTTTCTCAAGGAAGCGCTCAACCGCGACCTGTTGAGCATTGCCGTGGAAGCGCGGGGCCCGTTCGAGGCGATGAACCAGTTCCTCGCCAGCGATCAACTGGCAAGTTCCCAGATCGACACCGTGGTGTGGGAATTCCCGCTACGCACCCTGCTCGCCCACCGCCCAGGCTCACTTAGCCGTAGCGCTGCGCCCCAGCATTTCTGACGAATCAAGGAGAGTCCGAATGAAGCTTACCCACCTGTTCACCGCCATCGCCCTGGCCACCGCCGGCCATACCGTTCTGGCTGCCGAGGGCAACGCTGACCTATACGACGCCGTGGCCCCTGCCGACTCGGCCTTCGTGCGGGTGCTGAACCTGTCCGACAGCAACATCGACGTCAGCCTCAGTGGCAAGGTCAACCCGCAGCGGGTCGCCGCCGGGCAGCTCAGCGGCTATCGGTTCACACCCGCAGGCCCGCACAAGATCACCATCGCCGGTAAATCCATCGAACCGCAGCTCAAGGCCAATGCCGCGAGCACCGTGGTGTACGACGGCAAGCAGCTCAAGCTGATCAGCGACAAGTACGTCAATGAGCCGAAAAAGGCGCAGATCGCCTTCTATAACCTGACCCAGAACCCGGCAGCGCTGAAGACCTCCGATGGCAAGCACGACGTGGTGCAGACCCTGGGCAATGGTGAGACCGGCACGCGCATGGTCAATGAGATCAAGATCGACTTCGCTGCCTACCAGCAGGACACCAAAGTTGCCAGTTTCGACGAGCAGTTCCTGAAGAAGGGGCGCTCGTACAGCTACGTACTGCTGCCGGGCAACCGCAGCATGACCCTGGCCAACAGCATCGACCCGACCGAGTGACGATTGCTCAGCAAGGATGAATGGCACATGAAGACCCTTGTACCTGTTGCCCTGAGCGTTGCCATCGCGCTGCTCAGCCTGCCCAGCCAGGCCGCGCAACCCGCCCAGGCGGGCAAGCCTGGTTGCGAGAACCTGCAGTGCATGGTGTGCCCGGCTTTGAGCGACCCGCAACGCTATGCCGAAGGGCGCATGAAGTTGATGCGCGAGATCGTGCCTGGCAAGGATCGCTGGCTGTTCCGTTCGGCCGTAGACCTGACCAATGAATTCGGTATTCCAGCACCGATGCGCCCGGAGTTCGCGCGCCTGATGCATGCGTTCGAACGCCAGGGCATTCATGTGGCCATGGCGATCCAGCCGACCCGCGGGCTGATGCACCGCGACAAGCTGTTCGCCAACCAGCTGCACGGTTTCGACTACGCCCGCGCCAGCGGTAATCTCGCCACCTACCTTGGCCAACTGCGCCAGAGCGGCGCGGTGGTAGCGCCGATGATGCAACTGGTACAGCAGCCGCCCAAAGGCGAGTACTTCTTCCGCCGTGACCACCACTGGACACCAGCTGGGGCTGAGGCCACGGCGAAGCTGATGGCCGAAGAAATCCGTCGCCAACCGTTCTATGCCGGGCTGACCAAAAAGCAATACCGTACCGAGCCGGGCGTGATGGTGCCAAAGGACGGCACGCTGAACCTGGCGATGAGTTCACTGTGCGGCAACAACTATGGTTTTCAGTACGTGCGTGGCTACCAGACGGTTCCGGTGGCCAGTGGCGGCGATGCGCTGTTCGATGACGCGCCGGACCCTGAGGTGATCCTGGTGGGTGACAGTAACGCCGCCGCCCGCGAGGACGAAAGCAAGCAGTTCAACTTCGACGGCTACCTCAAGCAATACCTGAACGTCGACGTACTGAACTATGCCCTGCCTGGGGTTGGCGAAGACGGCTCGCTGCTCGAGTACCTGTTGTCCAGCGACTACAAGCCCAAGGCACCGCCCAAGCTGATCGTCTGGGAGCTGCCGGCCAACTACCGGTTGGACTCGCCGTTGATGTACCGGCAACTGGTGCCGGCCATTCAAGGCGGCTGCGCGGCAAGCCAGCAGGTTCTGGAAAGCAAACTCAAGCGTCCGGCCTTGAAGGTGGGTGAGCGCATCGAGCTGCTGAGCAATGCGGGCAGTGGCCGCCAGTCGCTTTCCAAAGGCTTTCTGGACATTCGTCTGAGCGACAAGAACGTCAAGGATTTCTACATCATCGTCTATTACGACAACGGCGCGCGGGACAAGGTGTGGTTCCGCCGTGAGGCGGCGGTGACTGGCGGCCAATATTATCTGGAACTGAGCAAAGCACCGGAATTCGCCGGCGCCAACCTGTTATCGGTATTCATGGAGCCGACCAAGGCCGGTACCGCAGCGACCGCCGTGGAGACCCGTCTATGCCTATGAGCAAACTATTACCGGGCATCGGGTTACTGGCCATGAGCCTCGTGTTCCCCCACGCCCATGCGGCGCAGTCCATCTGGCCGGCACACCCCACGCCGCAATCGGCCATGATTGCCGATTACCGTACCCTGGTCTGCACCAAGGAACCGCCAGCACCTTTTACCGGCAGCCTGCGCCTGCAGAGCAAGTACGACCAGCGCGATGCAAGCAAGTCGACACTGCGCAGCAGCCCCGACGCCGACAGTGAACGTATCGGCAAGCAGGTCAAGCAGTTCGTCGGCGGCCTGATCTACGCCAGCAAGCGCTTCCAGGGCGCCAAGAAGCCGCAGGACGCCAACATGGCGCTGGCCTGTCAGGACCAGTGGCTGCAGCGCTGGGCCGACGCTGGCGCCCTGCTCAACCCTGATGCCACCGGCACCGGCATGGCGGCGCGCAAATGGGCGCTTGCGGCCATGGCTGGCACCGTGCTGCTTACCCAGGCAGCCAGCAACGGCAAGCTGCAACTGAGCGATGCACAGCGTACCTGGTTCACCGACCTTGGCGAGTTGGTGATCCGTGAATACGACCCCCGCCGCAGCGCCAGCGGCGTGTACTTCAACAACCACGACTATTGGGCAGCCTGGGCGGTGGCAGCCACCGGCATGCTGGTTGGCCGCGACGACTTCATCCGCTGGGCCGATGGTAATTTGCGCCGCGGCCTGGCTCAGGCCGTGCGCTCCAACCAGGGCAACTACGCCTACCTGCCGCTGGAGGTGGCGCGCAGCAAGCTGGCAGCCAACTACAGCCAGTACGCCCTGGTGCCGCTGGTGCTGCTGAGCGAGTCGGCGCGCGCCAACGGCCTGCCGTGGAGCAGCCAAGACCAGCAGACACTCGACCTGCTGGCCAATTTCGCCGCGCGCACGGTGCTCGACCCCGCCGACCTACCGGAACTCAAAGGCCAGTCGCAAAGCGATGTGGCGCCATACAAGATGGCGTGGCTGATCCCGTTTCTGCAGCGCAATCCTGGCCATGCGCTGGCGCGTCAGCTGTACGACAGCCAAGACGGCGAGGTGGACAACTACAGCCAGCTCGGCGGCCCGATCAAAGCCTTCTATTCCCCTGTGCCCGGATCAAGGAGCTGACCCATGGCTGCCCTCGCCCGCTTTTCCTTCACCTGCCTGGCTGCGCTGTGGCTGGCAGGCGCTGCCCAGGCCGCCAGCCAGGCGCTACCGGCCAACCAGATCGTCGATACCCTGCCGGCTGAGCAACGCCAGCTCAAGGCCGATCAATTGCGCCAGCAGGTGCGCCAGGCAGTCGCCTTTGCGCAAACCGAACGGCAGCGCCCGGCCGGGCGTGCCAGTGTCAGCCTGCAACCGATGTTTTCTTCTCAGGCCGGCAGCTGGCCCTTCGAGCCATTGGTCAACAACGGCCTGTTCCGCGCCATCGCCGGTTATCAGGCACACCACCCACAAGTGGTGATGCTCCGTGGTGGCAGTATCACGCTGGCGCAGTTGCATGACGCACTCAACAACCCGCGAGTGCTCAAGCGCTACAAAGACGGCTACCTGTTGAGCTACCCGCTGATGATCGGCAGCGACGCCGGCCTGGTCCTTGAAGGCACCAGTCTGTACCTGGCGAGCTTCTCCGGTACGGCACTGATCAACCAGGGCTGGCTTAGCCTAAACCAGTCCAGCCTGCAGAGCATGGCCGGCGACAAACCGGCTAGCACCGACCGCGCGTGGCGGCCCTTCGTTGTGGCCTGGGCTGGCAGCCATACCCAGGTGCTGGGTTCGACCCTCAAGCGCCTGGGCTACAACGCCAACCTCTCGCGGGGCTTGACCACCGCCTTAAGTTCTCAGCAGGCAGCCAGTACTCGCCTGGCCACGGTGATCATCCGCGATAGCCAGTTCAGCGAAATGTCCACGGCGGTGGAGTTGCAGCATAGCCAGGCGACCATCAGCACCAGCCAGTTCGAGCGCTCGCAACAATACGCCGTGGATGTGCAGAACAGCCAGGTCAAGTTGCAAGGCAACCAACTACGTGGCATCGACAACAACAGCGGCGTACGACTGCGTGGCAAGACGCGGGCCTTGGTCGAAGACAACCTTATCCTTGGCGCGACCAAGGCTGGGATCGAAATCACCGAACAACAGGGCGCAGTGCTGCTGGCTGGCAACCGCATCGGCGACAGCCGCGGCAACGGCATTCAGTTGCGCAGCCTGACACCAACTGCGGCGGCGCCACTGGTAATCGACGACAACCTGCTGGCCAGCAGCCAAGGCAGCGCAGTGGACGCCAGCGAGGTCGGCGCCGTGGCCCTGCTGGACAACCGTATCGGCAATACCGCCGAATACGCCGTCAGCCTGCGCAATACGACGCCGCTGGCCGGGCCGTTGCTGCTCAGTGGCAACCGCCTTGGCCGGGTCGGCAAGGCGCTGGTCAGGGTCGAGGGGGTTCGGGACGTGGTGTTGGGCGGCAACAGCTTCGACGGCAAACCGTTGTTGCAGAACCTGTTGATTGGTGACTTGTTGCCGCTGCAAGGGCAGCTGCTAGAGGCGACTGTTCGCCAGGGCGCAACGGTGCGGGTAAGGCAGCCATGAGGTATCGGTTGCAGTGATTTGCCGGGCCGGTAGCGGTCAACCAATGGCCCGTTGCATCCTCACGAAACACTCATCGTTACCCATGTCGATGAAACCCTGGCGCAGGTACAACTGCCGCGCCGGGTTGCTCTTGAACACCATCAATCGCAGCAGCGGCAAACGGCGCTGCGCGGCCCATCCCGCCAGTGTCTGCAATACCTGACTGCCTACCCCTCGCCCCCGGTGTTGCTCACTCAGGTGCAGTTCACGAATGAACAGTGCCTGCCGATCCTGGCTAAGGCTACAAAAACCCAGCACCTGATCATCCTGCATCACCAGCCATTGCTCGCGCCAAGCCCACGCTTGATCGAAGGCCTCCTCGACCCACAATAGGCCGAACTCGTGGTAATAGGGCAACATCGCCCGCCGAGTAAGGTCACGGGCGAAGTCGCGATGGGCATCGCTTGCGCCAATCAATTCAACGGGCATGCTGCACACCTGCGGCGTTCGAGGTTCAGCCTCGCTGGTCAGGCTGGGATTTTGAGGCCACGCTGTACCGCCGGGCGCTCGAGGAATTTCGCCAATACCCGCTGCACCTGCGCAAACTGATCGAAACTTACCAGTTCGCGGGCGTTGTAGCGCTCTACCAGGTTGCGCACCCATGGGAAAATGGCGATATCGGCAATGCTGTATTCATCGACCATCCAATCACGCCCCTTCAGGTGCCGATCGAGCACACCCAAGAGACGCTTCGATTCATTGACATAACGGTCACGGGGGCGCTTGTCCTCGTATTCCTTGCCAGCGAAGAAATGGAAGAAACCCACCTGGCCGAACATCGGCCCGATGCCGCCCATCTGGAACATCAGCCACTGCAGGGTTTGATAACGTTGGGCCGGGTCGTTGCTCAGCAGCTGGCCGCTTTTCTCCGCCAGGTACTGCAGGATTGCCCCCGACTCGAACAGCCCCAGCGCCTGGCCGCCTGGCCCATTGGGGTCGAGGATGGCCGGAATCTTGTTATTAGCGCTCAGCGAGATGAACTCGGGGCTCAACTGGTCATCGCTATCGAAGCTGACCTTGTGCGGCTCGTAGGGCAGGCCAATCTCCTCGAGCATGATCGAGACCTTCACGCCATTGGGAGTGGGCAGCGAGTACAGCTGCAGCCACTCGGGATGCTTGGCGGGCCATTTACGGGTGATGGAGAAAGCGCTCAAGTCGGTCATGGTGGTTTTTAGCCTTGTGGGTGGACGTACCACTGTAGTGACATCCCGCGCGGCTGACCATCACCGGCCATTGATCAACTGGCCTTGCCATGGGCCTTGAGTTTGAGCTTTTCGGTATCCACCCGCGCGAATACCGAGTCGGCACTCACCGTCAGCACATCGCCGGCCCAGACTTCACAGATCACCCGCGTCTTGCGCCCGACTTCACCTTCGACCCGGGCCCTGAGCAGCAGCTCCACGCCCATGGGGGTAGGTTTGAGGTAGTTCAGCCCAAGGCTTGCGGTAACGCAATCGATGCGCGGCAGGCTCCCCGCTTCCCGGCCTTCGGCGCGGTAGTGATGCGCCATCGCCGTCCAGTTCGAATGGCAGTCGACCAACATGGCCAGCAGGCCACCATAGACCAGGCCAGGCCAGCCGATGAAGGTGCTGTCGGGTGAATGCCGGCACAGCAGGTGAATGCCGTCGGCATCCCAGTAGCTTTGCAGGTGCAGCCCACTTGGGTGGGAGCAGCCGCAGCCGTAACAGGTACCTTCGGGTGCGGCCAGTGCTTGAAGGGAGGGAATCGGATCGTTCATACGCTGCCTGTGCTTGTTGAAATGGGGGCGCGAAACGCCCCCATTAAAGCAGAAGCTCAAGCCGGTTGGGCGAGCGCCTTTCCACCCTTCTGGGTCAGCGACACCAGCAGGATGAATGCGGTCACGCCAGCGGTCATCAACGTCTCGTAGCGATAGGCGTCGCTGAGCAGCATGTAGCCCAGGACCATGACGATAGTGCCGATGACCAGCCAGGTCAGCCAAGGGAACAACCACATCTTCAACTCCAGTGCACGCCCCTCCCGCTCGGCACGTGCCCGCATGCGCAATTGCGACACGGCGATCACCAGGTACACCAACAATGCGATGGCACCGGTGGTGGACAGCAGGAACCCGAACACCTTGCCTGGCAGTACATAGTTCACGAAGCAACCGACGAAGCCTGCCAGGGTGGAGACGATCACCGCAACGGTCGGCACACCGGCACCAGAAATACGCTTGGTCATGCTCAGAGCCTGGCCGCGGGCGCCCAGTGAATAGAGCATGCGCGAAGCGGTGTACAGGCCAGAGTTCATGCAACTGGTCACAGCCACCAGCACCACCAGATCGACCAGCAGCTTGGCGCCTGGCACGTTCAGCACCTCAAGCACTCGCTGGAACGAGCCCACTGCCTTGAGGCTCGGATCGTTCCAAGCCACCAGCGACACCACCAGAAAGATCGACGCCAGGTAGAAGATCGCGATGCGGTAGACCACAAGGTTGGTGGCACGGCGGATCTTGTCCTTGGGGTTGGCAGTTTCGTCGGCCGCAATGGTGACGATCTCAGCGCCGAAGAACGAGAAGATGGTGATCAGCACCCCACCGAGCACTGTGCCGAAACCGTTGGGCATGAACCCACCGTTTTGCCAAAGATGGCCAATGCCAGATACCTCGGCCAGCGGCCAGAAGCCGAACACCGCCAGGCTGCAGACCACGATGAAGGCGATGATCGCGACCACTTTGACCAATGCGAACCAGTACTCGAAAGCACCGAAGTTCTTGACGCTGATCAGGTTGGTGGCCGACAGCACCACCATGATCACAAAGGCGAACAACCAAGACGGCACGTCGGGGAAATAGGCATGCAGGATGTCTGCGCCAGCGATGGCCTCGACCGGAATGATCAATACCCAGAACCACCAGTAAAGCCAGCCAATAGTGAAGCCGGCCCAAGGGCCGATCGCCTCGCTGGCGTAAGTGGAGAACGACCCGCTATTGGGGTTGGCAATGGCCATCTCGCCCAGCATGCGCATGACCAGCAGCACCAGTAAGCCGGTCATGGCATAGGAAATGAGGATGGCTGGGCCGGCGGTAGCGATGGCGTTCGATGAGCCAATGAACAGGCCGGCACCAATGATGCCAGCGATTGAAATCATCGACACCTGACGCGAAGTCAGGCCGTGCTGCAAGGACCGCTGTTTGTTCTTATTTGGCGAAACCATGGTGAACCCTCGAATGGGTCGGCCGCTATACGGCACTCGGCCGTGGCGGCTGAAAGTTGAAGCAGAATTCAGGTAATAGGGTGTTCGTTGTTTTTGTTTTATATCGCCGGTTGCGCATAGCCCTCCTCTTTGCGGTACCGGTTGTAATCGTTGTTCAAGGTCAGTATTAATCTATAAGGCGAGGTCAACAAACGACCTTTTCGAAACACATGATTCCATTGCGGAATGAACTCTTTCCTTTTTTGCTGGGTACGCCTTTGCTATGTCCAAACGCCTGATGCCCTCGACCACTGCCCTGCAGTGCTTCGAAGCTGCCGCCCGGCACCTGAGCTTCACCCGTGCAGCCCAAGAGCTGCACCTGACCCAGAGCGCCGTCAGCAAGCAGGTCGCGCAGCTTGAAGAGATGCTGTCGCATTCGCTTTTCCAACGGATTCGCAGGCGCCTGCACCTGACTCCGGCTGGGGCGCTGTACCTCACTGAAGTGAACAAGATCCTCACCCAGATCGACATCTCCAGCCGTTACATCCTCAGCTACGGCGACGAGACCGAAGTGCTGCGCATCGCGACCCAGCCGACCTTCGGCGCACGCTGGCTGATACCTAGACTCAAGGGTTTCGGCGAGCGCCATCCTCGCATTCACTTGGACATTCGCAACGAACTGGAGCCATTCGACCTGGTGCAGGCCAAAGCTGACATCGCGTTCTTTTTCGGTCAGGGCACCTGGCCCGGCGCCACATGCATCGCGTTGTTCAGCGAGGACGTGGTTCCTGTGTGCGCGCCAGAGCTGCTGGCCCGGCACCGGTTCGACAGCGCAGAGGCGCTCATCGAACACCGCCTGCTGCAATGCGCATCGCGCCCTGAAGCTTGGCACGAATGGTTCCAGGGGCTGGGTCTACATAGCCAGAACAGCTACCACGGCCCACGCTTCGACACGTTCTACCTGTGCATCCGCGCGGCCATCGCCGGCTGCGGGGTCGCTCTGATCCCACGCTACCTGGTGGCCGAGGAACTGAGCGAAGGCAAGCTGGTGATCGCCTGGGACCACCCGGTGCCAAGCAACGGTCGGCATTTCATCGCCCATGCCGAACATGCCGCCGAAGTGCCCAAGGTCAAAGCGTTCGTGCAGTGGATCCGCGAGCGGGTGGCCGAGCAAGACCAGTAAAGATCGCGAATTCAGGGAATGATCGCAATCGAATAATTCGTTTGCAGAATAATACCGCGGCGCGCTTGGATAATAGGAAACATGAACAAGGTCCGCGTGCCCATGAAGCTGGAAAGTATCAGTCAATCCATCGCCATCGTTCACCCGATTACACTTTCCCATGGCCGCAATGCCGAAGTCTGGGATACCGATGGCAAGCGTTACATCGACTTTGTCGGCGGTATCGGCGTGCTGAACCTGGGCCATTGCAATCCGGCTGTGGTCGAAGCGATCCAGACCCAGGCCAGCCGCCTGACCCATTACGCGTTCAACGCCGCGCCTCATGGCCCCTATCTGGAATTGATGGAGCGCCTGAGCCAGTTCGTGCCGGTCAGCTACCCGCTGGCAGGCATGCTCACCAACAGCGGTGCCGAAGCCGCCGAAAACGCTCTGAAGGTGGCACGCGCAGCCACCGGCAAACGCGCCATCATCGCCTTCGACGGTGGCTTTCATGGCCGTACCCTCGCCACCCTGAACCTCAACGGTAAGGTCGCGCCATACAAGCAGCGGGTCGGTGAGCTGCCGGGGCCCGTCTATCACCTGCCCTATCCCAGCGCAGATACCGGCGTCAGCTGCGAGCAGGCGCTCAAGGCCATGGAGCGCCTGTTCAGCGTGGAGCTGGCGGTGGAAGATGTAGCGGCTTTCGTCTTCGAGCCCGTGCAGGGCGAAGGGGGCTTCCTCGCCCTGGACCCGTCATTTGCCCAGGCGCTGCGGCGGTTCTGCGACGCGCATGGGATCCTGATCATCATCGACGAAATTCAGTCCGGTTTTGGCCGCACTGGCCAGCGCTTTGCCTTCCCGCGCCTGGGCATCGAGCCGGACTTGCTGCTGCTGGCCAAGAGCATTGCCGGTGGCATGCCGCTGGGCGCAGTGGTCGGGCGCCAGGACTTGATGGCCGCCCTGCCCAAGGGTGGCCTAGGAGGAACCTATTCAGGCAACCCGATCGCCTGTGCGGCGGCACTGGCCAGCTTGGCGCAGATGACCGACGAGAACATCGCTACCTGGGGTGAACGCCAAGAGCAGGCGATTGTGGCCAGGCATGCCCGCTGGAGGGCCGCTGGCCTGAGCCCATACCTGGGCCGCCTGACCGGTACAGGCGCCATGCGCGGCATCGAGTTGGTCAATGCAGACGGCAGCCCTGCACCGGCTCAGCTGACCAAGCTGGTGGAGGCCGCACGGGCCAAAGGCTTGTTGCTGATGCCTAGCGGCAAGGCACGGCACATCATTCGCCTATTGGCGCCGCTGACCATCGAAGCTGAGGTACTCGAGCAGGGGCTGGATATCTTCGAGCAGTGCCTGGCCGAGCTCGAGTGAAGCTTACAGGCCCAGCTCTTCCGGGGTGAGCATGTCGGATTCGAAGGCGATCCAGCCGCCTTCGAGTTCGGCATGGCCGTTGACGATCGGGCCATAGTAGGTAAGGCCGTTTTCCAGCGTTACGCAGATGTGCGTTGCCGATTTCTCCGGGGCTGCCAGCGTACCGACGAAATGCACCTTTTTCAGGGTTTCGGTCACCGCTTCCAGGCCAACACGCATGCCGGGGTTTTCCGAGGCCTCGGTATCGCCCCCGCGGTCTTCGGCGCTGACGGTCACGGTGGCAGTGTAAGGGTACTTGGTGCTCAAGCGGGTTACCTCGAAAAATGTCTAAGCGTGAAGGCGCGTAGAGTACGGCAGGTGATTCCAGTTGTCTCTACCAGCCTCCTCACAGGTGGCCTGCACCAACAGGCCAGCCTGCAACAGGTGATCTGAAGGGGCTGATCTGTTAGGGTGCCCGCCGATGTACGCCATACCACACGAGGACACCTGCGTGAGCGCCGAACAACCCATGATCGCCGACCTGTTCGAGGTCGACAAACGCCTGACCCTCAAGCCCGTCGTGGACTTCAACAGTTATCTGCGCAACGCCTTCGGCGAAGGCCCGTGCAGTTGTCACCGCTGTGCCGAAGGCTGCGACCAAAGCGGCTACAGCCACGCGCACACCTTCACCTTCGAAGGCCGCCAATGGCACCGCCGCTTTGCCAGCACTGCTGGTAGCGACGTGGCGCAAGTTCTGAAAAAGGCCTGGCTGTCCTACACCAAAGCCGATCTGAGCTTGGTTGGCGCGCTGGACTTCAGCACCCTCAAGACCTTCACCGAACCTGCCTTGCACGAACGCCTGCTGGTCCTGTTGCCCGCCAGCGGGCTGGCCCGCGAAATCGACGGCCAGTGGGTGCTGCAAGCGCAGGCGGACTGACGGCCCGACGGTCAAGCAAGATTCGCCTGCTCTGCTACCGTGGGAGAATCCGTACCGCCGCAGGTAGTCCACCATGGCCCGCACAACCCCCATCGAGCTGTACCGCAATATCGGTATCGTCGCCCACGTTGATGCGGGCAAGACCACCACTACCGAGCGCATTCTGTTCTATACCGGGGTCAACCATAAGATGGGCGAGGTGCACGACGGCGCCGCGACCATGGACTGGATGGCCCAAGAGCAGGAGCGCGGTATCACCATCACCTCGGCGGCAACTACAGCATTCTGGCAAGGCTCGACCAAGCAGTTTCCCGATAGGTACCGCTTCAACATCATCGACACACCCGGCCACGTCGATTTCACTATTGAAGTCGAGCGTTCACTGCGCGTGCTCGACGGCGCGGTCGTGGTGTTCAGTGGCGCCGATGGCGTCGAGCCGCAGTCAGAGACGGTTTGGCGCCAGGCCAACAAATACCACGTGCCACGCCTGGCCTACATCAACAAGATGGATCGCCAGGGTGCCGATTTTCTACGGGTGGTCAAGCAGATCGATCAGCGCCTGGGCCACCACCCGGTGCCGATTCAGCTGGCCATCGGCAGCGAAGAAAACTTCATCGGCCAGATCGACCTGGTGAAGATGAAGGCCATTTACTGGAACGACAACGACCAGGGCACCAGCTACCGCGAAGAAGAGATTCCCGCTCAATTGCAGGCGCTGGCCGATGAATGGCGCGCACACATGGTCGAGGCCGCCGCCGAGGCCAATGATGAGCTGACCCTCAAGTTTTTGGAGGGTGAAGAGCTGAGCATCGATGAAATCAAGGCCGCCTTGCGCCAGCGCACCATCGCCAATGAAATCGTTCCGACCATTCTCGGCTCTTCGTTCAAGAACAAGGGCGTACCGCTAATGCTCGATGCGGTTATCGACTACCTCCCTGCTCCGTCGGAAATCCCAGCGATCAAGGGCACCGACCCGGACGATGAAGACAAGCACCTGGAGCGCCACGCCGACGACAAAGAGCCCTTCTCTGCCCTGGCCTTCAAGATTGCGACCGACCCGTTCGTTGGCACCCTGACCTTCGCCCGTGTGTATTCAGGCGTGCTCAGTTCGGGGAATGCTGTGCTCAATTCGGTCAAAGGCAAGAAGGAACGCATCGGCCGGATGGTGCAGATGCATGCCAACCAGCGCGCCGAGATCAAGGACTTATGCGCCGGCGACATCGCCGCGCTGATCGGCATGAAGGATGTCACTACCGGCGACACGCTATGCGACATCGACAAGCCCATCATCCTCGAACGCATGGACTTCCCCGACCCAGTGATCTCGGTGGCAGTGGAGCCCAAAACCAAGGGCGACCAGGAAAAAATGGGCATAGCGCTGGGCAAGCTGGCTCAGGAAGACCCCTCCTTCCGCGTGCGCACAGACGAAGAAACCGGCCAGACGATCATCTCTGGCATGGGCGAGTTGCACCTGGACATCATCGTCGACCGCATGAGGCGTGAATTCAACGTCGATGCCAATATCGGCAAGCCGCAGGTGGCCTACCGCGAAAAGATCCGCAACACCTGCGAGATCGAAGGCCGCTTCGTGCGCCAGTCTGGCGGGCGCGGCCAGTATGGCCATTGCTGGATTCGGTTCGCTCCGGGCGATGAAGGCGCCGAAGGCCTGGAGTTCATCAACGAAATCGTCGGCGGCGTGGTACCGCGCGAGTACATCCCGGCAATCCAGAAAGGCATCGAGGAACAGATGAAGAATGGCGTGCTGGCCGGCTACCCGCTGATCAACCTCAAAGCAGCAGTGTTCGATGGCTCGTACCACGACGTTGACTCCAATGAAATGGCCTACAAGATCGCCGCCTCCATGGCCACCAAGCAGTTGTCGCAAAAAGGCGGCGCAGTGCTGCTGGAGCCGGTGATGAAAGTTGAAGTGGTAACGCCGGAGGAGTACCAAGGCGATATTCTGGGCGACCTGAGCCGGCGCCGCGGGATGATCCAGGACGGCGACGAGACGCCGGCCGGCAAAGTGATTCGTGCTGAAGTACCGCTGGGCGAGATGTTCGGCTACGCCACCTCGATGCGCTCGATGACCCAAGGCCGGGCGAGTTTTTCCATGGAGTTCACCCGGTACGCCGAGGCGCCGGCAAGTATCGCCGACGCGATCGTGAAGAAGAATCGCGCAGAATAAGCCTTTGTTCTGCGCTGGCCCACTCGGCTATGGCCGCACACAGGGGCGAATGCATGCTTTGAGGTGCCCACCAACCTGCGTGGGCTTTAGTCGCGAAAGTACCAGCACCTTCCTTCAGTGCTGCTCGCCCGCGCGTCTGAGCAACTTCTTGCAGCGCTCCGACAGGTGCACCACGCGCAGGTGCTTACCCGCCTTTTCATAGCGCTCACGCAGGGTCTGCAATGCAGCGATGGCCGAATAATCGACAAAACTCAAATGCTGGCAGTCTAGGGTGACCTTGGCCGGGTCATTGGCTGGATCGAACTGGTTGAGAAAGGGCGTGACCGAGGCAAAGAACAGCGTGCCATGTACCTGATAATGCTTGCCCTCGCCGTCCTGATGGCTGTCGGCGTAGAGCTCGCGAGCATGCTGCCAGGCAAAATTCACGGCGGCGATGACGATGCCGAACAGCACCGCCATGGCCAGGTCGGTGAACACAGTCACCACCGTTACCGCGATGATCGCCAGCACATCGCTCAGCGGTACTTTGTGCAGCACTCGCAACGACGCCCAGGCAAAGGTCTGCTGGGCCACCACGAACATCACCCCGACCAGCGCCGCCAGCGGAATACGCTCGATCAGCGGCGACAGGAACAGCACGAACAGCAGGATCATCACCCCGGCCGCCACGCCCGAGAGCCGGCCACGGCCATTGGAGCTGAGATTGATCACGGTCTGGCCAATCATGGCGCAGCCACCCATACCGCCGCACAGTCCGGAGACCATGTTGGCTGCGCCCAACGCCACGCACTCGCGATCCGGGTAACCGCGGCTTTCGGTGATCTCGTCGGTTAGGTTCAATGTAAGTAGCGTCTCGAGTAGGCCCACCATCGCCATCAGCACCGCATAAGGCGCAATGATATTCAGGGTTTCCAGGCTCCAAGGCACATCCGGCAGCGCCAGTTGCGGCAAGCCGCCGGCAATGTGCGCCATGTCGCCAAGGGTGCGCGTGGGCAGATCGAGCAGGTACACCAGTGCGCCAACTCCAAGAATCGCCACCAGTGCTGGGGGCACCGATCGGGTCAGCTTCGGCAGCACGTAGACCACCAGCATGGTCAGCACCACCAGGCCGATCATCAGATACAGCGATGTGCCCTTGAGCCAATGCTCACCCTCCTTGAAGTGTTCCAGCTGAGCCATGGCAATGACGATCGCCAGGCCATTGACGAAGCCAAGCATCACCGGATAAGGCACCAGCCTTACCAACTTGCCCAGGCGCAGCAAGCCGAACAGAATCATCACCCCACCGCCGAGCAAGACCGTGGCCAACAGATACTGCACACCGTGTTGCACCACCAGCGCGACGATGACCACCGCCATGGAGCCTGCAGCCCCGGATATCATTCCTGGGCGACCGCCGAACAACGCAGTCAGCGTGCAAATGATGAAGGCACCATACAGCCCCATCAAAGGGTTGAGATGGGCTACCAAGGCAAAGGCAATGCACTCGGGAACAAGGGCGAACGAGGTGGTCAGGCCGGCGAGCAGGTCGGCACGTAGTCGGGCGGGCTTCATGGGTATCCTGTGGTGCGGTCCAGGCGGACGGGCGGTGAATCGGGGGCGCGATGTTACGGAATTCGTCTGACAGCGGCCAGCGCAAGGTGTTTCAGCAAAGGCTGCGGGTCAGCCATTGGGCCATCGAAGCATCTTCCAAGGCATATTCGCCGCGATTGGCTTTCCACACCAGTTCCTTGTCGCGCAGGGCGTCCAGAGCCTTTTGCACGTTCGGCGTACTGGCTGTGACCTCCACGCCGCCCTGCTCAAGCTTGCGCGTTATCTGCAGCAAGGTGTGCTCGGTGAATGGCGAGAACGGCTGTCGGCTCTGCGCTCGCTCGGCCATCACCTGAAGCACTGCCTGTTGCAAGGGCGAAAGCTCGTTCCAGGCACTTTCGTAATCGCTCCAGACTCCAGCTTGGTGATTGAGTGCACCGGTGCGTAGCAACTCTCCCAGGTTGGCCGCTTCGCCCAGCCCGACACTGACCTCAGCCAGCAGTTTATTGAGCATTTCCGGCCGCCTCCCAACCAGTTCGAACGCATATTCCATGTCCTGCACCTTGAACTGGTTGCTGGCCGCCAGGCGCTGGTTCCACAGCTCGGTGATGAAGCCGACGTACTCCCGGCCTAGCAATGGAAACGGGGTAATGCTGGCCCCATAGAAGGGCTGCTTGCTCTTGAGCACCAGGTTGGCGAGCTTGTCGCGGCTGGACCCTGTGAACACCAGGCGCAGACCGTCCGGGCAGTCGCCCCGGTTGAGATGGTCACGGGCGGCCTTGAGGGCGAACATGGCGTTAAGGCCATCCTCACTGTTAAGAGCGTGCTGAGCTTCGTCGATGATCAACACTATCATTTGCCCTGAGATCTGATGCAGTACTGCCAGCGCCTGGGCCAGGGTAGTGCCTGCGGGTAACTGGGGCTTGGTGAAGTCCCAGCTGAGGGTGCGCAGCAGGTTGATCTTGTCGATGCCGGCTTTTTTCGCCGCCTTCGCCAGGGCGCCCTCGAAACTACTCAACGCCGCGCCAATCGCCCCGCTGATCAGATCAGCCGGAGCTGCGTCCCGATCTGACCACAGGTCGACATACACCGGTAGCCAACCCCGCAGCCTGCACTGCGGGATGAAATCATTATTGAGGAAGGTACTTTTGCCGGTACGCCTGGGTGCAGCCAGAAACATACCGGAGCTGTAGTCCACCAGGGACTCACCGGCCAAGTCCTGCGCCAGCGCCTTGGCAAGCGGTTCACGACGCAAAAGCGGGCGGGAGGGCGACATGGGATTATCCTGAATTATCCTGCTGACTATAATTTATAGCCTACAAGATAAAATCAGATAAAGCACCGTGCGTGACCCGAGCCCGGCAAACGGCTGGCAAATTTGCCATCATGTGGATTCCAATCGCGGAGAACATGAACATGCCGCTACGCCCTCTATTCGCATCGCTGCTGCTGGCAGTCAGCGTACCTGCGCTGGCCGCCACCGAAGTTGTGCCGCTGCAGCATCGCAGCAGCGCCGAACTGCTGCCGGCCGCCCAGGCCTTGATCGGCCGCGACGGTACCGTCAGCGCTTTCGAGAACAAGCTGATCGTCAATGCCAGCGCCGAGCGCATCGACGACTTACGCGCCTTGCTACAGCAACTGGACACTGTACCCAAGCGCCTGGTGATCAGCGTCGACAACAGCGACAGCAATTACCAGGACACCCGCGGCGAAGGCCAGGTGATCCATTACGGCACCAGCAACCGCGAGGGCGGCCTGCAACAGATCCAGGCCAGCGAAGGCCAACCGGCACTGATCCAGATCGGCCAGAGCATCCCGATCACCAGCACCAGCACCGACGGCTACGGTCGCGTCCAAAGCAACACTGAGTACCGCAATGTAACCCAAGGTTTTTATGTTACGCCGAGCCTGATCGGGGACAGGGTTCGCCTGCAAATCAGCAGCAATAATGATCGATTGAGCCAGGAACGTGCTGATGTAGTGAAGGTACAAAGCACCGACACGACAGTCAGCGGAAGGCTTGGCGAATGGATCACCCTGGCCGGTTACAACCAGCAGAGCCAAGCCGAACGCGACCCTTCGAGCCGTACATACAGCACCCAACGGGGTGAAAACATGACATTGCGGGTCAAAGTCGAGCTTCTGGACTGATCCCTGCAAATTCAAGGCCTCGACCAAAGGCCTCGAAACTGACTGCCAAGTCGCATTAGACCAAAGATGTAGTAATAGAAAAAAAGCACTACAAAACGTTTGACAGGGTGTTTTTCCCAAGGGCATGATGGCCTCGCTCCCGCTAATCAGGGGCCCTGACAAGGGCCTTCGAGGCGCACTCCTCTCACCCCTGGAGGCGTCTCGTGTCTATACGGCCCACAAGGCGGTTCGACGGGATTGCGACTGCAACGAAGAAGTTGTCCCGAGGGACGGAAGCGCATCACCGCAGTTCTGGCAATCGCGTCGCACCGCAGCAAGGCATCCACGAGCCGACCTGCCGGAGCACACTGGCGCCTGGCCTGCACCTTCTTCCCCTTCGAGCCTTCGCGTTCGCCGCCGCACGCCCTGACAGACACCCGCCTGGCCCCTGCTTCGCCCCGAGCATCAGCACAATTAACCCAAGATCGATGCGACGAGGTTTATTTCCATGGCACTGACACGCGAACAGCAAATTGCAGCCCTCGAGAAAGACTGGGCCGAGAACCCGCGCTGGAAAGGCGTGACCCGTACCTACTCCGCCGCCGATGTCGTTCGCCTGCGTGGCTCCATCCAGCCCGAGCACACTTTTGCTCGCCAAGGCGCTGAAAAACTGTGGAAGCTGGTCACCGAAGGTGCTCACCCGTCCTTCCGCCCCGAAAAAGATTTCGTCAACTGCATGGGCGCCCTTACCGGCGGCCAGGCAGTGCAACAGGTCAAAGCCGGCATCCAGGCCATTTACTTGTCCGGCTGGCAGGTGGCTGCAGATAACAACTCGGCCGAGTCCATGTACCCGGACCAGTCGCTGTACCCGGTGGACTCGGTCCCCACCGTGGTCAAGCGCATCAACAACGCTTTCCGCCGTGCTGACCAGATTCAATGGAAAGCCGGCAAGAACCCTGGCGACGACGGCTACATCGATTACTTCGCTCCGATCGTCGCAGACGCCGAGGCCGGGTTCGGCGGCGTGCTGAACGCATACGAGCTGATGAAGAACATGATCGAAGCAGGCGCTGCCGGCGTGCACTTCGAAGACCAACTGGCCTCGGTGAAAAAATGCGGCCACATGGGTGGCAAGGTATTGGTGCCGACCCAGGAAGCGGTGCAGAAGCTGGTAGCCGCGCGCCTGGCTGCCGACGTGTCGGGGGTACCAACCATTATCCTGGCCCGTACCGACGCCAATGCCGCTGACCTGCTGACCAGCGATTGCGATCCGTACGACCAGCCGTTCGTGATTGGCGAGCGTACCCGTGAAGGCTTCTACAAGGTGCGCGCTGGCCTCGACCAGGCGATCGCCCGCGGCCTTGCCTACGCCCCTTACGCCGACCTGATCTGGTGCGAAACCGCCAAGCCGGATCTGGATGAGGCCCGTCGCTTCGCCGAAGCGATCAAGAAGGAGTACCCGGACCAGATCCTGTCGTACAACTGCTCGCCTTCGTTCAACTGGAAGAAGAACCTGGACGACGCCACCATCGCCAAATTCCAGCGCGAGCTGTCGGCCATGGGTTACAAGCACCAGTTCATCACGCTGGCCGGTATTCACAACATGTGGCATGGCATGTTCAACCTGGCGCATGACTATGCCCGCAACGACATGACCGCCTATGTGAAACTGCAGGAACAGGAGTTTGCCGACGCCAACAAAGGCTACACCTTCGTGGCGCACCAACAAGAGGTGGGCACCGGCTACTTCGACGACATGACCACCGTGATCCAGGGTGGCGCTTCGTCGGTGACTGCACTGACCGGTTCGACCGAGGAAGAGCAGTTCCACTGATAGGGGGTTGCTGATGAGCAAAGGCCCGGGGCTTGCGATAGCCCTGGGCCTTTTTATTTATGCAGCGTGGTGGCGCTTGTGACTGGCGCTAGACCAATTCCGCCATCCCCTAGCAGCCCTCACCCCACATCTCCAGCCAGCAGCTATGCTGTGCTGGCACCCGCGCAAAACGATGCATCAGTGACCTGACGCAACAATTATTGATCCAGAGCGGTGCGCGTGGCGCTGGAGGGTGCTAGAACACCTACTTTTTCGCGCCTGCAAAAAGGGCAAGTAGGCATATCAACTTTGCAAGGGGCGTAGAATCGAACTAATAAGCAGCAGGACAAATGATATTAATTATCATTACGAGACTTGTAATTCGTTACCAGTCGCAAGAAACATAATTAACAAAACCCCATGCAATGCCCGAATTTCAAGGCTTTCAGCCAGTTAGGCGCGGGTTTTGCTCTAAAACCTAGGAATAAATTTGCAACGGAAATTTTACTTGCTGGGGCTTTACCCATAAAATCAGCCCGATTGATTCAGCTGCGACATTTGGTCACTGCACCTGCGACACCTCGTCGCCGCTCTACTTATTTCAGACTGCAGAGCTGGGTCTCTGTATAAGGATTTCTCGCATGTCCGATTCGGCAGGACTCATCGCCCACAACTGGGGCTTTGCCATCTTCCTTTTGGGTGTCGTCGGCCTGTGTGCCTTCATGCTCGGCCTCTCCAGCCTGCTTGGTAGCAAGGCTTGGGGCCGCGCCAAGAACGAACCCTTCGAATCCGGCATGCTGCCCGTCGGCAGCGCCCGCCTGCGCCTGTCCGCCAAATTCTATCTGGTCGCGATGCTGTTCGTGATCTTCGATATCGAAGCCCTCTTCCTGTATGCATGGTCTGTGTCCGTCCGCGAAAGCGGCTGGACCGGATTCGTCGAAGCACTCGTTTTCATAGCAATTCTGTTGGCAGGTCTTGTCTACCTATGGCGCGTCGGGGCCCTTGACTGGGCTCCCGAAGGTCGCCGCAAGCGGCAAGCGAAGCTGAAACAATGAGGCTTTGGCAATGCAATACAATCTCACCAGAATCGATCCGGATGCGCCCAATGAGCAGTACCCGGTAGGTGATCGGGAAACCGTCACCGACCAGTTGCTCGAAGACCAGGTCCACAAGAACATCTTCATGGGCAAACTTGAAGATGTGATGCGTGGCGCGGTTAACTGGGGTCGCAAGAACTCCCTCTGGCCGTACAACTTCGGCCTGTCCTGCTGCTACGTGGAAATGACCACGGCCTTCACGGCGCCCCACGACATCGCGCGCTTTGGCGCCGAGGTCATCCGGGCATCGCCGCGTCAGGCCGACTTCATGGTCATCGCCGGGACCTGCTTCGTGAAAATGGCGCCGATCATCCAGCGCCTGTACGAACAGATGCTCGAGCCTAAATGGGTCATCTCCATGGGCTCGTGCGCCAACTCCGGTGGCATGTACGACATCTACTCGGTCGTTCAGGGGGTCGACAAGTTCCTCCCCGTGGACGTCTACGTACCTGGCTGCCCGCCGCGCCCTGAGGCTTTCCTGCAAGGCTTGATGCTGTTGCAGGAGTCGATCGGCCAAGAGCGACGCCCGCTTTCCTGGGTGGTTGGTGATCAAGGCATCTACCGTGCCGAAATGCCAGCCCAGAAAGACTTGCGTCGTGAACAGCGCATTGCGGTTACCAACCTGCGCAGCCCCGACGAAGTCTGATCCAGCGACCTGCCGCCCGCTCCCGAAAGAGCCGGCGGCCTGGCTTCATTCTTAACGCTGACCCAAAGCGACCGAGACCATGACAGCGGACAACGCTATTTTCATTCCGCCCTACAAGGCAGACGACCAGGATGTGGTCGTCGAACTGCACAACCGTTTTGGCGCCGACGCATTCGTCGCCCAAGAGACCCGCACCGGCATGCCCGTACTGTGGGTCAAGCGCGCTCAGCTCAAGGAAGTGCTCAGCTTCCTGCGGGGCGTGGCAAAACCCTACAGCATGCTGTACGACCTGCACGGCGTCGACGAGCGCCTGCGCACCCAGCGCCGCGGCTTGCCAGCTGCCGACTTCAGCGTGTTCTACCACTTGCTGTCGATCGAGCGTAACAGCGATGTGATGATCAAGGTTTCGCTCAGCGAGGGCGACCTGAACCTGCCGTCGGTGACCAGCATCTGGCCGAATGCCAACTGGTACGAGCGTGAGGTGTGGGACATGTTCGGCATCGACTTTGCCGGCCACCCGCACTTGAGCCGCATCATGATGCCGCCAACCTGGGAAGGTCACCCGCTGCGCAAGGACTACCCGGCCCGTGCCACCGAGTTCGACCCCTACAGCCTGACCCTGGCCAAGCAGCAGCTCGAAGAAGAATCGGCGCGTTTCAACCCAGAAGCTTGGGGCATGAAGCGTCAGGGCGCGAACGAGGACTACATGTTCCTCAACCTCGGCCCCAACCACCCCTCTGCCCACGGCGCCTTCCGTATCGTGCTGCAGCTGGACGGCGAAGAAATCGTCGATTGCGTGCCCGACATCGGCTACCACCACCGTGGCGCCGAAAAAATGGCCGAACGGCAGTCCTGGCACAGCTTCATCCCCTACACCGACCGCATCGACTACCTCGGCGGGGTGATGAACAACCTGCCATACGTGCTCGCGGTCGAGAAGCTGGCCGGCATTCAGGTGCCACAAAAGGTCGACGTGATCCGCATCATGCTGGCCGAGTTCTTCCGCATCACCAGCCATCTGCTGTTCCTGGGTACCTACATCCAGGACGTCGGCGCCATGACCCCGGTATTCTTTACCTTCACCGACCGCCAGCGCGCCTACACGGTGATCGAAGCAATCACCGGGTTCCGCCTGCACCCGGCCTGGTACCGCATCGGTGGCGTTGCTCACGACCTGCCGCGCGGCTGGGACAAACTGGTCAAGGACTTCGTCGAATGGCTGCCCAAGCGCCTTGACGAGTACACCAAGGCTGCCCTGCAGAACAGCATCCTCAAGGGTCGTACCATCGGCGTTGCTGCCTACAACACCAAAGAGGCCCTGTCCTGGGGTACCACCGGTGCCGGCCTGCGTGCCACCGGATGCGACTTCGACCTGCGCAAAGCGCGCCCCTACTCCGGCTACGAGAACTTCGAGTTCGAAGTACCCCTGGCCCACAACGGCGATGCCTACGATCGCTGCATGGTCCGCGTCGAGGAGATGCGCCAGAGTATCCGCATCATCGACCAGTGCCTGCGCAACATGCCGGAAGGCCCGTACAAGGCGGATCACCCGCTGACTACGCCGCCGCCCAAAGAGCGCACCCTGCAGCACATCGAAACCTTGATCACGCACTTCCTGCAAGTCTCGTGGGGCCCGGTCATGCCGGCCAACGAGTCGTTCCAGATGATCGAAGCGACCAAGGGCATCAACAGTTACTACCTGACGAGCGATGGCGGCACCATGAGCTACCGCACCCGGATCCGTACCCCGAGCTACCCGCACCTGCAGCAGATCCCTTCGGTGATTAAAGGCAGCATGGTCGCCGACCTCATTGCGTACCTGGGCAGTATCGACTTCGTTATGGCTGACGTGGACCGCTAAGCATGAACAGCACGCTTATCCAGACAGACCGTTTCGCCCTGAGCGAAACCGAGCGCTCGGCCATCGAGCACGAAATGCATCACTACGAGGACCCGCGCGCGGCGTCCATCGAAGCCTTGAAGATCGTCCAGAAGGAACGTGGCTGGGTGCCCGATGGCGCCATCCATGCCATCGGCGAAGTGCTTGGCATCCCGGCAAGCGACGTCGAGGGTGTGGCCACGTTCTACAGCCAGATCTTCCGTCAGCCTGTTGGCCGCCACATCATCCGTGTGTGCGACAGCATGGTCTGCTACATCGGTGGCCACGAATCCGTGGTCAGCCAAATCCAAAGCGAACTAGGTATCGGCCTCGGCCAGACCACCGCGGACGGGCGTTTTACCCTGCTGCCAGTGTGCTGCCTGGGCAACTGCGACAAGGCCCCGGCGCTGATGATCGATGACGACACCTTCGGTGACGTGCAGCCGGCTGGCGTTTCCAAACTGCTGGAGGGTTACGTATGACCATTACTTCCTTCGGCCCGGCCAACCGCATCGCGCGTTCGGCCGAAACCCACCCGCTGACCTGGCGCCTGCGAGATGACGGCGAGCCGGTCTGGCTGGCCGAGTACGAGTCGAAGAACGGCTATGCCGCTGCGCGCAAGGCGCTGGCAGACATGTCCGCCGACGACATCGTGCAAAGCGTCAAGGACTCTGGCCTCAAGGGCCGGGGCGGTGCAGGTTTCCCCACTGGCGTGAAGTGGGGCCTGATGCCCAAAGACGAATCCATGAACATCCGCTACCTGCTGTGCAACGCGGACGAAATGGAACCCAACACCTGGAAGGACCGCATGCTGATGGAGCAACAGCCCCATCTGCTGGTCGAGGGCATGCTGATCAGCGCCCGCGCCCTGAAGGCCTACCGTGGCTATATCTTCCTGCGTGGCGAGTACACCACTGCGGCGAAGAACCTCAACCGTGCCATCGATGAAGCCAAAGCCGCAGGCTTGCTGGGCAAGAACATCCTGGGCAGCGGCTTTGACTTCGAGCTGTTCGTGCACACCGGTGCCGGGCGCTACATCTGCGGTGAAGAAACCGCACTGATCAACTCGCTGGAAGGCCGCCGCGCCAACCCGCGCTCCAAGCCGCCCTTCCCTGCCGCCGTGGGTGTGTGGGGCAAGCCGACTTGCGTGAACAACGTCGAAACCCTGTGCAACGTGCCAGCCATCGTTGCCAACGGCAACGACTGGTACAAGTCGCTGGCCCGCGAAGGCAGCGAAGACCACGGCACCAAGCTGATGGGCTTCTCCGGCAAGGTGAAGAACCCTGGCCTGTGGGAACTGCCATTCGGCGTGACCGCCCGTGAGCTGTTCGAAGACTATGCCGGCGGCATGCGCGATGGCTTCAAGCTCAAGTGCTGGCAGCCAGGCGGCGCCGGTACTGGGTTCCTGCTGCCAGAGCACCTCGACGCACAGATGTACGCCGGTGGCATCGCCAAGGTAGGCACCCGCATGGGTACCGGCCTTGCCATGGCGGTCGACGACAGCATCAACATGGTCTCGCTGCTGCGTAACATGGAAGAGTTCTTCGCCCGCGAATCGTGCGGCTGGTGCACCCCATGCCGTGACGGCTTGCCGTGGAGCGTGAAAATGCTGCGCGCGCTGGAAAACGGCCAAGGTCGCGCCGAAGACATCGAGACGCTGCTGGGGCTGGTCAACTTCCTCGGCCCAGGCCGTACCTTCTGTGCTCACGCACCAGGTGCCGTCGAGCCATTGGGCAGTGCCATCAAATACTTCCGCTCGGAGTTCGAGGCAGGTGTCGCTCCAGCGGGTGCTGGTGATGCTTTGCGCCCGAACCTGGCAAAGCCAATCCAGCCCGGGCCGATCGTGGTCGGCGCATAACAAGATGATTAGGCCAGTGGCCCGTGCCACTCGCCAGCTAGCCGGCAGGCCCGAGAGATCGTGGCGTGTCGCAAGCTCACCGATTTCCATTAGCCACGCCCGCTCACGCGGGCCAACGAAGAACTTTGAACAATGGCCACTATCCACGTAGACGGCAAAGCGCTCGAAGTCAACGGTGCGGACAACCTGTTACAGGCTTGTCTGTCGCTCGGCCTCGACATCCCTTATTTCTGCTGGCACCCGGCGCTTGGTAGCGTCGGCGCCTGCCGGCAGTGTGCGGTCAAGCAGTACACCGACGAGAACGACACCCGTGGTCGCATCGTCATGTCCTGCATGACCCCAGCCTCCGACGGCACCTGGATCTCCATCGACGATGATGAGTCCAAGGCGTTTCGCGCAAGCGTCGTCGAATGGCTGATGACCAACCACCCGCACGACTGCCCGGTGTGCGAGGAAGGCGGTCACTGCCACCTGCAGGACATGACGGTAATGACCGGCCACAACGAGCGCCGCTACCGTTTCACCAAGCGTACCCACCAGAACCAGGACCTCGGCCCGTTCATCGCCCATGAGATGAACCGCTGCATCGCCTGCTACCGCTGCGTGCGTTATTACAAGGACTACGCCGGTGGTACCGACCTGGGCGTGTACGGCGCCCACGACAACGTGTACTTCGGCCGCGTCGAAGACGGTGTATTGGAAAGTGAGTTCTCCGGTAACCTGACCGAGGTCTGCCCGACCGGCGTGTTCACCGACAAGACCCACTCCGAGCGCTACAACCGCAAATGGGACATGCAGTTCGCCCCGAGCATCTGCCACGGCTGCTCCAGCGGCTGCAACATCAGCCCGGGTGAGCGCTACGGCGAACTGCGCCGGGTCGAAAACCGCTTCAACGGTTCGGTCAACCAGTACTTCCTGTGCGACCGCGGCCGCTTCGGCTACGGCTACGTCAACCGCAAGGACCGCCCGCGCCAGCCACATCTGGCCGACGGCACCAAGCTGGGCCTGGACGCCGCTCTGGACAAGGCCGCCGATCTGCTGCGCGGCCGTACCATCGTTGGTATCGGCTCGCCACGCGCCAGCCTCGAAAGCAACTACGGCCTGCGTGAGCTGGTCGGCGCCGACTATTTCTACTCCGGCATGGAAGAAGGCGAACTGGCCCGCGTGCGCCTGGCCCTGAACGTGCTGAACAACAGCCCGCTGCCAGTGCCGACCCTGCGCGACATCGAAGACCACGACGCGGTGTTCGTGCTCGGTGAAGACCTGACCCAGACTGCTGCCCGTATGGCGCTGTCCGTGCGCCAGGCCACCAAGGGCAAAGCCGAGGCCATGGCCGAAGCGATGAAGGTGCAGCCTTGGCTGGACGCCGCCGTGAAAAACATCGGCCAGCACGCACTGTACCCGCTGTTCATCGCCTCGCTGGCCGAAACCAAGCTGGACGACGTTGCCGAAGAATGCGTACACGCCGCCCCTGCTGACCTGGCCCGCATCGGTTTCGCAGTGGCCAACGCCATCGACCCGAGCGCCCCTGCCGTCGCCGGCCTGGACGACGAAGCCAAGGCCCTGGCCCAGCGCATCGCCGACGCCCTCGTCGCGGCCAAACGCCCGCTGGTGATTGCCGGTACCTCGCTGGCCGACCCTGCGCTGATCGAAGCCGCCGCCAACATCGCCAAGGCGCTGAAGCTGCGCGAGAAGAACGGCTCGCTGAGCCTGGTGGTGCCTGAGGCCAACAGCCTGGGCATGGCCATGATGGGTGGCGAGTCGCTCGACGCTGCGCTGGACGCAGTCATCAGCGGCAAGGCCGACGCCATTGTCGTGCTGGAAAACGACCTGTACGCCCGCGTAGCGGCTGCCAAGGTTGATGCAGCCCTGGCCGCCGCCAAGGTAGTGATCGTGGCCGACCACTCCAAGACCGCCACTGTCGATCGCGCCCACCTGGTACTGCCGGCGGCCTCGTTCGCCGAAGGCGACGGTACCCTGGTGAGCCAGGAAGGCCGCGCTCAGCGCTTCTTCCAGGTGTTCGACCCGCAGTACCTGGACAGCAGCATCCTGGTTCACGAAGGCTGGCGCTGGATGCACGCCCTGCGTGCCACCTTGCTGAACAAGCCGGTCGACTGGACCCAGCTGGACCATGTCACCAGCGCCTGCGCCCAAGCCGTACCGCAACTGGCCGGCATCATCAACGCAGCGCCGAGCGCAGCGTTCCGCATCAAGGGCTTGAAGCTGGCCCGCGAGCCGCTGCGTTACTCCGGCCGTACCGCCATGCGCGCCAACATCAGCGTGCACGAGCCACGTACCCCCCAGGACAAGGACACCGCGTTCGCCTTCTCCATGGAAGGTTACTCGGGCTCGGCTGAACCGCGCCAGCAGGTGCCGTTCGCCTGGTCGCCGGGTTGGAACTCGCCGCAAGCCTGGAACAAGTTCCAGGACGAGGTCGGTGGCCACCTGCGTGCCGGTGACCCAGGCGTTCGTCTGATCGAATCCCAAGGCGATCGCCTGAGCTGGTTCAACAACATTCCGGGCGCGTTCAACCCGGCCCGCGGTACCTGGACTGCGGTACCGTTCTTCCACCTGTTCGGCAGCGAAGAAAGCTCCTCGCGCGCCGCTCCGGTGCAGGAGCGCATCCCGGCCGCCTACGTCGGCCTGGCCAAGTCCGAAGCCGACCGCCTGGGCGTCAACGACGGCGCGCTGCTGAGCTTGAACGTCGGCGGTGTGGCCCTGCGCCTGCCGCTGCGCATCAATGAAGAACTGGGCGCTGGCCTGGTTGCGTTGCCCAAAGGCCTGGCCGGCATTCCGCCTGCCATCTTCGGTGCATCCGTCGAAGGTCTGCAGGAGGCAGCACAATGAGCTGGTTCACCCCCGAAGTGATCGATGTGATCCTTACCGTGGTCCGGGCCATCGTGGTCCTGCTCGCGGTGGTGGTCTGCGGCGCACTGCTCAGCTTCGTCGAGCGTCGCCTGCTGGGCTGGTGGCAGGACCGTTATGGTCCGAACCGGGTGGGCCCGTTCGGCATGTTCCAGATCGCGGCCGACATGCTGAAGATGTTCTTCAAGGAAGACTGGAACCCGCCTTTCGTCGATCGCATGATCTTCACCCTGGCGCCGGTCGTGGCCATGAGTGCGCTGTTGATCGCCTTCTGCGTGATCCCGATCACACCGCTGTGGGGCGTGGCGGACCTGAACATCGGCCTGCTGTTCTTCTTCGCCATGGCCGGCCTTTCGGTTTATGCGGTGCTGTTCGCTGGCTGGTCGTCGAACAACAAGTATGCCCTGCTGGGCAGCTTGCGCGCCTCGGCACAGACCGTGTCGTACGAAGTGTTCCTGGGCCTGGCGCTGATGGGCGTGGTGGTGCAGGTCGGCTCGTTCAACATGCGCGACATCGTCGAGTATCAGGCGCAGAACCTGTGGTTCATCATTCCGCAGTTCTTTGGCTTCTGCACATTCTTCATCGCTGGCGTGGCCGTGACTCACCGTCACCCATTCGACCAGCCGGAAGCGGAGCAGGAACTGGCCGACGGCTATCACATCGAGTATGCCGGCATGAAATGGGGCATGTTCTTCGTCGGTGAGTACATCGGCATCATCCTCATCTCGGCGCTGCTGGTGACCCTGTTCTTCGGCGGCTGGCACGGCCCGTTCGGCATCCTGCCGCAACTGTCGTTCCTGTGGTTCGCCCTGAAGACCGCGTTCTTCATCATGCTGTTCATCCTGCTGCGCGCGTCTATCCCGCGCCCACGCTATGACCAGGTGATGGACTTCAGCTGGAAGTTCTGCCTGCCGCTGACCCTGATCAATTTGCTGGTGACCGCTGCGATCGTGCTCTACAACACGCCAGCCGTCGCGGCCCAGTGAGGATTTGACCCATGTTCAAGTATATCGGCGACATCGTTAAGGGCACCGGCACTCAGCTGCGCAGCCTGGCCATGGTGTTCTCCCACGGGTTCCGCAAGCGCGACACCCTGCAGTACCCCGAAGAACCCGTTTACCTGCCGCCGCGCTACCGCGGCCGCATCGTTCTCACCCGCGACCCCGATGGCGAGGAGCGCTGCGTAGCGTGCAACCTCTGCGCGGTGGCCTGCCCGGTCGGCTGCATCTCGCTGCAGAAGGCCGAAACCGAGGACGGGCGCTGGTACCCGGAGTTCTTCCGCATCAACTTCTCGCGCTGCATCTTCTGCGGCCTGTGTGAAGAGGCGTGCCCGACCACCGCGATCCAGCTGACTCCGGATTTCGAAATGGCCGAGTTCAAGCGTCAGGACCTGGTGTACGAGAAAGAAGATCTGCTGATCTCCGGCCCCGGCAAGAACCCTGACTACAACTTCTACCGTGTTGCGGGTATGGCGATCGCTGGCAAGCCCAAGGGCGCTGCACAGAACGAAGCCGAGCCGATCAACGTGAAGAGCTTGCTCCCATAAGGACAGAAAGATGGAATTCGCTTTCTACTTCGCATCCGGGATCGCCGTGGTCTCCACCCTTCGGGTGGTGACGGGCACCAACCCCGTACACGCCTTGCTTTACCTGATCATCTCGCTGATCTCCGTTGCGATGATCTTCTTCGCCCTGGGCGCGCCGTTTGCCGGCGCCCTGGAAGTGATCGCCTATGCCGGTGCCATTATGGTGCTGTTCGTGTTTGTGGTGATGATGCTCAACCTGGGGCCGGCTTCGGTGGCCCAGGAGAGGGGCTGGCTCAAGCCCGGCATCTGGGCAGGGCCGGTGCTTCTGGCCGCCCTGCTGCTGCTGGAGCTGCTGTACGTGCTGTTCGTCGCCCCGACCGGTGCGGCCATCAGCGGTACCACCGTCGGCCCCAAAGAAGTGGGTATCAGCCTGTTCGGCCCATACCTGCTGGTGGTCGAACTGGCATCGATGCTGCTGCTGGCAGCAGCGGTCACCGCCTTCCACCTGGGCCGCAACGAGGCGAAGGAGTAAATCATGGGTGCTATCCCTCTCGAACATGGTCTGGCAGTCGCCGGCATCCTGTTCTGTTTAGGCCTGGTTGGCCTGATGGTCCGCCGCAACATCCTCTTCGTGCTGATGAGCCTGGAAGTCATGATGAACGCGGCTGCTCTGGCGTTCATCGTCGCCGGTGCTCGTTGGGTCCAGCCCGACGGCCAGGTGATGTTCATTCTGGTGATCAGCCTGGCAGCCGCCGAAGCCAGTATTGGCCTGGCGATCCTGCTGCAGCTGTATCGCCGCTTCCACACTCTCGACATCGATGCTGCCAGTGAGATGCGCGGATGAACCTACTCTTCCTGACTTTCGTCTTCCCCCTCATCGGCTTTGTGCTGCTGTCGTTCTCGCGCGGGCGGTTCTCAGAGAACCTGTCGGCGCTGATCGGCGTCGGCTCGGTAGGCCTCTCGGCAGCCACCGCTGCCTATGTCATCTGGCAGTTCAATGTCGCCCCACCTGAAGGCGGCGCTTACAGCCAGTTGCTGTGGCAGTGGATGTCGGTGGACGGCTTCGCGCCGAACTTCACCCTCTACCTGGACGGCCTGTCGGTGACCATGCTCGGCGTGGTTACCGGGGTCGGCTTCCTGATCCACCTGTTCGCCTCCTGGTACATGCGCGGCGAAGCCGGTTACTCGCGCTTCTTCTCGTACACCAACCTGTTCATCGCCAGCATGCTGTTCCTGATCCTGGGCGATAACCTGCTGTTCATCTACTTCGGCTGGGAAGGCGTGGGCCTGTGCTCGTACCTGTTGATCGGTTTCTACTACAGCAACCGCAACAACGGCAATGCCGCGCTCAAGGCGTTCATCGTCACCCGCATCGGCGACGTGTTCATGGCCATCGGCCTGTTCATCCTGTTCGCCCAGCTGGGAACCCTGAACGTGCAGGAGCTGCTGGTATTGGCGCCGCAGAAGTTCCAGGCTGGCGATACCTGGATGGTGCTGGCGACCCTGATGCTGCTGGGCGGTGCGGTCGGTAAGTCTGCCCAGCTGCCACTGCAGACCTGGCTGGCCGACGCGATGGCGGGCCCGACTCCGGTTTCGGCGCTGATCCACGCTGCAACCATGGTTACCGCAGGCGTGTACCTGATCGCCCGCACCAACGGCCTGTTCCTGCTGGCACCGGACATTCTGCACCTGGTGGGCGTGGTCGGTGGCGTGACCTTGGTACTGGCCGGCTTCGCCGCGCTGGTGCAGACCGACATCAAGCGTATCCTCGCCTACTCGACCATGAGCCAGATCGGCTACATGTTCCTTGCGCTGGGCGTAGGTGCCTGGGACGCGGCGATCTTCCACCTGATGACTCATGCGTTCTTCAAGGCCCTGCTGTTCCTTGCCTCCGGCGCGGTGATCGTTGCCTGCCACCACGAACAGAACATCTTCAAGATGGGCGGGCTGTGGAAGAAGCTGCCGCTGGCATACGCAAGCTTCGTGGTCGGCGGCGCCGCCTTGGCTGCACTGCCGATCGTGACCGTGGGCTTCTACTCCAAGGACGAGATCCTCTGGGAGGCCTTCGCCAGTGGCAACACCGGCCTGCTGTATGCCGGCCTGGTCGGCGCATTCATGACCTCGCTGTACACCTTCCGCCTGATCTTCATCGCCTTCCACGGCGAAGCGAAGACCGAAGCCCACGCTGGCCACGGCATCAGCCATTGGCTGCCACTGGGTGTGCTGATCGTGCTGTCGACGTTCGTCGGTGCCTGGATCACGCCACCGCTGGCAGGTGTGCTGCCGCAAAGCGCCGGCCATGCCGGCGGCGAAGCCAAGCATGCGCTGGAGATCACCTCCGGTGCCATCGCCATCGCAGGCATCCTGCTGTCGGGCTTGCTGTTCCTCGGCAAGCGCCGCTTGGTCAGTGCAATCGCCAACAGCGGCATCGGGCGCGTGTTGTCGGCCTGGTGGTTCGCCGCCTGGGGCTTTGACTGGATCTACGACAAGCTGTTCGTCAAGCCTTACCTGTTGATCAGCCACCTCCTGCGCAAGGACCCGGTTGACCGCGGCATCGGCCTTATCCCTCGCATGGCTCGCGGCGGCCACGTCGCCATGAGCAAGACCGAGACTGGCCAGCTGCGCTGGTACACCGCCTCGATCGCCGTTGGCGCAGTGCTGGTACTCGGCGCTGTGGTAGTGGCAGCGGTATGACCATGAACTTTGCGAACCTTGCGACTCTGCGAAAGGAAACGAACCCGTCATGATTTTGCCTTGGCTGATCCTGATCCCCTTCATCGGCGGCTTCCTGTGCTGGCTGGGTGAGCGCTTCGGCGCCACCCTGCCGCGCTGGATCGCGCTGCTGACCATGTCCCTGCTGCTCGGCATCGGCCTGTGGCTGTGGGCGCACGGCGACTACACCCTCGCCCCCGCTCCTGGCGCAGAACCGGCCTGGGCCCTGGAATACAAAGTCCAGTGGATCCAGCGCTTCGGCATCAGCATCCATCTGGCCCTCGATGGCCTGTCGCTGTTGATGATCCTGCTCACCGGCTTGCTCGGTGTGCTGTCGGTGCTGTGCTCCTGGAAAGAGATCCAACGCCACGTCGGCTTCTTCCACCTCAACCTGATGTGGATCCTCGGCGGTGTGGTCGGTGTGTTCCTGGCCTTGGACCTGTTCCTGTTCTTCTTCTTCTGGGAAATGATGCTGGTGCCGATGTACTTCCTCATCGCGCTCTGGGGCCATAGCTCGGCAGATGGCAAGAAGACAAGGATCTACGCGGCGACCAAGTTCTTCATCTTCACCCAGGCCAGCGGCCTGATCATGCTGGTGGCGATCCTTGGCCTGGTGCTGGTCAACTACACCAACACCGGCGTGATCACCTTCAACTACAGTGACCTGCTCAAGGCTGAGCTGCCGGCCGGTACCGAGTACCTGCTGATGCTGGGCTTCTTCATCGCCTTCGCGGTGAAGCTGCCGGTGGTGCCGTTCCATTCCTGGCTGCCCGACGCTCACGCCCAGGCGCCGACCGCAGGCTCCGTGGACCTTGCCGGTATCTTGCTCAAGACTGCGGCCTACGGCCTGCTGCGCTTCGCTCTGCCGCTGTTCCCCAATGCCTCGGCAGAGTTCGCGCCTATCGCCATGACCCTGGGCCTGATCGGGATCTTCTACGGTGCCTTCCTGGCCTTCGCCCAGACCGACATCAAGCGCCTGATCGCCTTCTCCAGTGTCTCGCACATGGGCTTTGTGCTGATTGGTATCTACTCGGGCAGCCAGCAAGCGCTGCAAGGCGCGGTGATCCAGATGCTGGCCCACGGCCTGTCCGCAGCCGCGCTGTTCATTCTGTCGGGGCAGCTGTACGAGCGTCTGCATACCCGTGACATGCGTCAGATGGGTGGCCTGTGGCACCGCATCGCCTACCTGCCAGCGATCAGCCTGTTCTTCGCGGCGGCATCGCTGGGCCTGCCAGGCACCGGCAACTTCGTCGGCGAGTTCCTGATCTTGATCGGCAGCTTCGTGCATGTACCGTGGATCACCGTGATCGCCACGACTGGCCTGGTATTCGGTTCGGTGTACTCACTGATCATGATCCACCGCGCCTACTTCGGCCCGGCCAAGGCCGACACCGTGCTGGCCGGCATGGATAGCCGCGAACTGATCATGGTCCTGGGCCTTGCCGGGCTGCTGATCCTGCTGGGCGTGTATCCACAGCCGTTCCTCGATACCTCTGCAGCCACCATGAGTGGTGTGCAGCAGTGGCTCGGTTCCGCTTTCACTCAACTCGCTTCGGCCCGGTAAGAGCGCTATGGAATTCACCACTCAACACTTCATCGCATTGGCGCCGATGCTGATCACCACCATCACCACGGTGGTGGTGATGTTGGCGATCGCCTGCAAGCGCAACCACTCGCAGACCTTCCTGCTGTCCACCGTGGGCCTGAACCTGGCCCTGCTGTCGATCCTGCCAGCGCTGAAGGTCGCGCCACTGGCGGTCACCTCGCTGGTCACCATCGACAAGTTCGCCTGCCTGTACATGGCGATCATCCTGGTCGCAACCTTGGCCTGCGTGACCTTGGCCCACGCTTATCTGGGGGAAGGCTCCAAAGGCTTCCCGGGTAACCGTGAAGAACTGTACCTGCTGCTGCTGATGTCCGCCCTCGGTGGCCTGGTGCTGGTGAGCGCCAACCACCTGGCTGGCCTGTTCATCGGCCTTGAGCTGCTGTCGGTACCGGTCTACGGCCTGGTGGCCTATGCGTTCTTCAACAAGCGCTCTTTGGAAGCCGGCATCAAGTACATGGTGCTGTCGGCCGCAGGCTCGGCCTTCCTGCTGTTCGGCATGGCCTTGCTGTACGCCGATGCTGGCAGCCTGACGTTCGACCAACTGGGCAAGGCCCTCGCTGCTACCAGCATGCCTAGCCTGATGGCTCAACTGGGCCTGGGCATGATGTTGGTTGGCCTTGCCTTCAAGCTGTCCCTGGTGCCCTTCCACCTGTGGACTCCGGACGTCTACGAGGGCGCCCCGGCGCCAGTCGCCGCGTTTCTGGCCACAGCCAGCAAGGTTGCCGTGTTCGCCGTCGTGGTGCGCCTGTTCATGCTGTCGCCGGCTGCCAGCAGCGGCGTACTGAGCACCGTGCTTGCGGTAATTGCAGTAGCTTCGATCCTGGTCGGCAACCTGCTGGCGTTGACCCAGAGCAACCTCAAGCGTCTGCTCGGTTACTCGTCCATCGCTCACTTCGGCTACCTGGTCATCGCGCTGGTCGCAAGCAAAGGCCTGGCCATGGAGGCCATGGGCGTTTACCTGGTCACCTACGTGATCACCAGCCTGGGCGCCTTTGGCGTGATCACCCTGATGTCGTCGCCCTATGGTGGCCGTGACGCCGACGCGCTGTACGAATACCGCGGCCTGTTCTGGCGCCGTCCGTACCTGACCGCGGTACTGACCGTGATGATGCTGTCGCTGGCAGGCATTCCGCTGACGGCAGGCTTCATTGGCAAGTTCTACATCATCGCCACTGGCGTCGAGTCGCAGTTGTGGTGGCTGGTCGGTGCGCTGGTGATCGGTAGCGCCATCGGCGTCTACTACTACCTGCGTGTGATGGTCACCCTGTACCTGGTGGAACCGAACCTGCGTCGCCACGATGCCCCGCTGAAGTGGGAACAGCGCACTGGCGGTGTAATGCTGCTCGCGATTGCCATTCTCGCCTTCGTTCTGGGTGTGTACCCGCAGCCACTGTTGGACATGGTTCAGCACGCTGGCCTGCAACTGCTCGGCTGATCGCAGCTGCAACACAAACACCCCGCACATGCGGGGTGTTTTTTTATCTGCGCCTGGCAACTGCCGAGCCGGTGCCCTTCAATCCCTGGCCGAGTGCGACTCTTGAGCGCGCGGCGCAAGCGCAGACCTGCGCAGTTCCCTGCTCGCCGATGGCAGATGCACTTCGGGGTTGGGCATGCCACTGGGTGAAAGTTCGTGGGTCATTTCGAACTCCGCACGCACCGACCAGCCACACGCCTCGTTGATACATTGCAAGTAGGCAATGCGCAAAAAGATATGCCGACCTTCACTGGTACGAATGCGCATACGGCTGTTGCAATGTGGGCAGACCAGCTTATAAGTACTCACGCCGTGTACCTGCATAGGCGGAATGCATAAACATGCTGTAAGAAAACTCGATACTTAGGTCGAGTATTGGCTACTTTCATAGAAAGCTTTTTCATCAAATTGCAGCTCATGCCAAGATATCTCCTCAAATAGAAGGGCATATATTCATTAAGAGTATTCTAAGCCCAAGGAATGTCATTAAACCAGTCATGGATATTTGCTATGAATAGCCACTTGTTTGCAGCGGTGCTGTCACGCCTCAAGCTCATTACGGGTTCAAGCACCGACGTTCAACTGGCCAGAAGCCTAGAGGTCAGCCCGCAAACGTTGAGCAGCTGGAAGGTCCGCGAAAGCATTCCATACTCACTATGCGTAGATTTAGCCCGAAAACAGGGTTGTTCGCTGGATTGGCTATTGCTCGGCGAGCGCGACGGTAAGGGGCCTGAGCAAACCCAGGAAAGCTGGGAAAGCGACGTGCTCACGCGCCTGCGTGAGCTTTCCCACGCAGACCGCCAGGCAGTGCTTCTGCACATCGAGGACAAGCAACGCTTACGTCAACTGGAACAGCAGGTGCAGCAACTGGCCAAGTACTTGCCCGGTGCAGGCTTGGGTTAATCACGGCGGCGCCAGCGCTGTACGAGTTCGCGCAGGTCCACCGAGTCCAGCCACACCAATACCTTCAAAGTGATCGGTATGACCACTACCGCAGCGGCAAAGGCTGCCATGCCCCGAGATAACATAGGCGCCAGCGAGAGCAGCAGAGGTTCGAACAAGTAGCCCACGCCTAACGTCAGAAACACTAATAGCAGCTGCTTACCGCCCGACAGGCGCTTGCGCGACACGGTGATGAAGCGGTCTCTGACTGCGTTCACCAGCAGGGTACCCAACAACGCGCCAAACAAAGCTAGGCCTTCGGTGTCGATTAATTGGTAGATAGCGGCGATGGCTGCATCCATCAAATAGGGTTCATCCATGGCTAACCCCCCCGCGGCCTTGCGGCCCACCCAGTAGATTGCGTCTAACCGCAGCCTCGACAAAGGATCGATAGCAGATCGACAGTGCCCTTCCACTGGCATGCCCGCATACATCCTCCAAACGCCGGAACCCATGACCACGCAATGCGCTGCGCCAATTGGCGAATTCGTTAGCCGCATCGATTGCCGCGCAACGCACGGCCACTGCAAGGCGGGCTTCACTGACCTTCCCGTCCAGTTGCAGGCGTTCACGCAAAACGCAGAGTTCGATGCGGGGCCAAAATGGATCGTGACAATCAGGGTACCTTGGAGGGCTGAATGAGGACTCGGTGGTTGACGGAGCTTCAAGTTGTTCTGCACGCATGTCATATCCTCACTGCTCTTGCAGCATGCCGTAGCGAATGGCTTTGATGACCGCCGCTACGCGCGTGGGAACCTCGAACTTGCGCAATAGGTTGGATACGTGAAAATTCACTGTCGACTCTTTGCACTGCAGGATCTGGCCAATCTCCCATGAACTCTTGCCATAGGCGCACCACAGCAACACTTGCTGTTCACGCGGGGTCAGGTAGATCGGCGCACCGGTGTGGCCTTCAGGTGTCGGTCGCAGGTTGGTTTGCATCGCTGAGCTCCCTAGTCGTTCGCCAGATGCGGCAGCGGACAGTGCTGCCGCCTATGGAGCCACCTTACGAATGCCTGCCCTTTGCACACCAGCGGTACCACTTGTAAAGAACGTTCCTACAAATACCGCCTACCCGAACTACACAGGAAAGTTTCTTATCGCCGTGCTCTAACCTGCCTTTCGTGCGTCACAACGCCGTTGTCCATTCGTCTATCGCCTGGAGTTGTACGATGCGTCCCGTTTTACCCTACTCGTCTTACCTTGGTGTGCTGGCAATTTTCACCGTCAGCCAGCAAGCCACGGCTGCGCCTGCGATCGAACTGGGTCAGATGCTGGTCAACGCCCAAGAGCAAAGCACACTGGACGACGCACGCGAACGCTTAGAGCAAGTACCTGGCGCCAGCAATCTGATAGACATGGGCAAGGTGGGACAAGGCCGGATTGCCAGCAATCAGGATGTGCTGGCCTATCAGCCTGGCGTATTCGCCCAATCGGCCGGTAACGACGGTATCAAGCTATCGATCCGTGGCTCGGGCATCAACCGCGCGCCGGGCGCACATGGCTCGGGTGTATACACCATGTTCGACGGCCTGCCGCTCACCGGCCCGGGCGGCACGCCCTATGAACTCTTCGAACCCCTGTGGCTAAGCCGAGCCGAGGTACTGCGCGGGGCCAACGGCTTCGATCAGGGGGCTTTGGCGCTGGGCGGCGCCATCAATTATGTGACCCATACAGGCTTTGATGCAGCGCCGCTGCAAGTGCGCTACGAGCTAGGCAGCCGCGGCTATCAGCACCGCCAGATCAGTTCCGGGCAAGTATTGGGCAACCTTGACTACTACGTGGCCCTGACCGATTCGCAGTACGACGGCTACCAAGCGCACAGCAGCGGCAGCTCGAAAGGTGTTGCCGCCAACGTCGGCTACCGCTTCAACCCGAACCTGGAAACGCGCTTTTACCTACGCTACCGCGAAACCCAGAACGAACTGGCTGGGCGCCTGACCAAGGCGCAGATCAAGCACGACCCTCGCGCGGCCAACCCCGGTTACCTGTCGCGCAATGACAGCCGGCCGCAACCGGGCAGTACCTGGGTCGGCAACAAGACCACGTTCTACTTTGAGGATGATTCGCGCGTGGAAACCGGGCTGGTCTATCACGATTACCCGATGGACCTGCGCGAAGGCGCCATGCGCTTGAAGGTGGCCTACAGCGATGTCAGTGGCACGCTGAACTATTTTCGGCGCGACACCCTATTGGGCTTACAGAGCAAGACCAACATCGGCTGGCGTACTACCAAGCATCTGCCCAATAGCGGCGCTTCTCAGTTCTCGCGGGTCAATGATGTGGTCGGCGCTCGCACTAGAGACTTCAGCTACCAAGGTTCGGACACCGTACTGCATGTCGGTAATGACCTGGAACTGGTGCCCGACCTTTGGCTGACCACCGGGCTGGCCATGATCTACACCCGCCGGGAAAGCGATGTCACCTACCCCGCCAGTGGCGGCAGGGTCAGCCAGCATGATTGGGACTACGCGCCACGCATCGGCCTGCGCTACGACATTCGCCCGGACTTGCAACTGTACGGCAACCTTAGCCGATCGGTAGAGCCACCGCCCCCTTGGTCGCTTGTCTGGAGTGCGCCGGTCACCAACCAGCCGATGAAGATGCACAATCAGACAGCCACCACTCTGGAGCTCGGCGCCCGCGGTGATTCGGCGCTAGGACAGTGGGACTTGGCCTGGTACTACTCGCAAGTACGCCATGAGCTGCTGAACGTGGAGGTGGTGCAGGGTCTGCCGTTCAAGGAGTTCAACGCCAGCCCCACCGTGCACCAGGGTATCGAGGCCGGCCTGAACAGCGTTCTCTGGCAGCAACCGGCAAGCGGCAAGCTAAGCCTGCGCCAGGCCTATACCTTCAGTGACTTCCATTACCGCGACGATGAAACCTTTGGCGACAACCGCTTGCCCGGCATTCCCATGCATTACTACCAGGCCGAACTGCGCTACGACTGGCCAAGCGGCTTGTATGCCGGGGTCAATACGCAGCTGGCCTCAAAGGTGCAGGTCGATTACGCCAATAGCTACCACGCCGATGCCTACGCCCTGCTTGGTGCGCGCCTGGGCTGGGACTCCCCCAAACAGGACTGGCAAACCTGGCTGGACCTGCGCAACCTGACCAACAAGCGTTACGCCGCCACGGTAACACCAGGCTACAACGATGCAGGCCAGGACGTTGCCCGCTCTACACCGGGTGAGGGCTTGGCGGTGTATGCGGGCGTTTCCTATAGTTTTCGGTAGCAGGCCATCACGACGGTAACTGCACCTGCGGCCTGCTTTCGGCGAAAATTGTCCAACTGGAAAGAAACAGCGCGGCGATCAACGGCCCGATCACGAAGCCATTGAGCCCGAACACTGTCAGCCCGCCCAGCGTAGACACAAGAATCAGGTAGTCGGGCATGCGTGTGTCCTTACCCACCAGGATCGGTCGCAGTAGGTTATCAACCAAGCCAATGACCAGTACGCCGAACGCGGCGAGGATCACCCCCGGCAGAATCGCCCCCGTCAACAGGAAGTAGGCGGCTACCGGGGCCCAGACGATTCCTGCGCCCACTGCCGGCAACAGCGACAGGAACGCCATCAGCACGCCCCAGATCAGCGCACTGGGAATATCCAGCACCCAGAAGATGAAGCCACCCAGTGCCCCCTGGGTAATAGCGACCACCACGTTACCCTTGACGGTAGCTCGTACCACGCGTTGAAACTTGAGCTGCAGCCGACGTTTCTGCTGCTCCGGCAGCGGCACCGCCATGCGTACGCGCCGCGCTATATCGGCGCCCTCACGCAGGAAGAAGTACAGCAAATACGTCATGATGCCGAAGCTCACCAGAAACTCGAACGTGCCCTGGCCGAAACTGAACGCCTGGCTGGCCAGCACCTGGCTACCTTGAGTGGCCCATTTGGTAATCTTGTCACGCAACCCCTCAAGGTTGCCCATGCCCAAGTTGTCCAGCCCGTGCTGGGCAAAGGCCGGAAGCATGTTCTTGCCATGCTCGACGTACCCGGCGATATCCAACTGCCCGCTTTCGATACGCTGATACAAGCTGGCGCCTTCCTGCACCAGCAGCGCACTGGTGACGATCACCGGCAACACCGCCACCAGCAGGCACACCAGCAACGTGGTGAGCGCCGCCAGGTTGCGGCGCCGGCCGAAACGCATGACCAAGTGACGCTGCAGCGGTGCGAACAGGATGCCGAGAATCACCGCCCAGAAGATGGCGCCGTAATAAGGCAGCAGAATCCAGGCGAAGGCGATGGTGACCAGCGCCAGGAGTACTGCCAAGGCTTTGTTCTGTAGAGCGTCGTGGTTCATGGTTGATCCTCAGGTGTCATGGTCCTTAGTGCATCTCACCTTTGCAAAAGTGCCAGCTTGGTCATGATTCAAATCAATACTCCGCTGCCAAACAACCCGTAGCATCCGCGGCTTTGCCCGGTGCGCCCGATGAACCTACCCGCCAAGCCTGAACTGCTAGCCCCTGCTGGCAGCCTGAAGACCCTGCGCTATGCCTTTGCCTACGGCGCCGACGCCGTCTACGCAGGCCAACCCCGCTATAGCCTGCGGGTGCGCAACAACGCGTTCGACCACGCGACCCTGGCCCAAGGCATCGACGAGGCGCATGCCTTGGGCAAACGTTTCTACGTGGTGGTCAACATCGCCCCGCACAACGCCAAGCTCAAGACCTTTCTAAAGGATCTGAAGCCGGTGATCGACATGGCCCCTGATGCTTTGATCATGTCCGATCCTGGCCTGATCATGCTGGTGCGCGAGCACTTTCCCACGATGCCGGTGCACCTTTCGGTGCAGGCCAATACGGTGAACTGGGCCAGCGTGCAGTTCTGGCAGCGATTGGGCCTGAGCCGTGTGATCTTGTCCCGTGAGCTGTCGCTGCAGGAAATCGAAGAAATTCGCCAGCAGGTGCCGGACATGGAGCTGGAGGTATTCGTTCACGGCGCACTGTGCATGGCCTATTCCGGGCGCTGCCTGTTGTCCGGATACCTGAACCGACGCGATGCCAACCAAGGCACCTGCACCAATGCCTGCCGCTGGAAGTATCAAGCCACCCCCGCCACACAGAACACTACCGGCGACATCGTCCGCGAGGTCGAGCCGACCTTGGGATTGGGCACGCCGACGGATCAAGTCTTCCTCCTACGCGAAAGCGAACGCCCGGACGGCGACATGCCGGCCTTCGAGGATGAGCATGGGACCTACATCATGAATGCCAAGGACCTGCGCGCCATCCAGCACGTCGGACGCCTGGCGGCCATGGGCGTGCACTCGTTGAAGATCGAAGGCCGCACCAAGAGCCACTTCTACTGTGCCCGGGCGGTACAGTCCTACCGCAAGGCCATCGACGATGCCGTAGCGGGTCGGCCATTTGACATGACGCTGATGGACAACCTCGAATCACTGGCGCAGCGCGGTTATACCGAAGGCTTGCTACGCCGCCATGTGCACGATGAATACCAGAACTACCAGCGTGGCAACTCGCTGTCTGACCGACAGCAATTCGTGGGTGAGCTGACAGGACTGCGCGTGGAGGGCCTGGCGGAGGTCAAGGTCAAGAACCGCTTCGCATTGGGTGATCACCTTGAGTTGATGACCCCGCGTGGCAACTACCACTTCGACCTGCACCGCCTTTGTGATCGCCAGCAACGTGACCTTGAAGTAGCGCCCGGAGATGGTCACGTGGTGTACCTGCCGATCCCCGAACAGGTATCGCTCGACTTCGGCCTGCTGATGCGCGACCTGCGCAACGATGAAAGACCGGCCTGAAACCACCGGCCTGCCAGCAGCGCTGCAGCGCATGATGCCTTGGGTTATCCTGCTGACCCACTGTCCAAGCCACAGGCCAGCCACGCCTACAGGAGTTGTCCCGACATGCTGCGTAAACACCTGATCACACTCGGCCTGCTGGCCATCACCGGCTTGGCCGAAGCCGCTGAAACCATTGATGTGTACCGCGACCCCAACTGTGGCTGCTGCAAAGCCTGGATCAGTCACTTACGCCAGAACGGCTTCACTGTGAACGACCACGTCGAGCCGAACATGAGCGCTGTCAAACAGCGCTTGGGTGTGGCGCCTCACCTGGCCTCGTGCCACACCGGGGTGATCGGCGGCAAGTTCGTTGAGGGCCATGTGCCTGCCGAGCAGGTGCGCCTGCTCGCTGCGCGTAAGGACCTCAAAGGCTTGGCCGTGCCCGGTATGCCGATGGGTTCGCCGGGCATGGAAATGGCTGGCCGCAAGGATGCCTACCAGGTCATTGGTGTGACCCAGGCTGGCCAGGACACCGTGGTCGCCAACTACTGATGCTGAGCCTGTGGGCGCTATTGCTTAGCGCTTTTGGGGCTGCCACCCTGCTGCCACTGCAATCGGAAGCGGTGCTGGTCGCGCTGCTGCTGCGCCAGCCCGAGGCCTGGATGACGTTGTTGGCAGTCGCCACCTTGGGCAATGTGCTGGGCTCGGTGGTGAACTGGCTGCTTGGCCGAGCCATCGAGCATCTGCGCCATCGGCGCTGGTTCCCATTCAATGCCAGCCAGCTTGAACGGGCACAGCAGCGTTATCAGCGCTGGGGCCAGTGGTCATTGCTGTTGAGCTGGATGCCGGTGATCGGCGACCCCCTGACCCTGATCGCCGGTATCATGCGCGAGCCATTCTGGCGTTTTCTGCTGCTGGTGACCCTGGCCAAGGGCGGGCGCTACATCGTCGTGGCGATGATTACGCTGGGCTGGTTTCATGCTTGGTAACACCTTTGCCCTTTGTGCTAGTCCACTGACTGCTACAGTCGCCAATTCCTACATGGTCCTACACGGAGTGCCCCCATGCTGCGCGCAACCGCTCTGGCCCTGGCCTGCCTCGTCAGCGTTTCGGCCATCGCCGCCGAAACACCCACCTACGGCAAACAGCTCGAAGGTTTCAGCTACCCCCACCCGCTCAAGCACTTTGACTTCCAGTCCCAAGGCCAGCAGCTGCAGATGGGTTATATGGACGTCCCGGCCCGCGGCCAAGCCAATGGTCGCAGCGTGGTACTGATGCACGGCAAGAACTTCTGCGCCGCCACCTGGGAGACCACCATCGAAGCGTTGAGCCAGGCTGGCTACCGGGTGATTGCCCCCGACCAGATCGGGTTCTGCACCTCGACCAAACCGGCCAATTACCAGTACAGCTTTCAGCAACTGGCGGCGAACACCCATGCGCTGCTCGAACAGTTGGGCGTCAAGCAGGCTGTGGTACTCGGCCACTCCACAGGCGGCATGCTCGCCACCCGCTACGCGCTGATGTATCCGCAGCAGGTCGAGCGCCTGGCACTGGTCAATCCCATTGGCCTGGAGGACTGGAAAGCGCTGGGTGTGCCTTATCGCACGGTTGACCAGTGGTATGCCCGCGAACTGAAGCTCAATGCCGAAGGGGTGCGCGAATATGAACGCAAAACCTACTACGTGGGCCGCTGGAAGCCTGAATACGAGCGCTGGGTACAGATGCTGGTAGGGCTGAATCAGGGGCCGGGGCATGAGGCGGTGGCGTGGAACTCGGCGCTGATCTACGACATGATCTTCACCCAACCGGTGTATTACGAGTTCAAAGACTTGAAGATGCCCACGCTGCTGCTGCTCGGTGACAAGGACACCACGGCAATCGGCAGCGATATCGCCCCGCCTGAGGTCAAAGCCAAGCTGGGCAAGTATCAGGACTTGGGGCCGCAGGTCGCCAAACTCATCCCGCAAGGCGAGCTGGTAACCTTCGAGGGCATGGGGCATGCGCCGCAGATCGAGGAGCCACGGCGCTTCAACCGTACGCTTGTGCAATGGCTTGAGCGTTGACCGAGTATCGGGGTGCTGTACCCACGGGCAGCAGCGCCCCCATGGCTGAGCTTGGTCAGGCAAAGCGCTGAAGTTGCATCTCCTTCAGCCGGCTCAGGGTTCTTTGATACGGGAACGCCAAATAACCCTGGGTGTAGAGCTCATCCAACGGAACCTGCGCTTGCAGATAAAGCGCCACGCGGCGGTCATAGCACTCATCGACCAATGCTATGAAACGGCGCACAGCATCGTCCTTGGGTGACAGCATCGGCAACTCACGGTCCCCGGCCGCGACCCGCGTAGCACCATCTTCGGTGCCACGGGCGATGCGCCCGGCGCGCTGCCGAGCTCCGAGAGCCGGAATACCTTCAACCAGAATCGCTGAAAAGCGGTCGCATAGCGCCATGAAATCCATCGCGGCCAATGGACGTTCGCACAGTTCGCTAAAGCGGCACCATACGGCCTGATCACTGCTGCGGATCACATCAATCTGCCGCGATCCGATCTGCAGCGGCGCATCGCTACCGGTGTCGCCGCCGCTGAGCTGCTGGAAGACCTTCTCCAGCGCACGGTCTTTGCTGCCTGCTTCGGCCACCCAGTAACGCTGAAGCGGTGTGCCGGGATGCAGGCGATGGTCGTGGTCGCCTGCCACCGAGAGCACCTGCATGTGACGCTCGATAGCGCCGATGGCAGGTAGGAAGCGCTCGCGATTGAAGCCGTCACGATACAGCTGGTGAGGCGGTTGATTGGAAGTGGCGACAATCACCACTGCGTGATCGAACAACACTTGGAACAGGCGGCCGAGGATGATCGCATCGCCGATATCGTTGACGAACAGCTCATCGAAGCACAAGACACGGATCTGCCCGGCCAGCTCCCGTGCCAGCGCCTGCAAAGGGTCAGCGGTACCGTTGAGCTGGAACAGCCGTTGGTGAACCCAGCCCATGAAGTGGTGAAAGTGCTGGCGCCGGGACGGCACGCTCAGGCAGCGGTGGAACAGGTCCATGAGCCAGGTCTTGCCGCGCCCGACTGGCCCCCAAAGGTACAGGCCCTGGGGCGTGTTACCCTTTAGCAGCACCTCGAAACAAGCTTGCAGGGCCTCGACAGCCTTGGCTTGCGCGGGGTCCTCGGCAAAGCCTTGTTCTGTAATCGCAGTGCGATAGAGATTCAGTGGGTCTGGTTGCATGACTGCAGGCTTGGCCATTGAGAGCTGCATTGTATGGGCTGGCCCTTTTGCGGGTAAACCTGACCCCACGAACACTGAACATGTATTTGAGGTAAGTCACTGTATGGCAGCGGCCGCCAGCGCTTTACAGGGCCTCTGAACCGTCACTCAACCCCACTTTCAGCAGCGCACCATCCTTGGCATCGGTCAGCACATACAGGTAGCCATCCGGCCCAACCCGCACGTCGCGGATCCGTGCTTTCAGTTCACCCAACAAGCGTTCTTCATGGACAACCTTGTCGCCATCGAGCTGCAAGCGGATCAGCGACTGAGATGCCAGAGCCCCTATGAACAAGTTGTGATCCCAGGCCTTGAAGGTAGGGCTGTCGTAGAAGGCCATGCCGCTGATACCTGGCGATTTTTCCCAGACATGGTGCGGGTCGACCATACCGTCCACATGCTTGCCCTTGGCCTCGGGGATGGGCAACAGAGAATAGTTGATACCGTGAGTGGCAATCGGCCAGCCGTAATTCTTGCCGGGCTGCGGGATGTTGATCTCGTCGCCACCGCGCGGGCCATGTTCGTGGGTCCAGAGCTTGCCAGTCCAGGGGTTGAGCGCGGCACCCTGTTGGTTACGGTGGCCGAACGACCAGATTTCCGGGCGCACGCCTTGCTTGCCGACAAAAGGATTATCCTTGGGTATCTCACCGTCGGGCAGAATCCGTACGACCTTGCCCTGAAGTTTGTCCAAATCTTGAGCGGTGGGGCGCTGGTTGTTCTCGCCCAAAGCCACGAACAAGAAGCCGTCGCGATCGAACACGAGCCGCGAACCGAAATGGTTGCCTACAGAGAGTTTGGGCTGTTGGCGAAAGATCACATTGAAGTTGTCCAGCCGGGCGCGATCTTCGGACAACTGGCCACGTCCCACTGCCGTGCCTGCCTTGCCATCACTGCCCTGCTCGGCATAGGACAGGTAGACCGTGCGGTCCTTTGCGAACTCTGGCGACAACACGACATCGAGCAATCCGCCCTGGCCTTCGCTCCAGACCTTGGGCACTCCGTTGATGGGCGGCCCGACCTTGCCTTCGGCGCTGATTACCCGAAGGTTGCCAGAACGCTCGGTAACCAGCATGTCCTTGCCACCTGGCAGAAACGCCAATGCCCAGGGGTAGCGCAGGCCATCAGCCAGAGTGCTGACGGTGAGCTGGCCTTCTTCACTGGGGAGCTGTTGCTCTGGAGCCGCATGAGCAATCAAAGGCAGCAATGCGGCGACTGTCAGGGTGGTCAACCAGGTGGCTCGGATCATTCGGAATTCCTTTCTGGCAGATGGGCTCAAGGCGCACGTGGGTTTTCGCGCGGCGGTCGGGAGGGTTCCAGGTTTGGCACCTGCTGCTGGCGGCGCAGGTTATCGCCGTTGCCGATGCCACGATTGTCCAGACTTGGTGTGCGGTACGTCGGTACTGTGGAGGGGCCGCGAACAGGTGGGGCGGCCGGAACGCTACCCTGACGGCTGTTGGGGTTAGCGCGCTGGATCGGGCTGTTGTAGGGATTACTGTTGCTCGCGGAGGGCTGCAAGGGCGTAGCCTGCGCCTGCAGGCACCATAGCAAGGTGATGGCAATCACCGGGGATGTAAGGTTCATGCTTCACCTCTTGTACGAAAATGCTCGCCTTAAGCAGTTTGATAGCCTAAGGCGCGCTGGGTTCGGGACAAAAGTATGAATGCGATTCCTCATGTTTCAGATAAGCCCGATGGGCCAGACCTTTACGTCAATGCATCACCGTGCAATATCGACCTTGTGCCGAGCCGCGTATAGGCACAGCATCTCCATGGCCAAAGTAGCGCCAGCCAAGGCCGTGATATCGGCATGGTCATAGGCTGGCGCGACTTCCACCAGGTCCATCCCCACGAGGTTGATGCCACGCAGGCCACCAAGGATTTCAGAGGCCTGAGCAATCAGTACGCCATGCTCCAGGTCAGGGTGTAGGTTCGCCCTCGGCCCTGGTAGTCATACAGATAAGCCGGGCCATAGGTCGGCGAATAGAACAATGTCGCCCGTTGGCCCCACACCGTGCTGTAACGCTTGTCCAGTAAGTTCTGGATACCCGCACTGAAGGTGCCAAAACCGGTGTCCTGGCTGGCAAGCAAATCGAAGGTGGTATAGCCGTCGATCTCATGGTCGGCATCGTCTTTGAGACTGAAAGCGTGATTGGCCTGCAGCCGGGCGCTGCGGCCATCCGCCTTGTAACCGACGAAGGCGGTGGCCTTGGACAGTGAAGCATAGCGGGCATCGCGCTTGATCCAGTCGCCATCGGCGCCCTGCTCTTCAGACCGGGTCAGGTGCAGCGTGCCGCCAGCTTCCCAGCCGGTCTGGAAGTGCCGGGTCAACGCGCCTTCAAAGCCGAAGTCGCGGCTCTTCTGGTCTTCGACGTCGATGGTTAGAGTCTGCGAGTCGACATTGATGATCTTGTCAGACCAAATGTAATACAGCGCCCCCTGCGCGTCCCAGTCCAGGTCCGCATAACGCCAACCCAGCTCGACCTGGCGGCTTTTGATGCCGGCCAGCGGGTTGTCCGCCACGCTCAGGCCCGGTTTACCGTAGTACTTCGCCGGGTCCGGCAGGTCGAAACCTTCGCCGTAATTGGCCCACAGCTGATGGCCGTTCTTGAAGTCGTAGATGGCGCCGGCATTGTACAGGTTGACCTCATAATCGTTGCTGCCACCCGGCACGCCTTTGAAATCGCTGACATCGACGTCCATTTGCTGGCGCCGGGCGCCGCCTGACAAGGTCAGGTTGTCGGTGGCGTGCCAGTCGAGCTGGGCATAGACCGAAACACCATCGACACGATAACTGGGATACCGCGCTGCTTTGCTCTGCTTGTCCAGGTCCAGGCCCCCGCTTTGGGATGAGGTCCAGGCGTCGAATGTGGTCTGGTCGGCACTGAAGCGCTCACGATCAAGGTCCAGGCCATAGGTCAGCTTGAGCGTATCCCACTGCTTGGCGAATAGCCCTTTGAGGCTGCTGACTTCGAAATTCTGCTGTGAGCCTGCAAAGTAAACCCCGCGCGAACCGGTCGGCGTAGCCCGGTTGTAATAGGGAAATGGATAGAAGTTGTCGTTTTCCTTGCGGTAGGAGGCCTGCAGGTAGAAATCCTGGCCAAGCACATCGGTATGGTGATAGTTGGCATTGAGCAGCAGACGTCGGGTGCGCGGCTGCAGATCCGAGGAATAGCCGCTGCGCAGCTCGGCATCTTCCAGGTCCGATGGCGCGTTGTAGTTCAGATTGGGAAAATAGATGCCAGTGCTGCCGTGATTGCCTGAATCGTAATACTGCGCCAGCAGATCGAGGCTCTGTTGGTCTGTGAGTTTCAAGCCAAGCGAGCCCAGCACATCGAGCGTACGGTTGTATTGCAGGTCGGTCTGGGTGTTATCGATGAAAATCTGCTCGCCCGCGCCATCGTAGAACGCCTCGTTCTGCTCGCCGGAAACACCCAGGCGTGCGCTGACTCGGTCGTTGCCGCCACTGATCGACTGGGCGAAACGCGTGGCCAAGTCGTCACTGTTGTTGAAGCCGGAGCTCGCACCCAACTGGGTTTCGAAGCGGGCCGGGCCTGGTTCGCCCTTCTTGGTGACGATGTTGATGATGCCGCCAGTGGCGCCGCCGCCATAGATGGCACTGGCCCCGGAGAGCACCTCGACGCGCTCGACGTTGAACGGTGAAATGCTGTCAAACTGGCGTGAAAGCCCGCGCGAGCTGTTCTGACTGACACCGTCGATCATCACCAGGACATTGCGCCCACGCATGTTCTGGCCATAGTTGGTGCGCCCTTCGGGGGCCAGGTCCAGGCCCGGCACGAGCTTGCCGATGGCCTCCTTGAGGCTGACGCCGCTGTCGATCTGTTCACGCAGTTGCTGTTGGTCTACGACCCACACTGTACCGGCTATTTCACTGATGGCGGTGCTGGTGCGCGAAGCGACGCTGACTTCGATGGGTTTGAGGTTGACCGCCTGCGCAACAGGCACGGCCGTGCGCAAGGTGACCGTACGCGCATCGGTGAACTGCCAAGCCATGCCGCTGCCTGCGAGCAGCAATTGCAACGCCTGCTCGACGCTGTAACTGCCTTGCAGCGCCGGGCTGCTAAGCCCAGCTACCTCACCCGTGGTGTACAACAGTTGCAAACCCGCCTGGTCGGCAAAGGTAGTCAGGGCCTGATCCAGCGGCTGCGCCGGCAGGTCCAGTTGAACTACACGCGCCTGGGTATGTGCGACCCCATCGGAGGCCGCCCACCCCTGGATGGGGCCAGAAAGCACGGCCAGCGCACTGCAGGACATCAAGGCCAGGTGAAGACGACTTCCGAGACGGTGGTAAGGCTTGGGCATAAAAGACACGAATGAGCTTCCAGACAAGTCGTAATTAAGAATGGGTTACTGATCAGTCCCACTACGACGATCTGGCACAGCCAAACTTGCAGCACCAAATGAAAAAAATTCTGATTATTTTTTACAGAATCAATGCACCACGGCCAGCCATGGCAGATGAGTGACCTTGATGCCGTAGCGCTGCTCAAGGGTGTGCAGCAGCGCTTGAGGGTCGTTCAGGTCGAAGACACCACTGATTTGCAGGGCCCCCAATGTGCTATCGGACAGCACGATTCGGCCGTGCTGGTAGCGCTCAAGCTCCGCGAGCACCTGGCGCAGCGGTTTGCCATTGAATATCAGCTTGCCGCGCTGCCAGGCTGTCTGCGCCTCGGCGTCGGCGGCGACGGCCAGGGGAAGCCCGCCGATACTGGCACTGCCCTGGGCCAGTACCACCTGGCCGTTACGACGCACACTGAAGGTTGCAGCGCGGCTTTGCACCGACTGCCCTGCGGTTTCGACCACGAAAGGCCGTGGATCATCAGCAGTTTCGAACAACGCCTCACCCGCTTGCAGCCTCACCCGGCGCTCACGTGCACTAAAAGCCACGCTCAAGGCACTTGCGCTGTTGAGCGTAACCTGCGACCCGTCGGCCAAGGTCACGCGTTGTTGTTCGCCAATGGCCGTGCGGTAGTCCGCCAACCAAACAGGCATCTGTTGCCAGCCGCTGTAACCTACGATCAGCAATACCAGCGAGGCAGCGATGCTCATTGCCCAGCGTCGCTTGCTGCGGGGCTCAGGGACCGTCGCCTGCCCTTGGGAAATTGGCGCGTGGCCGATTTCTTCCCACAGCCCCTCGGCTTCGCGTCCGGCTTCGGCATGAGCCGGGCTCAATTGGCACCAACGCTGGTAACGTTCCCGGTCGGCCGGGCTGGCATGGCCTGAGTGCAGCAGCACCTGCCAGTCGAGGGCATCGTCGGACAAGTTGCAGATGGGCTGAGGAGAAGGCATGGTCAACCTGTCAGTCATGGTTGTGCTTGAGCCAGTCGCGACAATGGCGCAGCGCTTGGCCGATGTATTTTGCCACCATGCTTTCGGAAACACCCAGTCGTTGTGCAATCTGTGCGTGGGTCAGGCCATCGACCCGGTTCAGCAATAGCGCCTGACGCGCATTGGCAGGCAGTTGCATCAGCGCCTCATCCAGGATCTGCAAGCGCTCACGCGCGAGCAAAGTCGCCTCCGGGGCAGGCCGTGTACACGCAACCTCGCCTGTGACATCGCTTTCATTGTGGCTGGCGGCAATGCGTTGTTCGCGGCGCAATGCATCGATGGCCAGGTTTGCAGCCACGCGAAAGATGAAACTACGCGCATGTAGTACGGCCACCGATTGTTCGTCGATCTTCAGCAGCTTTAGATAAGTTTCCTGAGCCACGTCAGCTGCACGCTGCCGATCACTCATACGCCGGGTAAGAAAACGCAAAAGGTCGTCGTAATGCTCTTGGAAACTTGCCAGCAAACCGGAGGCGGGTGATGTCAGCATGAGGTAGAGGTGCTGCCAGTAAGATGAATTATCGGGCGTTAATGAGAAACAGTATCTTTCATAACACCGGGTACTTTCAACGCTGACGTGCATTTGACACACTGCGGCCTCAACTTCGTCGGCAAGGTACTTACAATGGCTGCCCGTTTGCCCCGTTATGTCCGCATGCTCCTGGCTCTGTTTCTGGCAAGCGGCCTCAGTGCCTGCGCACTGTTCCAGGCCCATGACCCGCTCAACATCAGCGTGATCGGCGTCGAACCTTTACCAGGGCAAGAGCTGGAAATGCGCATGGCCATTAAGCTAAGGGTGCAAAACCCAAACGAGGCGGCCATCGACTACAGCGGCGTAGCCCTGAACCTGGAGGTCAACGGCCAGCCGCTGGCAGCAGGCGTCAGTGACCAGCAAGGGCATATCGGCCGCTACGACGAAGGCGTAATCGTGGTACCTGTGAGCGTCACAGCATTCGCCTTCCTGCGTCAGGCCTACGGGTTGGGCAAGCTTGATTCGTTGCAGGGACTACCTTACAAGCTTCGCGGCAAGTTGGCCGCAGGCCCGCTGGGCACCGTCCGCTTCACCGACGAGGGCAAACTAGACCTGCCCAAAGATGGCAGCCTTTACTGGTAAGGGCCGTATCAACGATTTGCGCTGGCTGCGGCCATCATTTTGTTGACCTCGCTGCGCACCATATCGGCGTACTCGGGTGGTGACATGCTGTCGAGCTCGGTACGCACCCACTCTGCCCACTTGCCCTTGCGGCGAGATTTTTCGGCGATCAGCCGGGCGGCCTCGCCCTTGGCCTTACCTAGGTTGTTCTTCCACATCTCGAACAGCCGGGCCTTTTGCGCCTCGATCTGCGCCCGTTCCTCGAAGCTCATGTTGGCCAGATTGAAACTCATGGATGCACCTGCCTGTTGAACACGGGCGCTATCTTACACCGGGAGGGTGTATCAACGACAAAGCCATCGCAACTTTCCTGGCGCGCCGGCATCCATTGTACAAACCACTGCATCGACGAGGACGTGTTCATGGCTCGAAAAAAAACCACTTTGGCCGACAATGATCAGATCAAGGATCAAGTATTCAGTGAGCTGCAGGCATTGATCGAGGAATCGGAAAAGCTGCTCAGCCAAAGCGCCACACTGGTGGGTGAAGAAGCTGAAACCCTACGGGCTCAGATCAGCCTGAAACTGCGTCAGGCAGGCCAGGCTGCCGGCCAGGTACGCGCCAAGGCGCAGCCGGCAGTTGAGGCCACCGAAAATTATATTGGTGGCCATCCATGGCAGACCGTTGCAGTGTCAGCCGGCTTCGGTTTGGTAATAGGTTTGATTTTGGGGCGTCGCCACTGAATCTCAGGCAGCCTGTACCATGGGAATTCCGCTGTGAAAACGTAGTTCCTGGTCCGGTGACGTGATGAGTTCGGCCTCGGCCTCACGAACTAGGGTGATGCGGCGGTCAATATCCGTCTCGTCACCATACTGGTGGGCCAGCTTCAGGTAGCCTTGGTAGTGACGTGCCTCGCTCTTTAGCAGGCCGTGGTAGAAACTGCCGAGTTCTTCATCCAAGTGAGGCACCAAGGCTGCAAAACGCTCGCAACTACGCGCTTCGATGAATGCCCCGACTACCAGAGTATCAACCAGCTTGGCCGGCTCATGGGCACGCACCAATCGACGCAGACCCGAAGCGTAACGGCCTGCCGATACCGGTCGCAGCGGCACTCCTCGACGCTTCATCAAGCGCAGCACCTGTTCGTGATGCACCAGCTCTTCCCGTGCCAGCCGCGACATCATGTTGATCAGGTCCAAGTGGGTGTTGTACTTGGCAATCAGGCTCAACGCGGTGCTGGCAGCCTTGAATTCGCAGTTCTTATGATCGATCAGCAAGGTTTGCTGGTCGGCAAGTGCTGCCTCTATCCAGGCATCTGGGGTTGGGCAGCCAAGAAAAGCTTCGATTTCGGGGATCAGGGACATATGCGAACAACCACACTGGACAGGCAAGACCGGCGATTATACCGACGGTGGCATGCAGCACCAGTGACTATGCTTGATGTACATCAAACGGCGATACGAGAGGCGCCGACTATAGTCAGGCATGCCCATCCCCAGAAAGGAGTTCTCACCATGCAAGCGGTTCGCAGCATTCTGGTCGTCCTTGACCCCGAACATGCCCACAGCCTTGCACTGACGCGAGCCAAACTGATCGCTGGTGTGACCGGAGCCCGTCTGCACTTGGTGATGTGTGACAAGAAGCACGACCACAGCGCCCTCCTCAGCCTGCTCGGTAACCAGCTGCGCGAAGATGGTTACGATGATGTCACCCATGAGCAGACCTGGCACGAAACCCTGCATGAATCGATCATCGCGGTGCAGCAAGCCGAAGGTTGCGAGTTGGTCATCAAGGAGCATCGACCGGATAATCCACTCAAAAAAGCACTATTGACGCCTAGCGACTGGAAGCTCCTACGCCAGTGCCCTTGCGCTGTATTGATGGTCAAGAGCGAGCGGCCTTGGACGGGCGGTGTGATCTTGGCGGCGGTGGATGTCGGCAACCAGGATGAGGATCACCGTCGATTGCATGCCAGCATTGTCGACCATGGCTATGGAATTGCGGGCTTGGCCAAGGGGGCCCTGCATGTGGTCAGTGCCCACCCCTCCCCTATGCTTTCAGCAGCTGATCCCGTGTATCAACTTACCGATACGATTGAAAAGCGCTACCGAGAAGCCTGCAGAGCGTTCCAAGCGCAATTTGATATCAGCGAAGATCACCTACACGTCGCGGAAGGCCCCGCCGATGTATTGATCCCATACTTCGAGAAGAAGTTGAATGCAGTTGTCACGGTGATCGGTACCGTCGCACGCGGCGGAGTTTCCGGGGCACTGATAGGCAATACCGCAGAAGTGGTGCTCGACTCGCTGGAGGGTGATGTTCTGGTGCTAAAAAGCGAAGAAGTAACAGCCCATCTGGCGGAACTTGCTCAAGGATAAGACGTACCTGAGAAAGACAAAACCCCTACCTGCATACGCAGATAGGGGTTTTGCGAAATGAATCTTGACGATGACCTACTCTCACATGGGGAAACCCCACACTACCATCGGCGATGCATCGTTTCACTACTGAGTTCGGGATGGGATCAGGTGGTTCCAATGCTCTATGGTCGTCAAGAAATTCTGTAGCCAGAATGTCCTGTTGGACAGCCCAGCGAATTCGGATATGCGATTTGTGATGTTGCGAATTTTCGGGTCTTTCGTCTTCACCACCACAATCTGCGCTGCAGATTGCTTGGGTGTTATATGGTCAAGCCTCACGGGCAATTAGTATTGGTTAGCTCAACGCCTCACAGCGCTTACACACCCAACCTATCAACGTCGTAGTCTTCGACGGCCCTTTAGGGGATTC